>CAZXVW010000031.1:0-28906 GCA_964644025.1 uncultured Solibacteraceae bacterium | reverse complement strand
GTTCGTAGTTCAGCTTGGCGGATCAGAAGACTGCCCCCACATTTGGCGGAGAGCCCGGAAAGAAAACCGGGTTGGGGCGGAGGGGTTTTGGCGTCCCCAGGGGGATTTGAACCCCCGTTACCGCCGTGAAAGGGCGATGTCCTAGGCCTGGCTAGACGATGGGGACGCAGAAACGAACGATTGCTTCTTCTAATCTAACTTTGACCGCTCGCCGGAGTCAACTGCGCGTCAATTCTTACCCTGCGGCGAGGACGCCGGGAGCCCGCCTACAGCGTCTTCAGGTACGCCAGCAGGTCTTCTTTCTCCTGGTCACTCAAAATGCCCTCGTAGGCCGGCATGGCGGTGCTGCCCCGGTCGACAACCGCCAAGACGTTCTCCTCGGTCGGCGCTTTCCCGTTCCTCAGCTTCTGTTTCTGAAACAGGCCCTTGAGACTGGGCCCGATCTTCTCTTCCTTGCCGGCGGCCTGATGGCAGACCCGGCACAGGCCAAAGACTTGTTCTCCCCTGCCGGCGTCGCCGGCGGCCCGCAGCAGCAGCGGAGCAAGGAGCAGGATCATCATGACAACGGACGCGAACAGCTTTTCAGGGTTCATAGGAGGAACAGATCCTCGGTGCGCTCTACTTCATAGTCTACAATCTTCGGTGTGCGCCCAGTGATTATTCTGTTTGCGAAGGCGCCCGTTCCCGGGCGCGTGAAGACGCGGCTGCTGGAACGGTTCTCCCCCGAGGAAACCGCGGAATTGCATACCGCCTTCGTTGAGGACACGCTGGCGATGCTGGCGGAGCTTTCCGGACGCGCGGACCTGCAGCTCTCGACGGATGTTCCCACCGAGGCGTGGGCCCGGTTCCATATCGCCCGCCGCGTCCAGGTGCAAGGCGATCTCGGCGCCCGCATCCTCCATGCTCTTGCCGAAGAGCTGGCGCTGGGCCGGCCGCAGGCCATGGTCCTCGGCAGTGACTCGCCCACCCTGCCGGCGGCGCACCTCGACAAGCTGCTCACTTCGCCCGCCGATGTCGCTCTCGGCCCGGCCGCCGACGGCGGCTATTATGCCATTGCCTGCCGCAAGATCCATGCCGAAATGTTCGCCGGCGTGGAGTGGTCCGGCCCTCGCGCCCTGCAAGGTACGGTCCGGGCGGCGCGCCAATGCGGGCTGACGGTGGCGCTCGGAGACACCTGGTTCGATATCGATACCCCGGACGACTTGGTTCGCCTGGCCCGTTCCCCGTCCCTGCCTCCCCGCACGGCGGCATGGTTGGAAAAGCGCCGAAGAGATGTCCTGGGGACCGGCCATTGCGACTAAAATGAAGGTATGCGGATCTTGCTGTTCAGCGGCAAGGGTGGAGTGGGAAAAACCAGCGTCGCCGCGGCCACCGGCCTGCGGCTCGCCCAACTGGGGAAACGAACGCTGGTGATGAGCGTCGACCCGGCGCACAGCCTCAGCGATTCATTCGATCTCGGCCCGGAGCTGTTCCAGGGGCAGACGGCCGATCCTTACCGCGTCGCTGACCGGCTGTTCATCCAGGAGGTGAACATCCAGAAGGAAATCAAGCGTCACTGGCGGGAGATTTCCTCCTATGTCGTCTCGATTTTGCGCACCACCGGCATCAGCGACGTCGAAGCCGAAGAACTCGCCATCCTCCCGGGCATGGAGGAGCTAAGCGCGATGATGTACGTCAACCAGTACCGCAAGGAAGGTCGTTACGACGTCGCCGTGCTGGACTGCGCGCCCACCGCCGAGTCGATGCGCTTCGTCAGCATGCCCACCACGCTGGACTGGTACATGAAGCACGTCTTCCCGTTCCAGCGCACCATTGTCAAGGCCGTGCGCCCGATCGCCAACCGCGTTTCGCCGGTCGAGCTGCCCACGGACCGTTACTTCACCAACGTGCAGGAACTGTTCGCGAAACTCGAGGGCATCGACCTGCTCCTTGCTGATCCGGCCATCACCAGCGTGCGCCTGGTCACCAATCCCGAGAAGATGGTGCTGCGGGAGACGCAACGGGCTTTCGTGTACTTCTCCTTGCACGGGTTGACCGTGGATTGGGTCATTGCGAACCGCGTTTTGCCACAGGCGGTGAGCGATCAGTTCTTTTCCGAGTGGCGGCGCGCCCAGGCCGAAATCCTTGACGAAATGGAAACCTACTTCGCGCCGGTCAAAGTGAAGCGTGTGCCCCTGTTCACCCAGGAAGTGCTCGGCCGGCGGCAGTTGGAGGAGCTGGCCAATGCCTTGTATTCCGACAGCGAAGATCCCGCCGAGCCGGCGAATCTCGAACGCCCGTACAGCTTTCGGAAGGTGGATGGCCATTACGAAGTGCGGCTCCGTCTCCCGTTCGCTTCCAAGGGCGAGGTGGAGCTGTTCAAGAAAGGGGACGAACTGGTGGTCGAAATCGGAACCCTTCGCCGGCATATCGGGCTGCCGACTTCCATGGCCGCGTTGTCGCCGACGCGCGCCCGGCTGGAAAACCAATTACTGACCGTCGAGATGAAGGAGGTCGCATAATGAGCGAAAACGAGGCGCAAACGAATTCGGGCGTCCCGGAGCCGAAAGTCAACTGCTTCTGCATGGGCGCCGGGCCCGAACTGTTCGCCATGTTCAGAAAACTCGGTCCGGACTCGGCGAGGAGACATTTCCGCAATGCCCGGATTGAAGTCCTCAAGGGGATGCGGGAGTTGATCGACAAGCGGATCGAGGAACTCTCCAAACACGAAGAGCAGAAGGGAACCAAAGTCGCCGTCGAATAAGTAATACGCGGTGTGCCGCCGCCGGCCGGTCACGCCGAACAGGTGCTGGCGGCGCTGCCGAAATAGCGCCCCGCCCCGCTTCCCCGCCGACGGGCGCCGCCGCTACGAGCGCCAGCGCGTAGAAAGAAGCCGCCGGCGAACCCGCTCTCGCTCGGAGCCCCCGCCGGCTCCCTCGGGAGGTTCTGCTTTTATTCTTTCATCTCGACGATCGTGGCTCCGGTGCCGCCTTCCGCCGGAGAGGCCGGGTAGAACTTCTCGACGTGAGGGTGGTTTTCCAGTAGCTCGGCGATCGCCTTGCGAAGGATGCCCATGCCGTGGCCGTGAATGATGCGCACCCGGTCCACCGACGCCAATACGGCGTTGTCCAGAAACTTGTCCACCTCCGCGCAGGCTTCTTCGGCGTGGCGGCCGATGACGTTGATCTCCCGCGTCGTAAGATAGGCCCGCGGACCAGCCTTGAGGCTGACGTGGCGGGGAAGGTGAGAGTCCGCCTCAGCCGGCGGCAGCACCTCGAGCACGTCATCCACCGGGACCTGCAACTTCAGGTATCCGGTCTCCACTTCAATCAGCTCGTCATTGAGGAACCGGCGCACGCGCCCGGGCTGGCGCACGCCGCGGAGCCGGACGGTCGCGCCCTCGGCCAGTTTTCCCTTCCCCGCCGCAGCTTCCCCCGCGTCCGGCATGGCGCTGTCCAACCGCTCCCGGAATTCCCGCTTGGCGCGGGCCGCCTTGCGTTTGACGCGGGCCGCGGCCTTGCGCTCGGCGGCTTCCCGTTCCATCTCCTGGATGATCTCGCCGGCCCGGCTCTCGAACTCCGCGATAACGGCTTGCGCGCGCCGCTCGATCCCGGCCAGCCGCGCGGTCTCCCGCCTCTTCCAGTCCTTGGCGAGGTTCTCCCGCCGCCGGTCCAGCTCTTCGCGGCGCCTCTCCAGTTCCGCTTCGATTCCGGCGGCGTTTTCCAGCCGGCGGTGCAACTCGTTGAGGAACAGCGAAAGGTCCCGTTCGCTACTGCTCATCCGCGCCCGGGCGCGATCAATGAGGGCCGCCGGCAACCCGAGGCGGCCCGCAATCTCCAGGCCGGCGGACTTGCCGGGAACGCCGATCCGCAGCCGGTAGGTCGGCTCCAGTGTTTCTTCGTCGAACCCCATGGAGCCGTTGAGCACTCCCTCGGTGTTGGCCCCGTAAGTCTTGAGCGCCAGCAGGTGAGTGGAAGCAAGCGTGAAAGCGCCCGCCGAACGAAATTCCTCCAGAACCGCCACCCCGAGCGCCCCGCCCTCCTCGGGATCGGTCGCCCGGCCGAGTTCATCGAGCAGCACCAGAGATCCCGGCCCCACGCTCTCCACCATCTCGCGGATGCGGGCGATATGGGCTGAAAACGTGCTCAGGCTTTCCTGAATCGACTGGTTATCGCCGATGTCCGCCAGCACCTCTTCGAAGACGGGAAACTCCGCTTCGGCGCACGGCACCGGAAACCCGGACTGGGCCATCAGGGCCAGCAGTCCCACCGTCTTCAAAGCAACCGTCTTGCCCCCGGTGTTCGGGCCGCTGATCAGCAGCGTGCAAGCGTGATCGTTCAGCTCGAGCGTGAGCGGAACGACCGTCCGTTGCTCCCGGCGCAGCACGTCTTCGAGCAACGGGTGCCGGGCGTCGCGGAGCAGCAGGCGGCGGGCCCCTGGCGGGCTGAACCGGGGAATGACACCGCCGAAGGCCACCGCGAAGCGCGCCTTCGCGAAAAGAAACTCCAGTTCTCCCAGCACCCGGACGGCCGTGGCGATCTCGTCGGCCGCCTCCCGCAACCACCCGGTCATCTCGCGGAGAATCCGCAGAACCTCCCCGGTCTCCTCCTCCTTGAGGCGAACCAGCTCGTTGTTCAGCTCGATGGTGTCCAGCGGCTCGACGAACAGCGTCCGGCCGGTGCCGCTGGCGCCGTGAATGACCCCCTCGACCCGGCGCTGCTGGCCCGACACCACCGGGATCACGAACCGGTCATTCCGGATGGTGACAAACTCCTCCTGGAGAATCCCTTCGTCGTGATGACGCCGCAGGAACCGTTCGAGCGACTCCTGGATCCGCCGCTGCTGCCGCTCGATGTCCCGGCGCAAGCGGTTGAGCGCCACGCTGGCGTCGTCGGCCAGCGATCCGTCCGGAAGAATCTTGCCCGCCAGCCGCTTCAGCAGCGGCCGGAAATCAGCGATTTGCGAGGCCCGCTCCGCCAGCCGGGGGTAACGCGCACTGGAAAAAGCGACCGCCGTCCGCACCGCGGAGGCGCTCTCCAGCAGGCCGCTCACCGCCAGGATCTCCGCTCCCTCCAGCACGGCGCCCTCGATGCGGAGTCTCGCCAGCGCTTCCCTGCAATCCGATACGGCGGCGAACCGGACGCGAATGGCCGAACCCCGGGCCGCCGGCTGCGGCTTTTCGAGCGCCCGTTCGTGGTCGATCGCCTCGGCGGTCTCGGCCAGAATCTGTTCCAGCGCGGCCCGGTCCGCCAGCGGCGCCGCTTTTTCCAGCTCCGCCAGCCCCAGCGGCGTCGACAGGAACCGCCCCAGCAGCCGCTTGAACTCGCCGAACTCGAGAATTTCCGCGCTGGTGATTTTCATTTCCCCTCCGACCGCAGCCGGAAAGCTTTCTCGATAACCGCCAGCGTGCCGCTGGTAAGATCCCGGCCCGGAAGGTCCTTCCGCCGGACCCAGGCGGCGCGGCGCGCATCGTCGCCGGCGCGCAGTTCCCCGCCGGTTACCTTGCACAGGTAGTCAATCAGCACGTAATGGTATTCGGGACGCTCGCCGGCCTCGGGGACGATCCGCTCGAACACTTCGACCAACCCCACCGGCTGGACCGTCAGGCCCGTCTCTTCCAGGACTTCACGGCGCACGGCCTGCTGGAGCCGCTCTCCCACTTCCACCAGGCCGCCGGGCAACGACCACCGCCCCTGTTGCGGTTGCCGCCCGCGCTCGATCAGCACAACCCGGTCGCGCCGGAGGATGACGGCGCCCACCCCGACAATCGGCCGATTCGGATAGCGGCGAGAATTCCGGCTAATACTCGAGCGCTCCTTTCACGTTCAGCCGCACGGCGTAGACCGACGTGCGGGCGGTGATGAACAGCGTTCCCAAGTCCGCGCCGCCGAAGGCGCAATTCGAGGGCTTCTCAGGCAGTTTGATCGTGTGCAGCAGCTCCCCCCGCGGCGAATAGACCGGGAGCTGATTGGCCGCCACGTAGATGTTGCCGTGCTCATCCACGGCCATGCCGTCCGGCGGGCCGTCGATGCCGGACACCAGCACGCGCTCGTTGGAAGCCCTTCCGCGCCGGTCAAGATCGTAGGCCCGGAGATTCCGTTCATCCGAGTTGGCCACGTAGAGGATCTTGCCCCCAGGCGCCAGCGCGACGCCGTTCGGCCGTCCCTGGGGCTTTGCGATCACTTCCGCCTCGCCTTTCGGGGTCACGTGGTAGACGCCATAGAAATCCAGCTCGCGGGCGTCCGCCTGCGAGCCGAAGGCCGGGTCGGTGAAATAGATGTGTCCGTCCCGGCGCACCACCACGTCGTTGGGAGCGTTGAGCCGGAGCCCGTTCCAGCGGCCGATGATGGCGGTGACTTTCCCTTTCCGGTCCGTGCGGGTCAGGCGGCGCGCGCGAGTCTCGCAAGTGTAAAGACGGCCCTTGGCGTCAAAGGCGTTCCCATTGGCCCCCTGCGAATCAGCGCGAAACACCTCGGGCTTGGTCCCGGGCGTCCAGCGCCAGATCTTGTTGCTCGGCACGTCGCTGAACAGCAGGTAGCCGTCGCGCGACCACGCCGGCCCCTCTGTAAATACAAACCCGGTGGCCACTCGCTGCACTTTGTAGCTGGAAAAATCCTGGGCGCAAAGCGGCAGCCAGCAAGCCAGGAGCAGCGGCAGTATCTTCATCGCTACTCGTATTGTAGCGGCCGCGCCAGGGTTGCGGGACCCGCCCGGCCTGGTTCATCGAAGCCCCCGGCAACCTCCGGGACTGGCAGCAGAACATCCCTGTCACTTGCCCACGCAAAAGGTGGAGAAGATCCGGTTGAGAATCTCATCCGCCGTGGTCGCGCCGGTGATGGCGTCCACCGCCTGCAGGGCGCCGTAGAGATCCAGCAGCAACATCTCGTGTGGAATGCCGGCGCCGACGGCCGCCCGGGCGCGCCCAACCGCCTCCAGGCTCTCCCGCAAGCATTCCTCGTGACGGATGCTGGTGATGAATCCCCCTTCCTGCTCCATCCGGCCCTGCGGCGCAATCGCCTCGATGGCCCGGCGCCGCAACTCGCCGATGCCCTCGCCGGTCAGGGCAGACACCTCGATCAGTTCCCCCTCGAATTCGGCCCGTCGCGGCAGATCCGCCTTGTTGCCGACCAGCAGGAAACGGCCCTGGCCCCGGGCGTGCTCCACCAGGGCATGATCCCAGGCTTCCACCGGCACGGAGAGGTCAATCACCACCAGGGTGAGATCGGCATCCGCCATCGCCTGGTAGCTGCGCTCGATGCCCAGCGATTCCACCAGTCCCTGCCCCTCGTGGATGCCGGCGGTATCGAAGAACTTGACCGGGATACCTTCCAGCGAGGCGACCTCGGAAACCACGTCCCGGGTGGTGCCGGCAATCTCGGTGACGATGGCCCGGTCCCGCTCCAGCAGGCGGTTGAACAGGCTGCTCTTGCCCACGTTGGGCCGGCCGACGATGGCCAGCGCCAGTCCGTCGTGCACCAGCTTGCCGTAAGTGAAGCTCTCCGCCAGGCGCTCGAGGCCGGACTCGATCGGTTCGAGCCGCCGCAAGATTTCCTCGTCACCGGCGACGCTGACATCGTCTTCAGCGAAGTCAATCCCGGCTTCGAGCAAGGAGATCAACTCCAGGAGTTGATTCTTCAGCGGCGCGATCCGGCGGCTGAGCGATCCGCCCGCCTGCTGGGCGGCCACGCGGGCCTGGTAAAGTGTCGTGGCTTCGATCAGGTCGCGGATCGCTTCCGCCTGCGGCAAGTCGATCCGGCCGTTCAGGAAGGCGCGCAAGGTGAACTCGCCGGGTTCGGCCAGGCGCGCACCGTTGCCGGCCGCCCTCTTCACGCAGTGCCGGAGCACCACCGGGGAACCGTGGCAGCAGATCTCGACGACATCCTCGCCGGTGTAGGAGCGCGGCCCTTGAAACCACGTCACTACCACCTCATCGACGGGGCGCCCCTCTTCGTCGACCAGCTCGGCCAGGCCGGAATGCCAGCTTCGCCACCGATGCGAGGCCGGAAGCCGCAGCACGCGCTCCGCCACCGCGCGCGCCTCCGGACCGGACAACCGCACGATTCCCAGTCCTCCGCGACCCGGAGGAGTGGAAAGGGCGACAATCGTGTCCTGGGTCTGCAAGACCTATCGGCGGCCCCGGCGCCGCGCACCGGCGGGCGGATACGGGGAAGGAGGCTCGGGCAAGGAGGGCATGTCGGCCGGATAGATGACCACGCCGCGGTTCGGCCCGAAGCCGGCGCTCTCGCTGCGCACCGCCGGCTCGTCGCGCAGCGCCAGGTGCAGGATACGGCGTTCCCGGCTGGTCATTGGATTGAAACGAAAAGGCTTGTTGGATCTCTTGACCTTCTCGGCGGCGGTCAGCGCGCTCAGGCGCAACTCCTCGATGCGCAACATCCGGTAATCGTTTGCGTCGAAGACCAGCAGCGAGTGATCTTTCGGCGGCATCCCCAGCATTTCCATCGTCAGGTGTTCGAGCGCCAGCAGCAGCTCCGCCCGGTTCGCCAGCAGCAGGTCCACGTCCGGGCCGGTAAACTCCACTACCACGTCCGGGTTCTCGAAATCGCTGGCGCGAGACTCCGGTTCGCGCACGTGCGGCGTCAGGCGCAGCCGGGCCCGGTGCAACAGCGGTTTTAGAAATTCCTCGATTCGCGGACCGATCGAAGCAACCGTGTACTTGTTTTCCGCCACCTACCTCTTCCTGGGTCGTCTCTTTTTTGGCTTTGCCTTCGGCTCCGGCTCAGCCGGGATGCCCGAGCTGTCTCCAATCTTGTTGATGATCAGTTGCTGGGCAACGCCAACCAGGTTGCTGGTCAACCAGTATAGCACCAGGCCGCTTGAAACCCCGTAGAAGATGAACCCCATGAACAGCGGCATCATGTACATCACCCGCTGCTGGCTGGCATGGGGCGTTGTCGTGGGCGTCATCTTCTGAGCGGCGAACTGCGAAATGACCATGGCGATCGGAAGAATCCGGATGGCCAGGTGCTCGGGTTGGGAAAGATCCGTCACCCACAGCCATTCGGCTCCGCGCAATTCGATCGCCACCCGCAGGACTTTATAAAAAGCGAAGAAAAATGGAATCTGCAGCACCATCGGCATGCAGCCGCCCATGGGATTCACGCCGTGCTTCTTGTACAGCGCCATTAACTCTTCGTTCTGCTTGCTCTTGCGCGGGTCCCGGAGGCCGATGCCCTTGTACTTCTCATTGAGCGCTTTCACCTGCGGCTGCAGCGCCTGCATCTTCTTCATGCTCTTCAGGCTGCTGATCTTCAGCGGGAACAGCAGAATGTTGATGGCGATGGTAAGCACCACGATGGACCAGCCGTAGTTGTGAACCATCCGGTTGTTCAGCCACTTCAGCGCCAGAAACAGCGGCTTGGCGAGCAACGAGAACCACCCGAAATCCACGATTTCCTGCAGCTTGGGGTCGATCTCCTTCAGCAGGTCCAGATCCTTCGGTCCCACGAACAGCGGGAAGCTGTTCTGGCCGGCTCCCCCGATCGCCGTCCCTACGTACGGCTCTTCCTGCTCATCAAGTTCCCCCTTCACCATGTCCCGGAAGGTTCGGACCTCGAAGGTGGAGCCCTCCGCCGGCAACGCCACGGCGGCGAAGTAGCTGTCTTCAATCCCAGCGAACGAGTAATTGCCGCGATTCGTCAGCGGACCGTCATCAGCATCGCCGGCGTCGTTGACAACCAGCTTGCCGTTCGTCAGGTCGTAGAACAGGCTGTGCTGCGTCGAGGCTGCCTTGAAAACCGTCACATCCCCGAAGCCGCCGCGCCAGGCCAGCAAGTGAGGAACCGGCTTGCCGTCTTGGAGCACCTCGGAGGAAAACTCCAGCACGTACCGCCCCGGCTCGAAACGGAAGGATTTGCGGACGTAGATGTGACCGTCGGAAAGTTCAAAGTCGATCGCCGGAGGCTCGTCGGTCTTCCTGGCCTGGTACAACCCCGTGTTCACTTCCGGCGCACCGGCGCCCTCGGAAAACTCGATCGAGAACGGGTAACCTGCTTTGTCCAGCGCGGCTTGATGGACCAGTTCGAGCGGGTTCCCCTTCCCGTCAACGTAGTTCTTCAGGATCCAGCTCTTGACGACTGCGCCGCGATTGGAAAACACGATCTTGTAAACATCCGTTTCGATCGTGTAGGTCTCCTCGGCCGTAGCGGCGATGGGGGGAGGCATCTTCCGCTCCGGGCTTTCCCCCGCGGCCGTCTCTACCGGCGGTGGCGGCTTGCTGGTTTCCACCACCGGCGCAACCTCCCCGGTCTGCGTCTCCGGCCTGGCTTGTTCGGCCGGCGGCTGGGGCTGGTAAAAATACGGGGTAAGAAAAAGAACCGCGCCCATCAGCAGAAACGCCAGCAGCAGGCGCTTCTCCATCGAAAGCTGGCCACCGTCGCCCCCGTTTGTTTCTTTTGGCGGATCAGACATCTATGGTCCCTGCATTTCCATCTTCACATGCCCGCCGGCGCCGCTCAGGGCACCGGGTCGAATCCCCCCGGGTGCAGCGGATGGCATCGCAGCAGCCGCTTGAGCGCCAGCCAGCAACCACGGGCCGCTCCGTACTTGCCGACGGCTTCCCGCGCGTATTCCGAGCACGTCGGATGGAACCGGCACGCGGAAGGTAGAAACGGTGAGATCCACCTCTTGTAACCGCCGAGCAGCCGGATCAGCAGACCCTGCATCGCCGAAACACCCTCTCTACCTCGTGCCGGAGGTCCTCAAACGGTGCATCCAGAACCGATTTCCGGGGATTGAACACCACTTCCCATTCCGGCCCCAGCTTGGAGAGCTCCTGCCGCACCGCTTCCCGCATCCGCCGCTTGATGCGGTTCCGCATCACCGCCTTGCCGAGCGTGCGGGGCACGCTAAAGCCCACCCGTGGACCTGCCGGCTGACAACCGGGCAGGCAAAACGCACGAAAGTAACGGCCGGACACCGGCATGCCTTCTCGGTAAACCCTGCGAAACTCGCTGGATCGCAAGATCCGGAACCTCTTGGGGAAGGAAAAACCCTGCCTGTCGGCCTCGATCGGTTTATCTGGCGTAACGAACGGCTCTCTCGTCGCTCACGGTCAGTCGATGACGGCCCTTTGCCCGCCGCCGGGCCAGTATCGCCCGGCCGGCCTTACTCTTCATGCGCGTGCGAAACCCGTGCGTCTTTGCCCGCTTGCGGTTGTTCGGCTGAAATGTGCGTTTCGGCATATCGATTCTCTGCGCCCGCCGGGCCAGCCGCCGCTGGGAGACGGCACACCTCCGCGTCCCTCTGGGGATACCCGGAAATTTCAGTATAGAGGGCCGCCAAAACGGCTGTCAAACCATCCTGGAAGCCGCCCCCGTTTCCGAATCAGCGGGACCGGCATGGCCGTGAGGCAGCCGGCGGGGATCTGGCGAGACCGGTCTGTCCGGAGTGGCGGTGGGTCACCGGCGGCGACCCCGGCAGCCGGTCTTCCAGCACATGGCATTAGCGGATCACCGGGAACTTCCGCTGGAGGAACCGAGCGGGCTGGAGGCCTTTGGGCTGTAGCCTCATCTGAGTGACATGCAGACATGGCTCCGCGCACGGATCTCTTCGGAGTGCGAAAATAGAACTGATTCCGCCGGGCTGGCTGGGGCTGCTGGCCACGCTGGCCGATCAACGCCGCCTTAGCCCGGACGCCGCCGCGAGTTGTTCGGAAACGTCTGGCGCCGTGCTGCCGCCGCTTCCGCGTCCCGGCTATCCTGGGAGTGACGGTGTCCATGCGGCTCGGGAAATTGCGACTGTGGTGCCTGCCAGCTTTCGCCGTGGCATCCTTGCTGTTGGCCGGCCCCGCCTCGTCCGCCGCGGCCGGCCCAGCTCCGTGCCCGATCCATTTCTCCTATCGCCCCATCCCCTTCACCCTGGAGAACTCGGAGACGCCTACCAGGTACGCCCCGGAAACCATGGCCGGCGGTGTTGCCGTTTTCGACTACGACAATGACGGCGACCTGGACATCTTCTTCACCAACGGCGCCACTATGCCGGGCCTCAAGAAGACGTCCCCCAAGTACTGGAACCGCCTTTTCGCCAATGACGGAAGCGCGCATTTCACCGATGTGACCGAAAGCGCCGGGCTCGCCGGAACCGGTTACGATACCGGCGCGGCTGTAGCCGATTACGACAACGATGGCGATCAGGATATCTTTGTCGGCGGCGTCCACCACAACGCGCTGTACCGCAACAACGGCGACGGCACTTTCACCGACGTGACCACCCAGGCCGGGCTCGGCCGGCCCGATCCCGATTACGGCCCGCTCTGGTCGGTCGGGGCGGCCTGGTTCGACGCCGACAACGACGGCTGGCTCGATCTGTTCGTGCTGAACTACCTCCGCTGGCTCCCGGAGAAAGAGCCGGTTTGCATGTTCCAGCAAACGCGCGACTACTGTCATCCGAAATACTACGGGGCCACCCCGGACCGTCTTTATCACAACAACGGGGACGGCACCTTCACCGACGTTTCCGCCGCCGCGGGCATTCGCGCCCATTTGGGCAAGGCGATGGGTGCGGGCGTAGCCGATTTCGACGGCGACGGCTGGATGGACATCTTCATTACCAACGACAAGATGGCCAACTTCCTCTTCCACAATCTCGGCCACGGGAAGTTCGAAGAAATCGCCTTCGAGTCAGCAGTCGCGCTGCCGGAAGACGGAAACGAGGTCTCTGGCATGGGGGTGGATTTCCGCGACATCGATAATGACGGTCTGCCCGACATCGCCTTTCTCGCCTTGAACAACGAAACCTTTCCGCTGTTCCACAACACTGGCCAGGGTTATTTCGACGAGATCACCTTCCGGTCCCGGCTGACCCAGTTGAGCCGCAGCATGGCCGGCTACAGCCCGGCAATTTACGATTTTGACAACGACGGCTGGAAAGACCTGTTTGCCTCGCGCGGCCACGTGCAATCAGACAACATGCGGAAACTGTTCCGAATCGAGCAACTCAATACCGTTTTCCGCAACTTGCGTCATGGTAAGTTCGAGGCCCTGACCGAGCAAGCCGGTTTCGGGGCAGCCTCACCGAAGCGGCACCGCGGCGCCGGCGTCGGGGACCTGAACGGCGACGGTCGGCTCGATATTATTGTCTCGGCGCTCAACGCCGGCGCCGAACTCTGGCTCAACGATAGCCCCGGCGCCAACCACTGGCTGGAACTAGACTTGGAGGGGACAGTGAGCAACCGCGACGCCATCGGGTCCGCCGTCAAGCTCATCTCGGGCAGCGGCGAGCAGTACAACCACATGAGCACGGCCGTCGGCTACGCCTCCTCCAACGCCACTCCCGTCCACTTCGGCCTGGGGCCGGACCGCTCCGCCCGCCTCATTGAAATCCGCTGGCCTTCGGGGAAAATCCAGCGGCTGGAGAACGTAGCCTCCGACCAGCTCCTCCACATCCAAGAACCGAGGTGAAGGGGCAGCTTGCGAACCTGGGTCGGGTACCTTCCCGTTTTAGCGGTTTGTAACCTGCTGTACTGTATATAGATAAAATTCTTGACGAGACACTATATCTTGGGGCATCATAACGAACGGCCCTCCTTAACTCTGAGTTGTTCCGCTGGAGTTGACCGAGGGCAGTGTCTAGCAAGCAAGGAATCGAACATGGGACAGTTTAGTGTGGATTCTGACACCAAGACGAGCAAGCAGAAGCGATCACTCCCGGTCGAAGACAGGATCGGGTTGAGTTTCCCCCGGTATTTCACCGCCAGCCTGGAAGCCGGAAAAACGCCGTACGATGAGCTCGCGTGGGAACTGCGTACCGCCAGCATCGCCAACGACAAAGGCGAATTGATCTTCGAGCAAAGGGATGTCGAAGTCCCGGCCGATTGGTCGCAAACAGCCACCAATATCGTTGCCAGCAAGTACTTTCACGGCAAGCTCGGCTCGCCGGAACGCGAGCGCAGCGTGGCTCAGCTCGTCCACCGGGTCGTTGACACCATCACGGATTGGGGCCGGACCGCCCGCTATTTCAAAACCGAACAGGACGCCGTCAATTTCCGCGATGAACTGGCGCACCTGATGCTGACGCAAAAAGCGTCGTTCAACTCTCCGGTCTGGTTCAACGTGGGCGTGAAGGAGGGTCGCGGCTACGGCTGGTACTACGACGAGAAGACACACCGTCTCCGTGAGGTCGATAAGGCCAATCCCCGGCCGCAGTGCTCGGCGTGTTTCATCAATTCGGTCAGCGATTCGCTGGAGTCGATCCTGGGGCTGGCCAAAACCGAGGGGATGTTGTTCAAGTGGGGCTCGGGCACCGGCACGAACCTGTCGACTCTGCGGGAAGAGAACTCCCCGCTTTCCGGCGGCGGACGCGCCTCCGGACCGCTGAGTTTCATGAAGGGCTTCGACGCCTTCGCCAGCGTCATCAAGTCCGGCGGCAAGACGCGCCGGGCCGCCAAAATGGTCATCCTCAACATGGATCACCCGGACATCGAGAAGTTCATCTGGTGCAAGGCCAAGGAGGAAAAGAAGGCGCACGCGCTCATCGATGCCGGCTACGATCCCTCGCTGGACGGGGAAGCCTACAGTTCGATCTTCTTCCAGAACGCCAACAACTCCGTCCGCGCCACCGACGAGTTCATGCAGGCGGTCCTGGAGAACCGGGAATGGTGGACCCGCTCCGTCGTTACCCGCCAGCCCGTAAAGCGTTACGAGGCCCGGGATCTTCTGAGGCAAGTTGCCGAGGCCGCGCATCAGTGCGGGGATCCGGGC
Organism: uncultured Solibacteraceae bacterium; assembly: GCA_964644025.1. Classification (GTDB taxonomy): domain Bacteria; phylum Acidobacteriota; class Terriglobia; order Bryobacterales; family Bryobacteraceae; genus CAZXVW01. Next base: position 14,210 of record CAZXVW010000031.1, on the reverse strand, counting down.
ATGCAGTTCGACACCACCATCAACCGCTGGCACACCTGTAAGGCGAGTGGCCGGATCAATGCCTCTAACCCTTGCTCCGAGTACATGTTCCTGGACGACTCGGCGTGCAACCTGGCTTCGCTGAACCTGATGAAATTTGTGACGCCGGACGGGCAGTTCGACGTCGAGGCGTTTCGTCACGCCGTCGACACCGTCATCCTCGCCCAGGAAATCATCGCCGACAGCGCCAGTTATCCCACCCGGGCGATCGCCCGGAATTCCCGCGAGTTCCGGCCGCTGGGGCTGGGATTCGCCAACCTTGGCGCCGTGCTGATGTCGCTGGGGTTGCCTTACGACAGCGATGGAGGCCGCGCCTGGGCCGCTGCAATGACGGCCGTTCTCTCCGGCCAGGCCTACCTGACCAGCGCGCGCATTGCCGAGGCCACCGGACCGTTTCCCAGCTACGCGCCCAACGAGGACTCTTTCCTGGAAGTCATCCGCATGCACGGGGAAGCAGTCGGCAGCATTGACCGCGGCCTGGCGCCGCGCCCCATGCTGGAGGCGGCCGAAACTTGCTGGCGCGAGGCCCTCGAAAAGGGCCGGCAAAGCGGCTTCCGCAACGCTCAGACTACCGTCATCGCCCCCACCGGCACCATCGGCTTCATGATGGACTGCGACACCACCGGCATCGAGCCGGAACTGGCGCTGGTGAAATACAAGAAGCTGGTCGGCGGCGGCGTCATCAAGATCGTGAATAATGTCGTCCCCCAGGCGCTCATCAAGCTCGGCTACTCCACCGAGCAGGTGAACGAGATCGTCAATCACATCGATGCCACCGGCACTGCCGAGGGCGCCCCGCACCTGAAGGAAGAACACCTGGCCGTGTTCGATACCAGTTTCCGGCCCCAGAACGGCACTCGCTTCATCCACCACATGGGCCACGTGCGCATGATGGCGGCGGTGCAGCCTTTCATCTCCGGCGCCATTTCCAAGACGATCAACATGCCGGAGGAATCCACCGTCGAGGAGATCATGGACGCCTACCTGGAAAGCTGGCGCCTCGGCCTGAAAGCGGTGGCGATTTACCGCGACGGATCCAAGCGGGTTCAGCCGCTGAGTTCCGGTACAGGGAAAGGCGCCGCCACCGCGCCCGGCGTCCGGGAGAAAATCGTCTACCGGCCCGTGCGCCGAAAGCTGCCCGACGAGCGCAAGTCCATCACCCACAAGTTTTCCATCGGCGGCCACGAAGGCTACCTCACCGTGGGCATGTATGAAGACGGAATGCCCGGTGAACTGTTCGTCACCATGGCCAAGGAAGGTTCCACCATCTCCGGGCTGATGGATGGGTTCGCCACCGCCGTCAGTTACGCTCTACAGTACGGCGTTCCGCTGAAGTTCTTCGTCGACAAGTTCAGCCATGTCCGCTTCGAGCCCAGTGGCTGGACCGGCAACTCGCAGGTTCCCTACGCCAAGTCCATTCTCGACTATATCTTCCGGTGGCTGGGCGCCAAGTTCCTTGGTCCCGAACACACCGCCAACGAAGCCGGTGACACCCCCAAGCTCCGGCCCACCGAACCGCAGCCGCAGCAGTCGCTTCCCTTCGATCTGGCTACGGCCGACGCGCCGGTCTGCGCCGAGTGTGGCGGATTGATGACCCGGAACGGCTCCTGCTACAAGTGCGAGAATTGCGGCAGCACCAGCGGTTGCAGTTAGGGCCGCTCCGGAGATGGGCGGTCTGAGGCGGGCTCAGGCTTCTTGCCGCCTGCGAGCGCTTCGCCGCTCGAGCCGGCGCGCAATCCGATCCGGAGGGCCGCAACCGCAGCGCCAGCAATCGCCCAGCCGCTACTTCTTCGCCACTACGGCTACAGCCTCGTCCGCCTTGGCCTGCTGCTTGTTGCGTGCCTCCCAAAGGTGCCGGTTGCGGTTGGTCTTCCAGTAACGGTTGCCCCACCAGTTGTCGGGGTCTTCGGCAGCCTTCGCGGCGGCGGCGCGATTCTGCGCCACCTTCTCCCGAAGCACCGGGACGAGGCCCTCCGCCAGCTCGGCCGGCACCCGGAACACGGCTCGCTGGGTGCCCGCGGCCTCCCCGGCACCGTAGTCGACCGTCAGGTATTTGTCCTTCGAAAAGAATATGGGCAGCACGGTGCGGCCGAGTCGCGAGGCGCCGCCGGCCACGTGGGAAGCGAGACCGTTACGCGGTTTCCCCACCTGAATCGCCGAAATGCTCGCAGAGGGAATTGCGTAGCTGGTCTCCCCGTACCGGAATTCGAGGTTGCCCGAATTCCCCAGCTCCAGCGTCCCTTCCGTGTTGATCGGAATCGCGGTGATGGTGCCGTCGATGTAAATGGCCGCGTGGGCGGCACTCGCCGCCACGCAGGTACCCGACAGCAGCACAAGGGCAGCCGCACCGGCAGCCAGGCGCGGGATTGTTTTCCATGTCATAGCGATGGTTCTCCATCCGCTCGATCGGCATATGGCAGGCGTTACTTTAGCCCGTCTGGCCGCTGCCTGCCACATGAACCAGATAACGGAGCAGCCCGGCGGTTGCGGTTCCGCCGCTGAACCGCGCCGGACATGGGCAAGCCACTCCTCTGAACCCGGGGGCGCATTTCGCTCGAGCCATCATCACCAGTTGCCGGCCGCTTGGCCGGGTTCCAACCGGTGGAGTATAAAGGGAGGCGGAGATGAACCCAATGGACACGATCCAACCCACGCGCCGTGATTTCTTTAAGAAGACCGGGCAGGCCGCTCCCGCGCTTCTCCTGCCACGCTTGGCCGGGGCCGCGGGCAAAGGCCCGAACATTCTTTTCGCCTTCGCCGATGACTGGTCGTGGCCATTCGCCAGCATCGCCGGCAACCGCAGCGTCAACAGCGCCGCTTTCGATCGCGTGGCCCGCGAGGGCGTCATGTTCCGCCATGCCCACGCGGTGGCTCCCACCTGCAGCGCCTCTCGCGCCTCGGTGCTGACCGGCCAATGGTTTGCCCGGCTCGAATCCGGCGCTGACCTGTGGGGCACCCTGCCCGCCAAGTTTGACGTCTACCCCGACCTGCTCGAGCGGCTCGGCTATCACGTCGGCTTCACCGGCAAAGGTTGGGGCCCAGGCAACTGGAAGGCCGGCGGCCGGCGGCGGAATCCCGCGGGCCCGGAATACCAGGCGCGAACTGCGAAGCCCCCCGCCAACGGGATGAGCAATCGCGATTATGCCGCCAACTTCGAGGATTTCCTCAAGCAGCGCGGCAAGGGCCAGCCGTTCTGCTTCTGGTATGGGGGCCACGAACCGCACCGGCGCTACGAGAAGGGCTCCGGCTTACGCGCCGGCAAGAAGCTGGCCGACGCCCAGGTGCCTCCCTGTCTGCCGGATGTTCCCGAGGTACGCAGCGATTTGCTGGATTACGCGCTCGAGATCGACTGGTTCAACACCCACCTGGAGCGCATGATGAAAACGCTCGAGCGCCTGGGCGAACTCGACAACACGCTCATCGTCGTCTCCGGCGACAACGGCCTGCCCTTCCCGCGCTGCAAGGCGAATCTGTACAACTGGGGCACGAACGTGCCGCTGGCCGTGCGCTGGGGCGAGAGGATCAAGGGCGGCCGCGTCATCGACGATTACATCAGCCTGGCGGACCTGGCGCCCACGTTTCTGGAAGCTTGCGGCTCACACCCGACGCCGGCGATGACAGCGCGCAGCTTCCTGGACATCCTCACCTCGGATAAGTCCGGATGGATCGATCCGAAACGCGAGCGCGTCTTTACCGGAAGGGAACGTCACACGCTGGCGCAACCGGATGGGCCGGGCGGCTACCCGATGCGCGCCATCCACACCCGCGATTTCCTCTACATCCGCAATTACAAGCCGGAGCGCTTCCCGGCTGGCTCGGAGACGGGCGCGCCAAATCCCTACTGGGACATCGACAACTCGCCGACCAAGACCTTCATGATGGAGCACCGCGACGACCCGCGCGTCAGCAACCTCTTCGAGCTCGGCTTCGGCAAGCGTCCGGCCGAGGAGCTGTACGATCTGCGCAGTGATCCCGGCCAGCTTCGCAACCTGGCTGGCGAGGCTGACTTCGACGCCATCCGGAAGAAGCTGTCCGCCGAGCTCACTGCCCAACTGAAGCAGTGGAAAGACCCGCGCGAGGTCGGCGGCGCCGACGCCTTCGACCATTACGAGTACTTCGGCCGCAAGTGAGCCCCCAGCGGTTCGTGACCACGGCCACAAATCCTCGTGGCCGCAGCGGTTTCAAAGGTCGGTCTCTCCCTTGCCGTCGGGCAACTCCTGCGGCTTGATGTCGATTTCCCGCATCAGTTGCTGGAGCACTTTCTCGCAATGGGCAATCGCATTCCGGTAGGCGGGGTTATCCGCCTGGTTGACCATCTCCTTCGGGTCTTCCTTGAGATCGTAAAACTCGATCTTGTCCGTTTTCGGGAAATGAACCAGCGTGTAGCGCTCCGTGCGCACACCCCAGTGATCAGGAATGGCGCTCCAATAGGCGTAGAAGACGGCCTTCCGCCAGTCTGACGGCCGCTCGCCCCGGCACAGCGGCCGCAGACTCCGCCCCTGCATGGTCTTCGGAATCGGAGCACCAGCCCAGTCCAGAAGGGTTTCGGCGAAATCCACGTTCGAGCCGAGCAGATCGCATTGCGTTCCCGGCTTGATCTCCCTCGGATACCGTACCAGGAACGGCATTTTCAGAGATTCTTCCAGGATGAGCCGCTTGTCATACAGGCCGTGCTGGCCCAGCCAGTAGCCCTGGTCCGCAGTGTAGATGACCACCGTGTCTTCGGCCAGGCCGTTCTCATCGAGGTAGTCCAAGACGCGGCCCACGTTCTCGTCGACCACCTTCACGGCGCGAATGTACTTGTGCATCATGTGCTGGTAGGCGGCGGCCACTCGCTCGCGGTGGTTCGAGGCCGGCGCCATCGGCGGCTCCTTGTCGTTTACGTGGCGCCAGTAGTAGGCGTTCTGGCGCACCGGGCCATCCATCTGTTGCGGACGCCGGTATTTCAGCAGGGGGCTGGTCTTCTTCACGTCCTCGTAGAGATTGCTCGGCTCCGGGATCTTGACTCCCCGCAGAAAGCCTTTGACCCGGTCCGGGTAGTCGTAGGGATGGTGCGGGGCTTTGAAGTGGAGCATCAGGCAGAACGGCTTGTTCGGATCGCGGCCCCGCAGCCAGTCGAGCGCCACGTCGGCATAGACATCCGAACAATAACCGGTCATGTGCTTGGCGCCCGCTGGTGTCTGGAAGGTGGGATTGAAGTATTGACCCTGGCGCTTGACCACCGCGTAATCATCGAAGCCGCGCGGAAGCGGGTGCAGGTGCCACTTCCCCACCACGGCGGTGGAATAACCGGCCTTCTGCAGTTCCACGGAAACCCAGGGAGAGCTCTCCCGGATGGTGCCGTTCAGATTCGTGACGCCGTTTTTGTGACTGTACTGGCCGGTGAGGATACTGGCCCGGCTCGGCGAGCAGATCGAATTGTTACAGCAAACGTTGTTGAAGCGGATTCCTTCGGCCGCGATCCGGTCGATGTTGGGAGTCTTCGCGTAATCTTTCAGATACGAACCATAACAGGAGATCGCCTCCTGGGCGTGATCGTCGGCCATGATGTACAGGATGTTCGGCCGGCGGCGGGCGGCAAAGCCCAAAGGGGTCAGGGCCAGCCCCGCGGTTCCAAGGCCCGCTCGTCTGATGAATTCTCGTCGCTGCATAGGGTGTCCTTTCCTGGGTTGTTTCCGCGGCCCGCTCGCCGCGTGGCGTCTTTACCTGTGTTACAGGCAACCATCGGCCCGCGTCAACTTTGCCGGACCGCCTGTTTCGCCGTGTGCGCCGCCAGCCGTGCCACCGGCCGGCGCAACGTTGCGCGCTCCGCTGGCGTCCCACTAGCTTGAAAGAGGGATACGGCCGGAGAAACCGGACCCGCGAGCTCGACGACTGTGGAAGATGGACGGCTACTGATTCTCCGTCGTTGCCGGAGCGCAAGCGTACCTGTTGCCCTGCTGTCCACACTTGTGTTGGGCCTGGGCGGGCCGCTGCCCGGGCAAGTGTCGCGCGCCTCCTGCCCGGTTACGGTTGTGGTCCGCGACCCGGCGGGAGCGCCGCTGGCGGGCGCCACGGTAGCTATCGTGTCGCCGGAAGGCCGCGTCCTCGCCAGCACCGATACCGGCGGCTGCGCCCGGCTCTCGGCGCCTTCGCCGGGCGCTGCCACCCTCACGGTCACTCTGGCCGGCTATGAACGCGTGCGCCGGCCTCTCCAGATCAGCGGGCAAGAGCCAGTCGCGATCGAAGTAACACTCTACCCTCCGGTGCGGCGGCATGACACGGTAACGGTGAGTGCTCCGCCCGTAGTTGAGGGAGCCGCACCCCCCGCCTCAGTGACCCGCTCGCAAGTAGATGCGCTGCCCGGCCGCCCTCCCACCGTTCGCGACGCGCTCCCGCTGATTCCCGGCGTAACCCGCACACCCGAGGGCCGGCTGCAAATCTCGGACAGCCCCGAGCATCGCAGCGCTCTCCTGGTCAATGGCATTGACGTCACTGATCCGGCCACCGGCGATTTCGGCGTCACGGTTCCCATCGATGCCGTGGCCACCGTCGATGTTTACAAAAGCCCCTTCCTGGCCGAATACGGGCGATTTACCGCCGGCGTGGTGGCCGTCAACACCCGGGGCGGCGGAGACAAATGGCATTGGGAGCTGAACGATCCTACTCCCGAGTTCCGCATCCTCGCCCAGCACTTGCGCGGAATCCGTGGCTTCACTCCGAGGCTGAGTGCAAGCGGTCCGCTGGTTCCCGGGCGCCTGTACTTGTCCGAGTCCGTCGAGTACCGGCTGAACAAAACCCCGGTAGCCACGCGCTCGTTTCCGGTGAATGAGTCGAAGCGGGAACTGTGGAATTCCCTCACCCAACTCGACTACGCGATCTCCCCGAAGCACCTGCTCAGCTTCACCGCCCACGGTGTGCCGCAGCACATAAATTTCGTCCACCTGGACTTCTACAACCCGCAGGCCGCCACCCCTGGCTTCCGGGGCCACGAGGGCCGGGCCGCGCTGGCCGACCGGCTCTCCATCCGCGGCGGCGTCCTCACCAGCGCTTTCTCGCTCGGCCAGAATGTCGCCCGGATTGCACCCCAGGGTGGCGCCGAGTTCACCCTCACTCCGACGGGCAACTCGGGCAATTATTTCCTGCGGCAGGACCGTAAGGCCGAGAGGCTCGAGTGGCTCGAAACCTACACGGCGCCTCCCTTGTCCGCTCGCGGCGTGCACTCGCCGAAATTCGGCGGCACGTTCCTCTACTCCCGTCTGCGCGGTTGGTACGCGGCAAACCCGGTGAACGTGCGGGACCTCAACGGCCATGCCCTCAAGCGCATCGAATTCGACAACCGCCCCGGCTTCCGGTTCACCGACGCGGCCACCGGACTGTTCTTCCAGGACAACTGGCAACTACGTTCCGGCCTTACCTTCGACGCCGGTCTCCGCGCCGACACCCAGAGCATTACCGGCACGGTACGGCTGGCCCCGCGCATCGGCGCAGCCTGGTCGCCGTTCGGCGACTCTCAACTCGTCGTGCGCTCGGGCTTCGGCTGGTTCTACGACCCCGTACCGCTGAGCATCTACGCCTTCGATCACTATCCCGCCCGGGTGGTTACCCGGTTTCGGCCGGACGGATCCATCCGCGACGGGCCGCGCGCGTTTACTAACCTCATCGGCAGCGCTGGCTCCGGAGATGGACCGCTGGTGTTCGGTTCGCGGCAGGCAGGCAACTTCGCGCCACGCAGCCGGACCTGGAGCCTCCAGCTCGAGCGCCGGTTCCGCCGCGTCGTGCGCCTGCGGGCCACCTACCGGCGCAGCCGCTCCGCGGGACTGATGGTGGTTCGCCCCGAAGTTATTGAAAGCAGAGGTGTGCTCCTGCTGAGCGGCGACGGGGGAGCCCTCCAGCGTCACCTGGAACTGGTCTCCCGCTTTCGCTGGGGACCCGAGCGAGAGTTCTTCGGCTCCTACGTCTATAGCTGGAGCCGCGGCAACTTGAATGATTTCACCGGCTTCCTGGGCAACTACCCGGCGCCCCTGGTCCACCCCGACATGGTCGCTGAAACATCCGGCAATATTCCCCATCGCGTCTTGGCCTGGGGCGTCTGGCGCCTGGGGGAAAAATGGCGGATCGCGCCGGTCATCGAGTATCGCACCGGCTACCCGTACACCGCGGTGACCGAAGCTCAGGATTACGCCGGGCCGCCCAACTCAAGGCGCTTTCCCCGCTTCTTCTCCCTGGACTTCCGCATCTCCAGGGACATCCGCTACCGGAAGCACATGTTCCGGGTCTCCTTCAGTCTGTTCAATCTGACCAACCACTTCAACCCGGATTCCGTGCGCCTCAATACCGCCGACCCTCAATTCGGGGAATTCCTCGGTCAACACAAGCGCCGTTTTCGCCTGGATTTCGATTTCCTGTTTTGAGCCGCGGCGCAAGCCTTGCCCACCGGTTTTGAGCCGAATTTCGATTCCCTGCGTGATACAATGGCGGTTTCATCCGACATGGAGCGGGCTGGTAGAGTCATCGCCAGGTGGAAGGCATCCCGGGGCGCTGTTTCCGCGGAGGCGTTCGCCGGCGCCGCGTGGCGGGCCGCCGTGGGCAAGAGGATCGCTGCTCACACGCTCGGCGTGAAGCTCGTCCGCACCCACCTGATCGTTGAAGTGGGTGATAAGATCTGGAGCCGGCAACTGTTTTCCTTGCGGGGACAGATCTTACGGAACCTGGAGAAGGTGGTGGGCAAAGGCGTCGTTGAGGACCTGGAGTTCCGTGTCAAGGCCCCGCGCATCGGCCCCGGCCGGGAGCAATTCCCGCCGGCCCTTCCGGTGCAACGCTCCTCCGGCGCGGACGAGGCGGAGCGAATTCCCGATCCGGTCCTCCGGCTGCTGTATAAGAAGGCGCGCCAGAAGGCATCGGCATGAAGATCGACGAGAACCAGGTGCGGTACGTGGCGGATCTGGCCAACTTGAAACTGACCGAAGAAGAAATCCGCCGCCTCTCCCGCGACCTGAACGACATCCTGACCCACATGGACAAGCTCAATGAGCTGGATACCTCCGGCGTGGAACCCATGGCGCAGGTGCTTTACGACGCCGGGGAGACGGCCACCCTCCGTGAAGACCTGCCGGGAGAAACGCTTGGGGTTCGCCAAGCCCTGGCCAACGCGCCGCTCGCCGGCGCCGGCTGCTTCAAGGTGCCCAAGGTGATCGAGCGCTGAGAGGCGCGGCCGCACGATGCTGCAATGGACATCCCGAAACTGACCATCGATCGGATCCGTGACGATCTCGCCGCGAAGCGTTACAGTGCGGTGGAGCTGACGGCTGCGGCGCTCGAGTTCGCCCGCACCGAAAACCCGAAAACCAACGCCTACCTTCACTTCTGCCCGGATCGCGCGCTGGAAACCGCCCGCGCCGTGGACGCTGGGCTCGCCCGCGGCGAAGACCCCGGCCCGCTGGGCGGCGTCCCGGTGGCGGTCAAGGACGTCATCCTGACGAAGGGTGTCCGCACTACTTGTGCCTCCCGGCTCCTGGAGCATTACATCCCTCCCTACGATGCAACGGCCGTCGAGCGCCTCGAGCGCGCCGGCGCCGTGATCCTTGGCAAGGCCAACTGCGACGAGTTCGCCATGGGCTCGTCGAACGAGAACTCCGCCTTCGGTCCGGTTCGCAATCCGGCGGACCAGGAGCGCGTGCCCGGCGGCTCCAGCGGCGGATCGGCCGCCATCGTGGCCCAGGGCACGGCGGTGGCGGCGCTCGGTTCCGATACCGGCGGTTCCATCCGCCAGCCGGCCTCCTTCTGCGGCGTCGTCGGCGTCACACCCACCTATGGCCGGGTCTCCCGCTATGGCTTGACCGCCTTCGCCAGTTCGCTGGACCATATCGGCCCGCTGGCCCGTAACGTCCGGGACAGCGCCCGCCTGCTTCAGGTGATCGCCGGCCGCGACGAGCGGGACGCTACGTCCGCATTCGCTCCGGTGCCGGATTACCTGGCGGCCCTGGACGGCAAACTGGACGGCATCCGCATCGGTCTTCCGAAAGAATATTTCCACCAACTGACCAGCGAGACCGGTGATCTGATCCATCGCGGCGTCGGCGTGCTCGAAAAGCTCGGTTGCCGGGTGAGCGAAATCAGCCTTCCCACCACCGATTACGCGGTGGCCTGCTACTACATCATCTGCACCGCCGAGGCCAGCTCGAACCTGGCTCGCTACGACGGTGTTCGCTACACCACGCGCGCCAAGGCCCCCGAATCCCTCATCGACATGTACCGGGCCACGCGCGGCGAGGGCTTCGGCGCCGAATGCAAGCGCCGCATCATGCTCGGGACCTACGTGCTCAGTGCGGGCTACTACGACGCTTATTACCTGAAAGCCCAGAAGGTCCGCACGCTCATCGCCCGGGACTTTGACCGGGCTTTCCAGCAGGTGGACGCCATCGTCACGCCCGTTTCCCCCTTCCCGGCCTTCAAAATCGGGGAGAAGATTGATGACCCGCTCCAGATGTACCTCTCCGACATCTACACGATCACCGGGGACCTGGCCGGCATTCCTTGCATGAGCGTGCCCTGCGGCAGGACCCCTGGCGGGCTCCCCGTGGGGATGCAGATCCTGACGAACCACTTCGACGAGCCGCGCATGTTCCGTATCGCCGACGCCTTCGAGCGCGCCGGCGGCGTCGAGGGTTGAGGCGCCCGAACCGGCCAACGGACCGGCCGTGGTAAACTGGCGCGAAGTTGAGCAAGGCTTCAGTGAATACAACCTCCCCGGGAGGAAAACCTTCCCGTACTGCAAGGATCGAAATGCAAGGAAAACTCCGCCGCACTCTGATCGTCATTGGCCTGGGACTGCTGGTCTCGGCCGCCGCCTGCGGTCCCCGGACGGATCCCCGTCTGGAGAAGGCGTTTCGTCGTCCGCCGAAAAATGGCTGGACCTTCGTGCACCTGGAAGGCAAGCCAGGGGAGATCGGATTCCAGCACGGCTACCTGCTGGCTCCGGAAATCGAAGAAGCGCAAAAAGTCTTCGCGCTCGAAGTGGCTCACGACGCCAAGAAGGACTGGCCGTTTTACCGCCAGGCCGCCCAGAATGTTCTCTGGCCTCACATCGAGCAGGAGTACCGCGAGGAACTTCAGGGCATTGCCGCAGGGCTCACGGCCCGCGGTGTCACGCTGGATCTGTGGGACGTGGTCGCCATGAACGCCATGCTCGAGTGGGACTACTACGTCAAGCAGTACGACAAGCAGCACGGCATCACCTCTCCGCCGGGGGTGGGCGCGCCGGAATCCTGCAGCGCGTTCGTCGCGACCGGTAGCTATACGGCCAGCGGGAAGATCGTCATGGCTCACAACGCCTGGACCAACTATCTGGACGGGGAGCGCTGGACCATCATCTTCGACATCGTCCCCGAGCGCGGGCACCGCATCCTGATGGATGGTTTCCCCGGCCTGATCCACAGCGCCGACGACTTCGGCGTCAACGCCGCCGGGATCATGATCACCGAAACGACGATTTCCCGCTTCTTCGGCTACGATCCCGAGGGAATCCCGGAATTCGTCCGCGCCCGGAAAGCGATGCAGTATGCGGCGTCCATCGACGACTTCGCCCGCATCATGAAGGAGGGCAACAACGGCGGCTACGCCAATGACTGGCTCGTGGGCGACCGCAAAACCGGAGAGATCGCCCGCCTCGAGCTGGGCTTGAAGAACGTGACGCTCGAACGCACGCGGGACGGCTACTTTGTCGGCTCCAACTTTCCGGTCAACGAGAAACTCGCCCGTGAGGAAACCCACTTTGATACCACTGATATGAGCCTCAGCCCCAACGCGCGGCGGAAGAGATGGGAGCAGTTGATGAAGCAGTACAAGGGCCGCATCGACGTCAAGGCAGCCGAGCGCTTTCTCGCCGACCATTACGACACTTACACCGGCAAGGAGGAACCGAACGAGCGAACCCTGTGCGGCCACATTGATCTTTCCCCGCGCGGCCTCCCACCCTGGCAGCCCCCCTTTGGCGTCGCCGGGGCGGTGCAGAACAAGGTGATCGATTCGGAGCTGGCCGCGGCCATGTCCTTCTACGCTGCTGCCGGCCACGCTTGCCGGCTCGATTTCAACGCTGCCGATCACCTGCGCCGGCACCCCGAGTTCGCCTGGCAGAAACCCTACCTGCGCGACATGCCCTCCCACCCCTGGACCCTTTTCCGAAAGGGACAGCCTGCGTTGCCACCTTCGCAAAAATGACGAAGGGGACGGAGCTGATTGCCACCTTCGCGAGGTCTGAGTTCCGGCCGCCCCTCTATAGCGCCGCGACCGCGTGGGAGAGGGTTGTCGTGGGTAGCAGCCACGAACCCCGACCGCCAACGTGCGGCCTGCACTCCGGCCGAGCACCGAAACTTGCTTTCCTCGAAGGGACCGGGCGAAGTGCTCCGGACGAGTGCGACGGGAGCCCGTCCCGTCTTCGAATGCGAGGATCCCCTTGTGTCTGCGCTTTGCAACACGAATTTCACGAAGGGGACGGAGCTGACTGCTCCCTTCGTGAAATTCGCCAAGGTGACAACGCAGGCTGTCCCTATCTGCAAGTAGGTGAGGTAAACTCGGACCGATGACACAGTGCGCAGCCGCGTGGTTCACGCTCTTGCTTTGTTTCCTCCCGTTGGGCGCCAGGCAGTACTTCGTTGCTCCGGGCGGCAGCGACGCCAATCCGGGAACCAGGGCCAAACCGTTCAGAACCCTTACGAAAGCCGCTTCCGCCATGAGGAACGGGGATGTTTGCTACGTCCGCGCGGGCACCTACCGGGAAACGGTCCGCCTCCGCAACTTCGGCAACATCAGCGGCGCTTACACCCGCTTTGTCGCCTACCCGGGTGAACGCGTAATCCTGTCCGGTGCTGAGCCAGTCAACGTCCGTTGGACCCTCCACTCCGGCCATATCTATAAGGCCAGCTTCCCCCGCTACTTCAACCAGCTTTTTGTGGACGGCGAGATGATGACGGAGGCCCGCTGGCCGAACTGCCCTTTCGCTGACCGCTGGAACCCCGCCTGCTGGGCGACCGTGCAACCGGGCAGCGAGTATGGCAAGATCGTCGATCCGGCGCTGACCGCCACCGGCATTGACTGGACCGGCGCCGTGGCCACCTTGAATATCCAGGGCTTTCAGTGCTGGACGCGCTACGCCGGCCATCATCGCCGCGGCGGCGATTCCTTCACTTACCCCACCGACCTGGGCAGGAACATGGAAGGCCGGCGCCCGGGTTATTACGTGGGCGGACATTACTATTTCTCGGGGCGGCTGGAGGCCCTTGATCAGCCGGGCGAATGGTTCTGGGACCGGAAGACCAAAACGCTGTATCTTTGGGCGCCGGACGGCGGTGACCCGGGTTCCCACCAGATCGAGGTCAAGGTGCGTGACTACGCCTTCGACGTTCGCCACTCAAGTTTCCTCGAAATCAACGGGTTCCATTTCTTCGCCACCACCATCAGGCTTGAGCAATGCGGTTACTCGATCATTGACCACTGCCATTTCCTGTACCCCACCTATCCGCGCCTGCTGGCGCCAGGGGAGAAGTACGGTCCGCCGGGCTCCGCCTACGCGGAAAAAATCTCCCGCTACCTGGGAGGTATCCGGACATTGCCGGCGACCTTCATTTCCGGGCCGCATAACGTTTTTCGCAACTGCAGCCTTGCTTATAGCGACGGCCCAGGCCTGGTCATCGAAGGCTGGCACAACATCGTGGAGAACAATCTCATTCACGACATCGGCTGGAGTTCCTTCACCCCCGCCTCCGGCATCGAGTCCGCCACCGACGACGTCATCATCCGGGGCAATACGGTCTATCTCACCGGCAACGTCCCCGTGCGCGCCTCGCGCGGCGGCGGCAAGAAGATCATCGAGTTTAACCATCTCTACCAGGGCGGCATGAATACCACCGACGGCGCCTGTGTCCAGACTGGAGGCATCAACGCCGCCGGCACCGTCATCCGCTATAACTGGGCGCACGACTACGTCGCGTTTTTCAAGAAGGACGTCGGCGGAAAGGGCATTCGCGGCGACGACCTTACCCGCGGTCTCACGATTCACCACAACGTCGTGTGGAACTTGAAGAGCCAGGGAATCGTCGTCAAGGGTGACCACAACCGCGTTTACAACAACACCGTCTTCGCCATCGGCCGCACTGGCATTCTCATGAGCAGCCGGCCGGAGCCTTTCAAACGCT
>CAZXVW010000030.1:0-29139 GCA_964644025.1 uncultured Solibacteraceae bacterium | reverse complement strand
GTGCCACTTGCCGAAGGCCGCGGTCGCGTAACCGGCGGCACGGAAGGTCTCGGCGATGGTGTGTTCATCCAGGTTGAGCCGTTCACCGCCGGCGCTGGTGCTGTAAACACCGCCGCGGGGATGATAGCGCCCCGTGAGGAACTCGGCGCGGGTGGGCGAGCAGACCGGGCAGACAAAGAAGCGGTCAAAGATGGCGCCCGAGCCGGCCAGCGAATCGATGTGCGGGGTGGAGAGATTGGTGTTACCGTTGACGCTCAGATCGCCCCAGCCCTGGTCGTCGGCCAGAATCACCAGAACGTTGGGCTTGCGCTCCGGTTTGGCGCCGCAGGCGACGGCCAGGCCGGCGGCGGCGAGCAGGACAGAGACAGCGAATCGTTTCGGCATGAGAATACTCCGAAAGAGACATTGTATGTCCGCGAGCGGACTGGCGCATTCGTGGTTTGGTCCCGCATTCCGGCTGTCATCTTCAGGGCGGAGCGCCGTCACCGGTGGCGTCTGAAGCGCAGCAAGAACGGCTTGCCGGGGCCGGCAAGCTCACCGGATCGATTCCTCGGGCAGTTCCATGCGCAATTGCGGGTTCACCGGCATGTGGTCCGGCCAGCCGCCGGTGGCCTCCTGGAGGCGGCGGAGTTCCTTTTTGAGCTCGGCCAGCTTGTCCTGGGCAGCAGGGTCGTGAATCAAATTGGTCTTCTCCAGCGGGTCTTCCTTGACGTGGTACAGCTCGGCCAGGTACTTGTCGGGCTGGGCGTCGCCGTTGGGGTAGTGGATGTATTTCCAGTCGCCGGTGCGCACGCCGCGCACGTTCGGCGTGTAGGGGAATTCCTTCTCGAAGTTGTATTCGTACATCCAGGAATGGCGCCAGCGCGCCGGCTTGCCCTCCAGCAGGGGTTTGAAGGACATCCCTTGCGCGCCCGGCAGCGGAGGGGCGCCGCAAATGTCCACCACGCTGGGGGCGACATCGATGTTGAGCGCCATTTCGTCGATCACCCGGGGCTCGCGGATCAGCTCCGGGTAGCGTACCAGCAGCGGGATGCGAATGCTCTCCTCCCACATGGTGCGCTTGTCGATGGAGGCGTGTTCGCCGAGGAGGAAGCCGTTGTCGCCGGCGAAGATGAGGAGCGTGTTGTCCAGCTCCCCGGTGGCGCGCAGCGCCTGGTAGATTTCGCCGATGGAATCGTCCACCGAGAGGATGGTGGCGTGGTAGTACTTGATGAACTTGTCGAAATCGTTGAGCCCGTACAGGTTGCCGTTGATGCCGTGCCAGGTTCCGATGCGCTCGCGAATGAAGCTGGGCTTGTCCGGGCCGGTGTCGTTGGCGGTTTCCGGCTTGCTGACCCTGAGATTGTCGTAGACGTGTTCGTATTTCGGCTCCGGAATCCAGACCCCGTGCGGGGCCTTGTGACCGAGGCAGAGCAGGAACGGCCTCTCGCGCGGTTGCTTGAGCCAGCGGGTGGCGAAATCGGTGACCACGTGGGTGTAGTAGCCTTTCACGACCTGGCGCTTGCCGTTGACGTTGAAAGTGGTGTCCCAGTACTTGCCCTGGCCCTTGTGCGAGATCCAGTAATCGAAACCGGGCCGCTTCTCATCGCTTCCCTCACCCATGTGCCACTTGCCGATGTAGGCGGTCTCGTAGCCAGCGGCGTGGAGGGCGCGGGGAAAGCTGGGCAGCTCAACGGGGTAGTCGGTAAAGTTGTTCAGGACGCCGTGGGAGTGGGCGTAGCGGCCGCTTAAGAAACTGGCGCGGCTGGGCGAACACAGCGACGTGGTGACGAAGGCGTTCCGGAAGCGCGCGCCCTCGTTGGCGATCCGGTCCAGGTTCGGCGTTTTCAGGAACGGGTGGCCGGCAACGCTCAGGCAGTCCCAGCGCTGATCGTCGGTGAGAATGAACAGCACGTTGGGCCGCCGGTCCCGCCTGGCGCGGCGGCAGCCCGCTGCGAACAGGCCGGCCCCGGCAGTGGTCTGGATGAAAGTCCGTCGATTCATATCCATGTAGTATATGCGGCTATTGCCGGCGCCGGCCCGCACCCGTGATACGCTCATCTGTTATGAGACGGCTATTTCTGATATTGCTCCTGGCGGCGGCCGTGTCCGCGACGCTTCTGGCGGCGGATGTCAGCGGCAAGTGGAATTTCACCGTGAACCTGGATTTCGGCAACGGAACCCCGGTCTTCACCTTCCAGCAGAAAGGCGAGAGCCTCACGGGAACTTACTCCGGAGCGCTCAGCCAGGCGGATGTGAAGGGAACGGTGAAGGGAAACCGGATCGAATTTGAATTCACCGGCGAGTACAACGGGCAACAGTTCGCGGTTCGCTTCACCGGCACGATCCAGAGCGACGGCACGATGAAGGGAGAGGCCGACTACGGCGGGATGGCCAGCGGAACCTGGACAGCGAAGCGAGCGAAATGATTCCTCGCCGCGGAAGGATGAGGACTTACGCGCTCAGGCGGGCACCGGTGGCGGTGTAGAAGTCCTTCTCCACCGGCACCACAACGATGCCGCTATCGGTTACCGTGTAACCCCTGGCGCGGTCTTCGTCCAGGTTGTAGCCGATGACGCTGGAATCCGGGATCACGGCGTTGGCATCGATGATCGCTCGCCGGATCCGGCTGTAACGGCCGATCTGGGCGTTGTTGAGGATGATGGAGTCCTGGATGTCACAGTAGCTGTTCACGCGGACGCCGGGAGAAAGAACGCAGCGCATCACCCGCCCGCCGGAGACGATGCAGCCGGAGGAGATGATCGAATCGATCCCCACTCCCATGCGCCGGCCTTCTTGGGCGAAGACGAACTTGGCCGGGGGGCTTTGCAACGGGCGCGTGCGCACGGGCCAGTTCCGGTCGTAGAGATTGAATTCCGGCGTCACCCGCACCAGGTCCATGTTCGCCTCGTAGTAGGCGTCGAGGGTGCCCACGTCGCGCCAGTACTTGGCGGACTTGGCGTTCAGGTCGTGGAAATCGTAAGCATAAACGCGCGCCTGGCCCACCAGGCGCGGCAGCACGTCCCGGCCGAAGTCGTGCGAGGAGGTCTCATCGGCGGCGTCTTCGACCAACGCCCGGAGAAGGACTGGCGTGTGAAACAGGTAGATGCCCATCGAGACGCTCACCGCGTCCGGATTAAAGACAGAGCGTTTCGGGTGTCCGTGCGTGGGTTTTTCTTCGAAGCCGACGACGCGGCCGTCCTCTTCCATCTCGACCACGCCGAAATGGTGCGCTTCACCAGGGTCCATCTGAATCGTGGCCAGCGTCACGTCGGCATCGTGCTGGCGGTGGCAGTCCAGCACCTCGCCGTAATTCATCTTGTAGATGTGATCGCCGGAAAGAATGAGCACGTGTTGCGGATGCTCAACAACGATGCTCTCCATGTTCTGGTAGACGGCATCGGCAGTACCGCGATACCAGTCCTGGTGGATGCGCTTCATCGGGGGGATGACTTCGATGAACTCGCCGAGTTCGCTGGACAGGATATGCCATCCCTCGCGGATGTGCCGGGTCAGCTCGAGGGCCTTGTACTGGGTGAGCACGAAAACGCGGCGGACGTTGGAGTTGATACAGTTCGACAGCGTGAAGTCGATGATCCGGTAGGAGCCGCCGAATGGCACGGCGGGCTTGGCGAGCTGCCGGGTCAGCGGATACAGGCGCTCACCGACGCCTCCCGCCAGCAAAATCCCCAGCGTGTCTTGCATGTTCTTTTACCAGTTTTAGCAGAACTCCGGCGGGAGTGGAGGGGCAACGCCGGGTGAGGTCCGGGCGAAGGAGGCAACAGCGGGCAGGCGGCCATCGGGTTTCTTAGGACAGGTCGATGGCGACCACTTCGTGGATGCCAATGGGCGGGACGGCCACCGACACCACGCCGCCGGAGACGCGCGCCCGCGCCGGCCGCTTGCTCACCAGGAACTGAACCTTCCGCGCCCTCCTCCCCTCGGGCAGGCGCACGCTGAGGCTCTGGCCCGCCAGCGGAATCACTTCCCGGTAGGGCGGCTTCATCATCATCGGGTTGGTCAGATTCACCAGGTGAACGGTCATCGAATCCTTCTGGCGCCAGACGGCGACGTCCACCATGCCGGGTCCGGTCACTACCACCGGGCGGGGTTCGTCGGCGGCCCAATCGACAGCGTTCGCCAGCAGCTTTCCGTGGTCGGCTGAGAGCACCTCCCAGAACGTCCGGTCAATATCCCAGGGGAAGTAGACGACGCGGCCGCCCCCGGACTCGCGCAGGTAAACTTCGGGAATGTCAGTGGTCAACTGGCGCGGGTAGACTTCCTCCATGGGCAGATCCGGATAGGAAGGCACCAGCGTCAGCGGCGGATTCGGCATTGGCGCGGTGGGGGTGACGTCGACTCGCTGCACGCCGTTGATGATCCGCTCGGCGTCCTCCAGGCCGCGCAGGATCGGGTGGGGTTTGCCGGTGGCCGGGTCCTTGCGGACGGTCAGGTACGAGTTCTGCATCCGGCGCGTGACACGGCCGGTGAAGCGCGCGCCAAACAGGTCCGCCAGGCCGAAGTTTTTCCGTTGCTCGCCCCATTCGTCGTAAAGGGAAGTCTCAAAGGTGGCTACGATGCTGCCTCCCCCTCTCACGTAAGCGCGGAGCTGGTCGCATTGCTCATCCGACAGCGCGGCGATGTTCGGCAGGATCAGCGTCTTGAACCGGCCGATGTGGGCGGCGTCCAGCAGGTGATCGTGGACCATCTCGAAGGGGATGCGTGCCTCGACGAGCGCCTGGTAGAAGCCGAGGGTATGGTCCTCGATCTTCGAGCGCGCCTGCGGCCCCCCGTAAAACCACGCCGATTGCTGCGAGTAGACCATGGCCACGCGGACCAGGGGCGCCTCGTTTCGCAAGTATTTCTCCGCGCCGTAATGCCACTCGAAGAACTCCTGGACCGGCTTGAGCCACCGGTGGTCGTGGATGGCGCCGGAGAACTTGATGAACCACGGCCGCAGTCCGTGGGCGACTCCGTCGGCCATCCAGACGTGAATCTCGTCCCCGTTCTGCACCGAATCCTTCCAGCGGTAACGCTCCTCGACGCCGACGCTGGTGATGCCGGCGATGGCCTTGCGCCCGAGCGTGGCCCGGTACTCCTTGGCGTTCTTGCCGGCGGCCCAGGGCGGCGTCACGCCGCGGCGCGCCTGCCGGTCAGCGAACAGCGTATCGGCGAGCTCGCCGATGCGTTTCATGTCGAGCGAGCTCAGCGCGCCGCCGCCCGAGTTGGCGATGAAGCGGGCATTGGGATTGAGCTGGCGAATCGCGTCATCCCAGACACGCCACAGCTCGAACAGCCGCTGCTGCCGCCACAGGACATAGGCGCGGCGGGCCGGGTCCCGCGGGTTATCGGTTCGTGGCAGTTCCATTTTGTAGGCGTTGTAGAAATTGCGGCGGCAGTGCTCGCAATAGCACATTCCGTGGCCCGCCCACCGGTTCGAGAAGATCCCGTCGACCGGGTAAAGCGACAGGATCTCTTTGTGCACCTCGGTCATGAACTCGAAGTTGTACGGCCCCAGGGCGCAGGTCACCCAGCGGCCGGGCGTCGCCCAGTGGCGCCAGGGCTTGCCGTCGGCGTTGATGTGGAGCCACTCCGGGTGAGCCTCGGCGGCGTCGGGGAGCACGGAGTGCGGGTCCGTGCGCGCCACGACCACCAGGCCCATCTTGCGGCAGGCGTGGTACAGTTCGCCGAAGGCGTCGCGGTCGCCGAGCCAGTTGCTGCGGTGATGGAAGGGGATCTTGGTCGGGTAGTAACAAACGCAGCCGCCGGCGCTGATGTTGACCGCGTCGCAGTGGGTGCGGCGGAAGTAATCGATCCAGAACTGCGGATCGTATCTGCCGTTGCCCGGATCGTCCTCGACCAGGACAAGCTGGCCCCAGCGCATTGGCTTATCGAACCACGGCTCCTGGGTGACGGCGCCCACGGCGCCGGCCGTCGCGGTGACGATGGCGGAATCCTGCAAGAACTCGCGTCGAGTGAGCATGGTTCCTCTATACACTAAGCGGCACCCGGGCGCCAACAGGGTGGCTGGCGGGCGGGCGCCCGGCTGCATCAGCCGTCGAAAGCCAGGACACCGGCGGTGGCGGTGGCTCATCGGACGTCTTCGTTTTGACTTGGAGTTTGCCACGCTGTATCGTCTTAAAGGGCGCGAAAAAAGGGCGGCTTTCCCTGCGAGTTCGGCGGCACGGCGGGCAGCGCGCCGCGGGGGGCAGTCCTGTTCGCCGCCGCCAGGAGCAAGCCATGGCTGACAAGGTAGTGATCTTCGACACCACGCTGAGAGACGGAGAACAGGCGGCGGGGACGCGGCTGGGGAGCCGGGAAAAACTGACCATTGCCCAACAGCTTGCCCGGCTGAAAGTGGATGTGATCGAGGCCGGCTATCCCGCCTCGTCGCCCGAAGATCTCGAGGCGGTCCGGCTGATCGCCCGCGAGATCCGCGGGCCGGTCATCTGCGCGCTCTCCCGGGCCGTGGCGGCGGATATCGAAGCCTGCGGCAAGGCGCTCGCCCAGGCCGCGCGCCCCCGCATCCACACCGGCATCGGCGCCTCCGACATTCACATCGCCGGGAAGTTCCGGGATGAAAAGTACGGCCGCACGCTGGGTGAGAAGAAAGCCCGGATCTTGCAAATGGCGGTGGATGCCGTCCGGCTGGCCAGACAGTACGCCGATGATGTCGAATTCTACGCCGAGGACGCCGGGCGGGCGGAGCCGGCTTACCTGTTCGAGATGATCGAGGCGGCCATCGACGCCGGGGCCGGGGTGGTCAACATCCCCGATACGACCGGCTACAGCGTTCCGGAACAGTACGGGGCGCTGATCGCCGCCATCCGGGCCAAGGTGCCGAACATCGACCGGGCCACCATCAGCCTGCACTGCCACAATGACCTGGGCCTGGCGGTGGCCAACACGCTTGCCGGTCTGCGGAACGGCGCCCGCCAGGTGGAGGGAACCATCAACGGCATCGGCGAGCGGGCCGGCAACGCGGCGCTGGAAGAAGTGGTCATGGCCATCCGCACCCGGCGCGATTACTTCGATCTGCACACCGGCGTTGATACGCGCGAGTTTTACCGCACCAGCCGCCTGGTGGCCAGCATGCTGGGGATGACGGTTCCTCCAAACAAGGCCGTGGTCGGCGGCAACGCTTTCGCCCACAGCTCCGGTATCCACGTGGACGGTTTCCTGAAGGATCGCCAGACCTACGAGATCATGCGTCCCGAAGACGTGGGGTTTCCCGAAAGCCGGGTGGTGCTCACCGCGCGCACCGGCCGCCACGGCCTGCGGGACCGCCTCGAAAAAATGGGGTACCATCTCTCGGGAGACGAACTCGAGCAGACCTATCAGCGGTTCCTCAGCGTGGCGGATAAGAAGCAGGAAGTTTTCGACGAAGACCTCATGGCGATTCTCCACGATGAATTTCATCCGGTGCCCGAAATCTACCGGCTCGACTACCTGCACGTGACCAGCGGAACCTCGGCGATCCCCACGGCCACCGTGAAACTCCGCGTCGGCGAGGAAGTCAAAGAGGGAGCCGCTTGCGGCGATGGGCCGGTGGACGCGCTCTGCAAGGCCATCCGAATGGTGACCAACAGCTCCGCGAAGCTGGCCCGTTACGAGATTCGGGCCACGACCAGCGGCACCGAGGCCATGGGCGAGGTCACCGTGCTGCTGGAGGAGGAGGGCCGCCGGGTGATGGGCCGGGGCGCTTCCACCGACGTGATCGAGGCCAGCGCCAAGGCCTTCCTCGACGGTCTCAACAAGCTGGCCGCAACCGAACCCTCCTCGCAGTGAAGCGGCGCGGCGGCGGCCCGGGGCGCGCTCATGAGCCGACGCCATTGCCCGCGGGCCGCCGGTTCGCTAGATTGGGTGAGTTGAGCACGTTCAATCAAGGAGCAACATGACCCCTTTCATCCAGCACCTGTCACGAAGTTCGCGCGCGCGGAGACAGATCCCGCTCGCGCGGCCCGGCGCTTTCCTCCGCGCGGCCCTGGCTCTCTTGCTCGGTTCGCTGCTGCTGGCGGCCTCGGCGGCGGCGGCCGGCCGGTTGCCGAACATCGTCATCATTTTCATCGACGACATGGGCTATGCCGATATCGGACCGTTCGGCGCCCAGGGCTATCAAACCCCGAATCTGGACCGCATGGCCCAGGAGGGGCGCCTGTTCACCGATTTCTATGTGACCCAGGCTGTCTGCTCGGCCTCCCGGGCCGGCCTGATGACCGGCTGCTACAACGTTCGCATCGGCATCCTCGGCGCGCTCGGGCCACGGTCGAAGGTCGGCATCAGTTCCCAGGAGATGACGCTCGCGGAAGTTTGCAAACAGAAGAATTACGCCACCGCCTGTTTCGGCAAGTGGCACCTGGGTTACCAGAAGAAATTCCTTCCGCTTCAGCATGGTTTCGATGAGTACTTCGGGCTGCCGTATTCCAACGACATGTGGCCGTTCCATCCCACCGCCGGCGACCGTTACCCGAACCTGCCGCTGATTGAAGGCAATGAGGTGATCAATCCCAAGGTGATGCCCAAAGACCAGCGGATGCTGACCACCTGGTACACCGAACACGCCGTGCGCTTCATCGAGAAGAACAAGGACCGTCCGTTCTTCCTCTACGTGCCGCATAGCATGGTCCACGTGCCGTTGTTCGTCTCCGACAAGTTCCGGGGCAAGACCAAACGCGGGCTGTTCGGTGACGTGGTCGAAGAGGTCGACTGGTCGGTCGGCCAGATCCTGGATACGCTGCGCAAGTACAGGCTGGAGCGCAATACGCTGGTGATCTTCACCTCGGATAACGGACCATGGCTCAGCTACGGAGACCACGCCGGCTCGGCCAAGCCGCTGCGGGAGGGCAAGGGGACGATGTTCGACGGCGGTTGCCGCGAGCCAACCCTGATGTGGTGGCCGGGGACCATCCCTGCGGGAACAGTTTGCAAGACGCCCGCCATGACGATCGACATCCTGCCGACCGTCGCCCACCTGATCGGCGCCCGCCTGCCGGATCACACAATCGACGGGCTGAACATCTGGCCGCTCATCAAGGGCGAGCCGGGCGCTAAGAACCCGCACGAAGCGTACTACCTGTATTACGGCCGGCAGTTGCAGGCCGTCCGCATGGGCAAATGGAAGCTGCACTTCCCGCATGAATACCGCACGCTGGCGGGACGCAAAGGCGGCACCGGCGGAAAACCGGCGCCGTACAGCAAGGCGAAGATCGGCCTGGCGCTGTTCGACCTGGAGAACGACATCGGCGAAACCACCGACGTGAAGGACCGCTACCCGGACATCGTCGCCAAGATCCAGAAGCTGGCCGACCAGATGCGCCAGGAGCTGGGCGATTCCGCCAAAAACATCACCGGGCGGGGCGTTCGCCCGCCGGGCCGGTTGTAACTCTGTTCGGGAGGCTGGTCCGGCGACGGTTCCGGGCGGTGCGCGTGCCGAGCCAGCCGAACCAGTGTGCGCAGCCCGGCGGCGATGCTACCGGTTGGAGATCCGCACGCGGAACAGGGGGAGCTTCTTCTCCTCGGGATCCATCTCGTAGACCTGCTGGGTCCTGGCCGGGTCGTAATCCCGCCAGAGCCAGGCCAGCGATCGGGGCAGTTCGGCGTAGCCGTGCGCGGGACTGTGCGAGCCGTTGCCGAAGCTGAGATGAAAGTCGTAACCCTTCAGCTTGAGGGAATTGGCGAGCTGGAGGTTTTGCAGCGGCCAGCTCCCGTGGGTGTTTTCCAGGTCTTCGGATCCATCCTGCAGCCACACCCGGATGTTGCGCACCTCTTCCTTGCGGACCTTGAACGGGTAAAGGTTCCCGCCGTCCGCCTGGCCGGGCTCCCAACCGATGCTCGTGTAGCTTCCGATGATCGATAGCACCCGGCTGAACTGGTCCGGCTGCTGCCAGGCCACGTTGAAGGCGCAGAGGCCGCCGGAGGAGACGCCCGCGATGGCGCGGCTGTAAGCGTCCCGGCGAATGTTGTACTTCTTGTATACCTCGGGCAGCAGTTCGTCGCGGAGGAAACGGGCGTAGGTGTCATCAATCCGGTCGTATTCGAGGCTCCGCATCGACTGCTCGCCCTTGCGGCCCGGGGCGATGAGCACCAGGATCATGACCGGGATCTTGCCCTGGCGGATCAGGTTGTCCACCACGTTCAGCGTCTTGGCCGGCCCGTCGCGATCGATATGGTTCTGCCCGTCCTGCCAGACCATGAGCGCGGCGGGTTTCGCCGGATCGTAACCGGCCGGGACGTAGATCCAGTAGTCGGTTGTCATGCCGGGATAGATCCGGCTCGTATGCACCAGCTTTTCGGAAAGCGCGCCCTGGGGCACGCCTTTCTTGGGGTAGCAGTCTTCCAGGTAGGCCGGCACGTCATTCCGGCCGCCCTTCCGCTCTCCCTTGATGTTGTAGTAGAACGAGTGCGACCGGCCGGTTTCGAGCTGTATGGTGCAGAACCACAGATGCCAGCCCTTGACGCGCTTCATCTTGGCTGCGGGCCGGTCATCGACATAGAGGGCGGGGGCCTCGGTAGACTCGACGGCGAAGACGAAGTCCGCTCCGTGGCCGGCGACCGCCGTGCCCTTGACGATGTTCTCCTCCCCCATGGTCTCGAGCAGGGCGTCGCGGAAGGCGTCGTTGGGCTTCGCCGACATTCGGATCAGCTCCGCCACCGACGCCGCCCGGGCGGCGGTCATGCTCGCACACACAATCGCTGTAATCACCAACCAGCGCAAGATGAGAGCCTCCCTGTGATCGACGCACGGTTGCCCGGAATCAGACGCGGGCTGCTGCGCCTCGGGCGAGGGTAATCCCCGGCGCGGGCCCCCGTCTCTGTGTGCCCGGGTATCCCGCCCGGCCGAATCCGGAACCGGCATTACTCTATGGTAACCGGATCGGCCCGGGACCATCGAGTGGGCTCCGGGGCCAGCTCCCACGAGGAGAGCGTGCGGACATCATCTTTCTGCGCACGGCGGCCGGCTGGCTCGGCTCAGCGCAAGCCCGGCTGGGTGGTGATCGAAGAAGGCGGCCGAGCAAGCCCCGGCCGGTGTTGCGCGACACCTGTTCGCCGGCCGGGGAGACCCGCACCGCCCTCGGCAACTGGCCCGGCTGGTTTACACCGCCGACTGGAATCTCCGCCGCCGGAAGCCGAATACCGCGATCAAGCCGGTGCCCACCAGGATCATGGTTGCCGCTTCGGGCGTCTCGGCCGGGTCCTCCCCGCCGCCTCCCAGATCCGCGACGCCGTAGGAGAAATTGTCCAGGCCGGCGTAGGTTACGGAGTTGGTTCCGGAGGTCAGTACGAAATCAATCTGGGTGATGGCGGTGTCCGAGGTCACGCCGAAAAACGTCCTGGTGGGGCGGGCGGCGGTGGCGATGTCCGTCCATTCCTCGCCGGTGGACAGGTGCACCGTGAACGTCGCCGGGTTGCTGTCATCCAGCGTCATCAGGTCCGCTCCGAACGAGGTGACACCGGCAGGCAGGTTCACGATGAGCTTCGAGGTCCCGGTGAAATAATACGGGCCTTTCAGCAGCGACCCGGACTCGAAGTCGTAGTCGGAACCCGGCACAGGATTCACGACGTACAGCGCGTAAGAGGAGGGCGGAACCAGACCTATGAACTGAACATCCGCCACGGTAAGCCCCGCGGCGTCGGAGTAGGAGGCCCATCCTCCTTGCTCAGTGACAATGCCCTCGAAGTCAATATTCGTGAAGCCTGGGGTCGCCGCTTCCCATGATGGCCGGTCGCTGTACTGGACGGTGGTGGCCATCACCGGAACGGTGATCACCAGCAGGAGGGCCAACACAGGCCCTGCGCGGCCGATCAAAGTTCGATGCAACATATGGTATCCCCTTCTATGGAGAACTTCACCCAACGGTGAAAGCACCGGCTACTGGCGCTACGGCAGTGGCCGGTGTTGGTTCTCCAGATTCAAATCCGAGATTTGTTAGTGGCTCCAGCGGGACACTTTTCTCTAGGACTGGGTGATGATCTGGAGGAGTAGGCCCGAAGGAGATATCCCCCCAGTGGCTATTCAGGGCAACAGCAGCTCACGGCTGCCCTGGCGCCTGCCGGAGCAATCCAGGCGGGCCCCGGGCTGGCAATATCCGGCGGCGTGACCACGCCCGCGTCCCGGGGCTTAGTACAATCGTAGGTTAGAACGGACGGGTATGATCCAAACCTTATTCGGCGCTGTCGAGGCGGAGCCGACGCTGTTGGACCGCCTCAAGAGTGGTATTCAGAAGACCCGCGAGGGCCTGACGGACCGCCTGGAGGAGACGTTTGCCGGCAAGAAGGAAATCGACGAGGATCTTCTTGAGGAACTCGAGTACACACTGATCACGGCGGATATCGGCGTGAAGACCACCACGGAGATCCTTGATTTGATCCGGGAGAAGGCGGATCGCCGTGAGCTGCGCGATCCTGGTCAGTTGCGCCAGCTCATCCGCGAACACTTGCTGGAAGTTCTTCGCGCCGCCGACAAGCCGCCTCAGCAAGTGACCAGCCCGCCGGCGGTGGTACTGGTGGTGGGGGTGAACGGAACGGGCAAGACCACCACGATCGGCAAGCTGGCCTGGCGGTTCCAGCAGGAAGGGCACAGCGTACTGTTGTGCGCGGCCGACACCTTCCGGGCCGCAGCCATCGAGCAACTTGAGATCTGGGGCCGGCGGACCGGCACGGAAGTGATCCGGCAGCGGCCGGGCGCGGATCCGAGCGCCGTTCTGTTCGACGCATTGCAGGCGGCCAAGGCCCGCAAAGTGGATTACGTGATCGCGGACACGGCCGGCCGCCTTCATACCAAGGCCAATCTCATGGCCGAACTCGACAAGATGCGCCGCACGGCCGGACGGGTGATCCCCGGAGCCCCGCACGAGGTCTTGCTGGTGGTGGACGCAACCACGGGCCAGAACGGGCTGGAGCAGGCGCGGCGGTTCACTGAAACCAGCGGGGTGACCGGAATTGCCCTGGCCAAGCTCGACGGCACGGCCAAAGGAGGCGTGGTCATCGCCATCGCGCGGGAGTTGAACCTGCCGATCCGTTACGTGGGAATCGGCGAGCAAGCGGCTGACCTGGTGCCGTTCGACAGCGAGAAGTTTATCGAGAGCTTGTTCGAGAAGTGATGCCGGACTACATGCAGCAGGCCCTGGAACTCGCCCGCAAGGGAGTCGCGCTGGCGAGTCCAAACCCGATGGTGGGCGCCGTGCTGATCCGCGACGGCGAAATCGTCGGGCGCGGCTACCACACCTATCCCGGCAAGCTCCACGCGGAAGTCATTGCCCTGGAAGAGGCGGGCGAGCGCGCCCGCGGGGCCACCCTTTACATCAACCTGGAACCGTGCTGTCACCAGGGACGGACGCCCCCGTGCACGGACCGCCTGATCGCCGCAGGCGTCCGGCGCGTGGTGGCCGCCATGCAAGACCCGAACCCGCAGGTTGCCGGCCAGGGTTTCGAGCGGTTGCGGGCGGCGGGCGTTGAAGTGGAGATCGCCGCCGAGTACACCCGGGAAGCCGAGAAGCTGAACGAAGCGTTCACGCGCTTCATGCGGAGCGGCCTGCCGCTGGTGACGCTCAAGTCCGCGGTCACCCTGGACGGGAAGATCGCCGCGCCGGAAGACAACTACGGGTGGATCACCAGTGAAAAGGCCCGCGCCCACGTGCAGCAGGTCCGCCACGCCCACGACGCGATCTTGACCGGCATCGGCACTCTGCTGGCCGACGACTGCCGGCTGACGGACCGCACCGGCAAACCACGCGCGCGGCCCCTCATGCGCATCGTCCTGGATTCGCAGTTGCGCACTCCGCCGGATTCGAGAATGGTCACCGGCTGCCAGGGCGACGTCACCGTGATCACGACTTCCGCCGCGCCGGGCGGGCGCCGCGAAGCACTTGAGAGCCGGGGCGTGCGGGTGCTTTGCTTTGACGGGCCGGGGGGGCGCACCGACGTCCGCCGGGTGGTCAGTTGGGTCGCCTCCCAGAACTACCTGTCGTTGATGGTGGAAGCCGGCAGCAAGATCAACTGGGCTTTTCTCACCGCAGGCGTCGTGGATAAGGTTCTTTTCTATTACGCCCCCAAGATCCTCGGCGGACTGAAGTCGCTGCCCGTGGTGGGGGGCAAGGGACGGCTGCGCCGCGCCGACGCGATCCTGTTCCGCGACGTCACGATCACGCCGATCCCGCCGGATGAATTTGCCGTCGAGGCTTACTGCGTGCGGGAGAACTGAGCCATGTTTACGGGCATCATCGAGGAGCTGGGCGTGGTGGAAAGCCTGCAGCCGCAGGGCGCCGGCGCGCTGCTGACGGTGAGCTGCCGGAAGGTGCTCGAGGATGCCGCCGCCGGCTCCAGCATCGCCGTCAACGGTGTTTGCCTTACCGTCGCGGGGCTACGCGCCTCCTCCTTCTCGGCCGACGTGGCGCCGGAAACCTTGCACCGCAGCAACCTGGGCGATCTCAACGCCGGATCCCCGGTGAATCTGGAGCGGCCCCTGGCGCCGTCCGGCCGCCTCGGCGGCCACATGGTGCTGGGCCATGTGGATGCCACCGGGGAAGTGCATTCGCTGGAACCGGTGGGCGATGGCAACTGGTGGCTGAGGATCCGCGTTCCACCGGAGCTGGACCCGTACCTGGTTTTCAAGGGCTCGATTGCCATCGACGGAATCAGCCTGACCATTGCCGCGCTGGAAGCAGATCTGCTGTCGGTGAGCGTGATTCCCCACACCTACGAGCACACCACGCTGCGCGCGCGCCGGCCCGGCTCCCGGGTCAATCTGGAAACCGACATCATCGCGAAACACGTGGTCAAGCTGCTGGGAAGGCTCGACCGCACGCAACCCCTGACGATGGAGAAACTCAAACAGATGGGTTTCTGAGACCGCGAGGCCGCGAGGCTACTTCCGCAATTCCTCGACAATCTCCAGGGCCACGCGCCGCGCTTCCGCCACCGCGGTCTTCTCGAAGCTGATAGCGCCCACGCGCGGGTGCCCGCCTCCCCCGTACCGCTCACAAATGGCGGCCAGGTTATGTCTCAGCGGCTGCTTCGCCCACGGGTTGGAGCCGACGGAAACCTTAGTGCGGAAGCTGGAGATCAGCACCGATACCGTGTAGAGGCAGTTGGGAAACAGGTAGTAAGGGATGAACTTGCTGTAGCCTTGCACCGGGTATTTCGTGAGGTCGAAAAAGACCACCTTGCCCTGATCGCGGGCTTCCTTGCGGATGATCTCGACCGATTCCAGGTGCTGCCGGTACAAGGGCTGATAGACGGCCTGAACTACCGGCTCCCGGATGATATCGTCGAGCCGGCGGTGGCACATCCAGCGGATGATTTGCTGCACCATCTCTGAGCCTTCCACTCCCTCGATGACCAGCACGAGCCTGGTGGCCGCGCTGTGCAGGTCCACCGCTTCCCGCGCACTGGCGTACTGGGCGCCGTCGACGATGTCCGCCCACTTGATCAGCTCGTCGAGGTCGGGCGCTTCATAGCCGAACTTTTCGCGGGCGATGGTGGCGATGAACTTCGTGCAGGACCTGAACTCCGGGTCCAGGAATTTCCGGCCCGAGGTATCCTCCCGGAAATGCTTTTCGTCGGCCGGGTTCAGGAAGGCGCTCTGGTGGTGATCGAACCACCAGGTAAGCTTCGGGTTCGAGGAGTACTTGAAGTCAACAATCGCGTTGACGTCCCCATCGAACAGCGAGTCCTCGAAGATCTGCGATGCCTTGTGCGCCATGCCGGTGTAGGCGAACTCCGCACCGGGATAGAACTTGTCGCCCAGGAAGCGCGTGAGGTAGGCGGCCGACGCCGCCCCGTCGAAACAGTGATCGTGATAGAGAATTCGGACCCGCATGAAACAGGTATTGGATAAAACCCCTTAGCTTGCCTCAAACGGAGCGGAAATGCAAGTGGGACTACCGGCCCGGTTTTCCTCCGGAGGCGGGATTGGGCCGGCGGCTCCCGGTGCTGGGTCTCTTCCACTTTGCGTTTCCCGGCTCCCGAGAGATACGATTTACGCCATGAGGAGCAGCGGCATGACCCGGAGAACGGCGCTGAAACGGACCGCGCTGGCGGCCGGCGGCGCGCTCGGCTTTCACTATTGCACCAGCGGGCGCCAGCGACGGCCGAACATCATCTTCATCATGACCGACGACCAGGCCGCCGGTCAGATGAGCTGCGAAGGCGGCACAATCATCCAGACGCCGAACATGGACCGGCTGGCCCGCGAAGGGGTGCGCTTCCAGAACAGCTTCGTCACCAACTCGCTCTGCGCCCCTGGGCGGGCCACCTGCCTCACGGGAACCTATTCTCACATCAATGGCATCCGCGGCAATTCGGAGGCCGCCGGCGCCATCGAGCATCTTGACCCCCGGCTCGCCACGTACCCGCGCGCGCTGCAAGAGGCGGGCTATCGGACAGCCATGGTCGGCAAGTGGCACCTGCATGACGACCCGGCCGGTTTCGACTACTGGTGCATACTGCCGGGCCAGGGCGTTTACTTCGACCCGGAGTTCATCGAAATGGGCGAACGGAAGAAGATGTCCGGCTATGCCACCGACGTGACCACCGACATCGCGCTGGACTTTCTCAAGAAATACACCGGCCCGGAGCCGTTCTGCCTCGTCTATCAGCACAAGGCGCCCCACCGCCCGTTCAAACCGGCCCCTCGTCACGCCAATCTGCTGGCCGGGGTCGAGTTGCCGCACCCGGCTACTTACGACGATGACTACGCCACGCGCCGTATTGCGAAGGAAGCGCGTGACATGAAGTTCGAAGTCAGCCTGGCCCGCGACTATCCCGAGTTGCCGCCGCATCTGTCGCCGGCCGAGAAGAAGAACTGGATCTTCCAGCGCTTTGTGAAGGATCATTACTCGGCCTTGTACGGCGTGGACGAGAACCTGGGCCGCCTGCTGAACTATCTGGACGAACGGGGCTTGAGCGAGGACACGCTGATCCTCTACACCTCCGACAACGGTTTTTACCTGGGCGAGCACGGCTGGTACGACAAACGCTTCATGTACGAGCCGTCGCTGCGCGTCCCGCTGCTGGTGCGCTACCCTCACCTGCCGGGCGCCGGGCAGGTGGCGGAGGAATTCGTCCAGAACATCGACTACGCGCCGACGATGCTGGATTTCGCCGGGGTCCCGATCCCGGAATCCATGCAGGGCCGCAGCCTCAAGCCGATCCTGGAAGGCCGGCCGCCGGCCGACTGGCGGCAGTCGATCTACTACGCCTACTGGGAGAACTCCTGGCAACTCCGCAATGCCCGGCCGGAGCAGATGAGCTATCCCGAGTTCAAGTATTTCACCGCCCACCGCGTGGGGCCGCATCGTGGCGTCCGCACCGGCCGCTACAAGCTGATCAACTTCTACACCGAAGGCGATTACTGGGAACTGTTCGACCTGGAAAAAGATCCCAATGAGCTGAACAACGTTTATGGCCAGCCGGCTTACGCCGCGGTCACCTCCCGCCTGAAAGAGGAGTTGAACCGCCTGCGGCGCCAGTACCGCGACCTGTGACCGCCAGGGAACAAAGCCGCATTTTTGCAACCGCCGGAATCGCACTGTCCCGGGAAAGAGTAGGCCGCCGGTTGCATTTCTGCGATAATTGACATGTCGGCACTGGCTGTGGCCAGCGGGCTCCAGCCGCCAGAACAAGGAGGGTGAATCAATAATGAGCCTGACGATCAACACGAGAGAGAGAGACGGTGTCACGATTCTGGATTTGTCCGGGAAGATCACGCTGGGAGAAGCCACCGGAAAGCTTCGGGACACGGTGCGAGCGCTGGTTGGCGAAGGGAAGAAGAAGCTCGTTTTTAACCTATCCGGCCTCGACTACATGGACAGCGCGGGCCTGGGGGAACTGGTAGGGGCTTACACGACCGTCGCCAATTCCGGGGGATCGCTCGGGTTGCTGAAGGTCAAGGGCCGGGCGCTGGATCTGCTGCAGATGACCAGGCTGGCCACGCTGTTCCAGCTCTTTGACGACGAGGATACGGCTGTCGGAAGCCTCGCCTAGGCGGCCCGGACGCTGGGCCGGCGACGCGGGCAGGCAGGCAGGCGGAGACCGGCCCAAAGAACGCGATGCCTTACCAGCTCCTCATCGCGGATGCGGAGGGAAACAGACAACCGCGCCCGCTGAGCGGCAGACGCCTGTCACTGGGCCGGGCCGTTGACAATGACCTGTCCTACCCGGAAGATACCGGCTTGTCCCGTCATCATCTGGTGCTCGAAAAGATCGGGGAGCAGTGGTGGGCCCGGGATCTGGGGAGCAAGAACGGGACCTTCATCAATGAGCAGCCCGTCCGCGAGCGCGTGTTGCTGCACGATGGGGATCGAATCACGGTGAGCCAGCAGTGCCTTGTTTTCGAGGCCGCTGCGGACGAGCCGGGACAGGGGACAGTCATCTTCGAGGCGTCTCACTCCCCGACAGAGGTTTCCGCAACCCACACGGTCACGCTCGGCGAACTGATCCCGGGTGGCGAAGAACAACTGTCAGCAACCGGCGAGTTGAGCGCGCGGTGGAGGGACCCGGTCACCGCATTGGTCCGCGCCGGCCGGGAGCTGGTAACCCGCAAGCCGATGGATCAGCTCTTCCGGGATATCCTCGATCTCTCGCTCGAGGCCGTCGGGGCCAGCCGCGGGGTTCTGCTGGCCGGCGAGGGCGGCGAGCTGGCGGTCAAAGCCTGCCGCGGGGAGCAGTTCCGTATCAGTGCCGCCGTCCGCGACCGGGTCGTCAACGAACGGACCTCGCTGCTGGTGGGCGATGTCACTTCCGACGAAGTGTTGCGCAGCCGGAAGAGCATCGTCATGCAGCGCGTTCATTCCCTGATGGCGGTGCCGCTGCAGACCGATGACCGGGTGCTGGGGTTGATCTACGTCGATAGCCCTCATGCCTGGCGCCAGTTCACCGCCGACGACCTCAACCTGCTCACGGTGATGGCGAACATCGCGGCCATGCGGATTGAACGGGAGCGCCTGGCCGCCGCCGAACAAGCCCGCCGGATCCTGGCCCGGGACCTGGAGCAGGCGGCCGAAATCCAGCGCCAGTTCCTGCCCCGGGGCGCTCCGTCACCGCCTGGAATCGAACTGGCCGGCTACAACGCCCCCTGCCGTTCCGTGGGCGGCGACTACTACGATTTCATTCCACGGCCAGGCGGCAAGCTCCTGGTGGTGCTCGGCGACGTGGCCGGCAAGGGAATGCCGGCGGCCTTGCTGATGGTGAACCTGCAGGCCCGCATGCAACTGCTGGCGGAGCACCCTGGCGAGCCTGCCGAGATGGTTTCCATCCTGAACCGCGGTATGGCAACCGCCTGCCCGGACAACCGTTTTGTCACGTTTTTCCTGGGCGAGATCGATCCGGCAACCGGAAATCTGGCTTTCTGCAACGCCGGCCACGATCCGCCGCTGCTGGTGCGGGCCGGCGGCCAACTGGAGAGCCTGGAGGGCGGCGGTCCGGTATTGGGCATCCTGCCGCGCCTGGAGTATCAGCCGCAGGCCAGCCGCCTGGAGCCTGGTGATACGGTCGTCGTTTACACCGACGGTGTCACCGAAGCCGTGAATCCGGCCGGCGAGGAATTCGGCCGGGAGCGCCTGGCCGAACTGCTGGTGGGGTTGCGCGCCCGCCCGGTGAACGAGATCATCCCGGCCATCAACGAGGAGCTGCGGCGCTTCGAAGCGGGCGCGCCCGCCACTGACGATATCACGATCCTGGTGGCCCGCCGCACCGCTGCGTGAGCGCCTTGGCACGGTTGTCCGCGCTGGAAGAATCATCCGGCGCGTGGACCACCCTGGCAAACTGTGGAGGGACCGGGCGCTGACCGAGCGCTCCTTCATTTGCCCCTTGCGCCCGAGGCCCCTCATACTATCCAAAATAAGCACCATAGAAACCCAAGGGAGGAACAGCACGATGACTTATTTGCTGACGATGATGCTGGCGGCCGTGATTGTAGCCGGGGCTGTGCAGGGCGCTCCGCCGAACCAGGAGAAGCAACCGAGCAGACTCGCCGTCATCTGGTCGAGCGGCGATCCCGAGGTGGCGCACAGCGTCTGCTTCATGTACACGCACAACGCGAAGAAACGCGGCTGGTTCGACGAGGTAGTCCTGATCGTGTGGGGACCCTCCGACGAGTTGCTGGTGAAGGACAAGAGCCTGCAGGAAAAGATCCGGGCGATGGCGGCGGACGGCGTCAAGCTTCTGGCCTGCAAGGCGTGCGCCGACTCCTACGGTGTCTCCGGTCAACTCGAAAAGCTCGGCGTCGAGGTCAAGTACATGGGCATGCCGTTGACCGAGATGCTCCAGAGCGGCTGGAAAGTGCTGACGTTTTAGCGGTGGTTCAGCGGAACGGGCGTTTGGCGATGCGGATGGTGCACGGCCTGGCCGGGGTGCCGTCTTCGGAACGGTCATCCCGGGTGAGATCGCGCAGGCGCTCCAGCTCCGCGCGGAGCTTGTCGCGCTGAGATGCGTAAGCCGGATCGCCGGAGAGGTTGTGGCGTTCCTCGGGGTCATTGTCCAGATCGAACAGCTCGAACTGCTGCGGCTGCTGGATGTAGTGGATGAGCTTCCAGCGCCTGGTCCGCACGCCACGCATCTTGCCGACGCACCCCACCGCCGGGTACTCGAAGAACTCATAGAGCCAGGAGTCCCGCCAGGCGGCGGCCTTGCCTTCCAGAATGGGCCGCCAGCTTGCCCCGTGATGGCGGATGGAGGCAGGTGGCGGAACGCCGGCGTAATCGAGAATCGTCGGGCAGATGTCGTTGTTGAGCACCATGTGTTCGGTGTCCACGCGGCCGCCGTCGAACCCGGCCGGGTAACGCGCCAGCATCGGGACGCGGATCGAGGGTTCATACATCATCCGCTTGTCGAACAAGCCGTACTCGCCCATGAAGAAACCGTTGTCGGCGCTATGGAGCACGAACGTGTTTTCCGCCAGTCCCTCCTTGTCAAGGTAGTCGAGCAGGCGGCCGACATTATCGTCAACGCCCAGTAGCACCCGATAATATTGCTTGACGAAAAGCTGGTAGTTGAGCCGTTTCTGCTCGGCGCGCGGCGCATCGGCGGGAACGCCCATGTGGTAGAAATCCGGCATGTCGGCAATCTGGAGGTCGGAATTGCGGATGGCGGCCGGGCGGTCGCCGAGGCCCAGGTTGAAAGTGGGCGGCTCGGGGATGGTGATGTCCTCGAATTCCTTCCTGTAGCGCGCGGGCGGCTCCCAGGAGCGGTGCGGCGCCTTGAACCAGCACAGCAAACAGAAGGGCTGATCCTTGGGGCGGTGGGCGAGCACTTCCAGCGCCTGGCCGGCGATGACGTCATCCACGTAGCCGCGCATCTTCACCCGCGCTCCGCGGACCAGCATGGCTGGGTCGTGGTAGCGGCCCTGGCCGGGGAGGATCGCCCAGTGGTCGAACCCCTCCGGCGGCGAGGCGATGTGCCATTTACCGGTAAGCGCGGTGAAGTAGCCGGCCTTCTGCAGTAGCTTCGGAAAGGTCGGCAGCTTCGCGTCAAGGAAGTGATGAGGGCCGGTGTTCCACGTCACGCCGTGAGTGTGAGCGTAGAGGCCGGTCACGATGGTGGCGCGGCTGGGAGAGCAGAGCGAGTCAGAGACAAAAGCCTGGGCGAACCGCACGCCGCCGGCGGCGATGCGGTCCATGTGTGGCGTCTTCAGGATCTGGTTGCCGGCCGCGCTGAGGGCATCGAAGCGCTGATCGTCAGTCAGAAAGAAGACAAAGTTTGGCCGGCGGTTCTTCCCGCTGAGGATGGCGGGGAAACCAGCGAAGGTTTTCATCAGTTCACGGCGTGTCATTGATGGCATCGGGATAGACCTTTCCTATTCTGGCGCAATCACGCCTCCAGCTCTTCCAGCAGTCCCTCCAGGGCCCACTGGACGTATCGCCGGTGCTGTTGCGGCTTGCTTTCGATTCTGAGCGCTTTCTGCAACACCGCCTTCAGCGGCCGAGCCTTCCCGCCGAGCGCGACCAGGGCGATCGCGGCCTGGAGTTGAACGCGCGAGTCTTGATCCAGGACGCACTGGCTCAACACTGGCAAGGCTTCCCGCTCGCGGCCGATCCTTGCCAAGGCTTCGGCGGCGGCGATGCGGACGCAGGGCGAGGAATCCTCGAGCGCCTTTCGCAGCGCGCCGGCGGCCGGCCTGGCTTCCGCTCCCAAAGCAGTCAGGCCGGCGGCGGCCCAGTACCGCACGGCTGAGTCCTTATCCTCGAGCAGCGCCTCAAGCTCCGGCAGCTTCTTCACGCCGCGGCCGACCAGCTCAGCCGCTTCGAGGATGCGCTCGACGTCAAAGGCGCCCGGCTGCCGGGCCATGTCATACGGGGAGCCGCCGGCGGCGCGGCGCACGAGTTCCGGCTCCGGCAAAAGCCCGGTGTCACGGGTCCGGATCATCCAGTCCCGTAAAGCTTTGCGCATCCGCTCAAGGATCTCCCGGTGTTCGGGCGAGCCAGCGAGATTCCGGATCTCATGGGGATCGCGGGTGATGTCGTAAAGCTCCTCGGGCGGTTTGGCGGGCTGCATCAGCCAGGCGGCGCCGCCAGCGAGCTTGCCGGCCGCCGCTAGCCGGCGCAGTTCTTTGCGAATGGGAGTGACTTCCGAGTAGTGGCTGCGTTGCATCCGGGGCCGGTGCGGCAAATAGTTCCGGATGTACTGGTAACGGCTGTCGCAAACCGTGCGGCTGCATTCGAGAACCTCATCCACGCGGTCCCGGGCGGCGAAGATGTAGCGGCGCGGCTCACCGGCCTGCCCGCCGAGAAACGCCCGTCCCTGCATGTAGTCCGGAATCGGAAGCCCGGTGAGGCTGAGCATCGTGGGCGGGAAATCCACGAAGCTGACCAGGCGGTCTACCACCGAGCCCGGCGGAGCCGGCGCCAAGTGGCGGAATTTTTCCGGAAAGCGGATGAGCAAGGGCACCTGGATGCCGGAGCGGTGGATCCAGCGCTTGCCTCGCGGCAGGCCGGGCCCATGGTCGGAGTAGAAGAAGACGATGGTGTCGCCCGCCAGTCCGTCGGCGGCGAGCTGGCCGAGCAGTTCGCCGGCCTTCTTGTCCATCAGCGTCATTTGGGTGTACAGGGCCGCGATGTTCGCGCGGACAGCGGGCGTGTCGGGATAGTAAGGCGGCAGGGGCGCCTTGGCGGGATCGTGGCGCTCCTCCGGCGCCAGTTGCGCGCTGACCTGCTCCAGCTTCTCCCGCCCATAGCGGACCTGGCCCTGGTGCGTCATGGTGAGGTTGAAGATGCTGAAGAACGGCCGGTCCGGCGGCCGATTTCTCCAGTGGGCTTTCTTGCTCGACTCGTCCCAGGCGGCCGCGGGTGTATGGAAGTTGTAATCTTCCTTGACATTGTTCGTGCAGTAGTAGCCGGCTTTCCGGAGAAACTCGGTGTAGCAGTGGATGTCGGCGGCCAGCGGCGTCTCGGCCCGGAGGTTCTGGGTTCCCAGGGAGGTCGCGTGCACGCCGGTGATCAGGCACGAGCGGGATGGCGTGCACACCGAGGCGGTCGAGAAAGCGTTCGTATACCGCACGCCTTCGGCGGCCAGGCGGTCCAGGTTCGGCGTGTAAGCATAGGAGTCGCCGTAGCAGCCGAGCAGCGGGCTGATGTCCTCGCAGGTGATCCAAAGGATATTCGGGCGCGGTGCGGCGCGCCCGCACGAGGAAAGGGCGCCGGGGGCGAGGGCCAGGCCGGAGGCTTTGAGAAAATCGCGACGGGATGAGATTGAGCGGCTCATTGGATGCCCAAGTTGATAAACTCACGCATATGCATACCATAGTCGTTCTATTGCTGTCAGCAGCGCTGTTCGCGGGTCCTGCAACGGGGCAGAACGCGCTGGCGTACCGGCCGGTTCCGAACTGGCCGCAAATCCCGGGCAACATCACCATGGGAGCCGCGATGGCCGTCGCTGTTGACCAGGCGGGGCACATCTGGCTTTACAACCGCGGCTCGCACCCGGTCATCGAATTCAGCAAAGAAGGCAAGGTGCTTGAAGCCTGGAAAGAAAATCCGAAAGTCACCTTGCACGCTGCTTCCGCGCACGGCCTGGGCGTGGGTCCGGACGGGGGTCTCTGGCTGGTGGACCGGGAAGCGAACACGGTGTGGAAGTTCTCGCAGCAGGGCCGCGCCGAGGTGGTGATCGGGACCTTCGCCGGCCGCGCGGGCAACAACCGCTCTCCTTACGCTTTCAACCGGCCGACCGGGGTGGCCTTCGACAGCCAGGGCAACGTCTACGTCTCCGACGGCTACAAGAACGCGCGCGTGGCCAAGTACACTCCAGCGGGGAAATTCCTGAGCTGCTGGGGCGAGCCGGGCACTGGAGACGGCCAGTTCAACCTCGTACACGACGTGACCATCGACTCCCAAGATCGTGTTTACGTGGCCGACCGGGGCAACAAGCGCGTGCAGGTGTTCGATGCCAACGGAAAGTTACTTGCAAAGTGGGAGAACATCGGCGTGCCCTGGGGGCTGGTCTATGACCGCTGGCGCAAGGTGATCTGGATGTGCGACGGCGACAATGGCCGGGTCTCCAAGCTGAGCCTGGACGGGAAGGTGCTGGGCTCATTCGGCTCCAACGGCGCCGGACCGGGTCAGTTCAACCAGGCGCACAAGATCGCCGTCGACGCCGAGGGTAACCTCTACGTGGGCGAGACGAAAAACGCGCGGCTGCAAAAGTTCGCGCCGCAGCGCTGACGAATTCCGGCCCGCGGCGGCCGGGCGGGCTATTCAAGCCACGCCTGGCAGATGTCGTGGAGGCGGATGAGGCCGACGCAGCGGCCGCCGGACGGTTCGATAACCGGCAGCAGGGATATCTGCGAAGGCCGGTCCTCCATCAGCCGCATCGCATCGAGCAGGCGCGCCTCCGGGCCGATGGTGACGGGGTTGGCGGTCATCACGTCCGCCGCTTTCAGCTCCCGGATGTCATCATGCGACTGGAGCGCGCGGCGAAGGTCGCCATCCGTGATCAGGCCAGCGAGCCGGTGCTCTGCATCGACCACGCACGCTGCACCGAGCGGGCGGCTGGTCATGGCGATGACTACCTGCTTGAGCGAATCTTCCGGCGCCACCCACGCCACGTCCTCTCCCTGATGCATGGCCTCACGTACCCGGAAGCGCAGGCTCCGGCCGAGCAGTCCGCCGGGGTGCAGGCGGGCGAAGTCTCGCGAAGTGAAGCCGCGGGCCGTCAGCAAGGCGACGGCCAGGGCGTCGCCGACGGCCAGGGCCACGGTGGAACTGGCGGTGGGCACGATGCCCTCCGGGTCCGCCTCGCGCTCGACCGAGGCGTCGAGCACCACGTCCATCCGGGCGGCGAGCGCCGAACGCGGGCTGCCGATGATGCCGATGAGCGGCGCCCCCAGCTCTTTCAGGAAAGGAACCAGGCGGACGAGCTCAGCGCTGGCGCCGGCGTTGGAGATCATGAGCGCCGCGTCGCCCGGGGCGCAGACGCCAAGATCGCCGTGAGCGGCTTCGGCCGGGTGGACGAACACGGCCGGCGTGCCCGTGCTGGACAGCGTCGCGGCGATCTTGCGCCCGACGTGTCCGGACTTGCCCACTCCGATCACCACCAGCTTGCCCGGGCGCCGCAGGATCAGTTCGACCGCCAGCAGCAGGTTTTCCCCCAGGCGGGCAGCGGCGGCCGCCACCGCCTCCGATTCAATTACCATGGCCGCGCGGGCGGCCTTCATTACCGCTGTCTGCACGATGTTCTCAATTCCCTAACTGGTTTCGCCGGCGGCGGCGCCGGCTCCTCACTTGATTATCTCCGAGAAACCCGCAGACGGCCCCGGAGCATGCGTACCGGCTCGCACGGGCTGCCCAGGCGGCCGGGGAAACCTCAAGGCCGGGCTGCGACCCCCATCTTCTGCTCCCATTGTTCGAACTGCTCGCGAGCCTCAGGCGGAATGACGTAATGGATGTAGCCGGCCTCGACCAGCGGCGCCAGGAAATCACGGTAGAGCTTTTCGTGCAGTTCCAGGTCATCGCGGAAGTCCTGCGAACGGACGTATTCCAGAGGGCTCTGGCCGCGCCGGTGGGAGACGAACCGGCCCACGTGCTCGACAATGTAGAAGACGTTGACGCGGTCGGCCCGGACACGGCTGAGGGCGACGCGAATGCAGCGCTCCGCCAGCGCGGCGAAGCGATCGTGGTGGCGCGTGTGCAACGCCCCGTCCCCGGGAAGGAAAACCACCCGGGAGCCGGGCCGGTGGCGCGCGAACACCGCCTCGCCCTGGTACGGCGAGCCGGCCGGGTGCCAGGGATGAAGATAGAAATGATCCATCTCGAACAGGCCCATCTGGGTGCGGACGTTCTTGTAGGCCGTCATGGAGCGAATGCCGGCGTCGGCGAACATATCCCAATCTTCCTGATCGAAATTGCCGTTCAAGTCGGTGACCGGTCCGGAGCCCATGGCTTCCATCTCATCCTTACGCAGCTTGATGTAATCCAGAACGTCTTTCCTGGTTGGATTCGTGCGAGGATTGGGGCCATGCGTATGCACGGAGAATGAGACCCCGTATTTCGCATGCATCCGGCGGAGGAAATCGGGGTCGTATTTCTGCGCGCCGAGCCAGAACTCGCGTTCCGGCTGGATCGTCAGGCGCGCGCCATAACGATTGAGCATTTTGGCCATCTCTTCGTACTTGGTGGCGTCGGCCTGAAAATACTGGCGGTTGGTGATGTAGGCGCGCGGGGTCTCCGAGTGCATCAGCACCATCATCAGGAGCGGCGCGGCCGGCTTCTCCGGTATCGCCACGCGCTTCGGCCAGTGGACGGCCACGCTGAAGTCGTCGATCCAAACGGCGCCCGGCCCGCGCACGGCCACCTGGAACAGGGCCTCGTCGATGTTACCAGTGAAGGAGGTGTCCAGGCGCAGCGTTCTCCAGCCGAACGAGCCACTGACGGGTTTCGAGCGGCGGGGCTGGAAGAGCGGCCCGCCCTGAGGGGGCGCCGCCGGCCGGGGAGCGCCGCCGCCAACCCCCGGCCGTGGTCTGGCGGGAGCGCCAGCCGGCCGGGGCCTGCTCACCGGGCGGCGCGGCAGCGGCATAGCAACCAGTTGCACGGATTGAATGCCTTCGGCGCGGAGTTTCACTGAGAAAGTGATCCGCTGGCCCTTGTCCGCCGGGAGCCTGCGAGTGAACAAGCCGGCCTGCCCCGCCCGGGCGGTGATCCTGGCTGCGTGGCCCGAGCCGCCGGCGCCGGGGGAAACAAATTCCAGCTCAGGCAGGCTCTCGTTGGTGGGGAATGCCTCCAGCGTGTAGTCGGTTGCGCGCGTGGGGGATTCCAGGCCGGTGTCGGTGTTGGTCTCCACCGGTTCGGTCACGACCTTGGGCCCCGCCGCCACCACGTCAATGGGGTCGGCGCCGGCGGGCGCCGTCCACGATAACAGCGCCGATGCCAGTAAGAAGATTGCGAGTTGCGTAAGTGTCTTCATCTCTGCGTCTCTTTCCTCATGGACAGCTCCGGACGCCGGGAAACGGGCGCCCGGTCCGGAATATCAGCGAGCCGGCTTCCGCACGAGTTTCGGCGCATCCGGGTACAACACTCGGTCCAGATTCGGCTTGAAGTTGCGCGCATGAACGCGGTCAGCCAGCTCACAAAGCGCGGCCACTTGCAGGATCCGGTGGGCCGCCTCATTGGGACAGAGGGCGGACAAGATGGTCTTCGGCGTGTAGCGCAGACCGGCGTCGTTGTCGGGGACGCCGGGCCGGCTCTCACCGATAAGCCATTCCACGTAAGCGCGATCGGGATTGAGCCGGATGAAGCGCGCTCCGGCCTTCTGGAAAGCGTTCACCTGGATGCGGATATGCGGATGATCGGGCGCCACCTGCATATGGTCCTGGGTGTTGGCCACCACGATGACCGCCAGGTTGGGTATCTTGCGGATCGCGTCGGGGACCAACCCGGTGGCGTCCCGGTAGTGCCAGAACTCGATGGCCTCCTCCACGCTCGGAATGTGGGCCGGCCGGGAGTCGCCGTACAGGCGCCTCTTCTCGGCTTCCCGGAGCAGGCGGATGGAATACCAGA
Source organism: uncultured Solibacteraceae bacterium (assembly GCA_964644025.1). Taxonomy (GTDB): domain Bacteria; phylum Acidobacteriota; class Terriglobia; order Bryobacterales; family Bryobacteraceae; genus CAZXVW01. Next base: position 1,180 of record CAZXVW010000030.1, on the reverse strand, counting down.
ACTTCGGGCCCGAACCGGGATTATACATTGCGGGCTGGTGGCGGAAGTCAACGCCCGGATCGTAACGTCCGTTTCCGTTCATGTCGAAGAACAGCGCGCCGTGGATGGGCAGTTCGCGCCTCTGCTCCGGCGTGCGGCCGCGGCCGGTCATGGGCAGATCCGGGTCCCAGGCCAGCTTAGAGAGATCCAGGCGGCTGGCGGCGGGGTCGTAGGCCGGATTGACGCGGCCGTTGTCCCGGCGCGGGGAGCCTAACTCTTCACCCACCGCGCCTTCCCCGTACGGGCTTTCCCAAGAAACATAGTAGCCCAGCGTGGGAAACTGCTCTCCGTAAAGGGCCATGACCGCGCCGCAGGCGTTACCGCCGTGGCTCAGGCCGATCATGCCGACGTCGGAGGTGAGCACCGGAATCTTACCGGTAAGGTCCTGGATTTTGCGGCCCTGCTGATCAGTCTTTTGTCCGGTGGCAAACAGGACGACGTCGCGCAACCCGAGCAACCAGTTCGGACCGCCGAAGTCGTAAGGGCCCTTCGTGAAGCCGGTGGAAGCAAAGTAGACCTCGACAAAGCCGCATTCGGCGACACCCAACCGGCCGGTGGGGCCGTGGGGGCCGGGGTTGACCGAGATGGCGACCGGCGCGCCATCTTTGTACCGCGGCGTTTTGGGCGCCACCACGCGCACGGCGATTCCCCCTTCGCCGACCGCCTTAGAAGCAATCTGTGTGACAACGCCGGGCACCTGCGGGGACGACCGCACCCCTGACCGGGTCTGGGCGGCAGTGACACTCGCCAGCGCGACCATGACGGAGGCCACCAAAAAGGATCGGGAGGAAAGTAGCATGGCTTCTGCTCCTTGCGCTTATTGTACCGGTTCACTTGAGCATCATTTTCCCCAGATGACGGACGACGTTCCTCGCCAGCATGTGGGTAGACTTCTTTCTTCCCAGGCAGCGCGTCGGGCCTTTTCCGAGCGAGAGCAGGCAGCTATTGCACGATACGCAATCAGCCGTGGCGGGGCCGGCGCCGGCCAGCCAGCGGTTGGGCAGGCCGGGCTCCCGGATCAGGGGCCGGCAAAGGGCGAAGAAGTCCACCGAGCCTTGCCGGAGAATCTCTTCCATGTGTTCAACGTTGCGATTCCCGCCAACCAGAATCAGCGGCACACACAAGGAGAGCCGCCGGGCGC
>CAZXVW010000029.1:0-29186 GCA_964644025.1 uncultured Solibacteraceae bacterium | reverse complement strand
GACGTCGCCGCGGACCAGTACCTGGTGGTCCGGGAGCCCGAGTAGCCCTCGTCGAACTGCCGCGCCAACCGGGTCTGGCCGTTGCTGCCGGTGATGAGGATTTCTAAATGAACCCGAAGAAAAAATTAACTGCGGCGTCCGGAATCGTGGCGAAACCTGGCTGCCGGGATCTTCGACCGTGAGCCGGCCATTGCCGATACCGGCGCCCGGGAAGTGCAACCACAAACCCGGCTCAGCTTGCCGGGTGCCCGTCGCACCGGATCACCGTAGCGCGGCGCTACGCGCTGAAGGAACTCCCGCAGCCGCACGTGGTCTGCACATTGGGATTGTCGAACTTGAAGCCGGCCCCCTCGAAGGTCTCGACGTAGTCCACCTTGGCCCCATCCAGGTACAACATGCTGGCCTGATCGATGAATACTTTCAGCCCCTTGAAGTCATAAATCTTGTCCAGCATCTGCTGCTGGTTCTCAAACGCCATGGAATAGGTGAACCCGGAGCATCCACCTCCTACCACCGAGATTCGCAGGCCGGCGGGCTTGGGATCTTGGCTCTCCAGAATCTCTTTTACTTTGTCAATCGCCTTGTCGGTCATTTCCAGCATGATCTGCTCTTGTCTCCTCTGGGGATCGCCTTCTGTATTTATTCTACAGGAACCGCGCTCCCCGTTCCGCTTTCTAGTTCAGATTCCGAGCCCCCTGAAACGGTTGCAGGAATCCGCGGTATCCTGGCGGGCTGCGGCGGCGGCCGGGAATCTGGTATGTTGATGCAGGACCGGCCGCTAGTCGTGGGGCATGTCCGCACAAAAATGGACCTGCCGGCGAGCAGAGCGAACGGAGAGCGGTACCGGCCGGAGGGCGGACGAGTGGCACCGCCGCGAGCGGTATCAGGCGATTGAAACCTGAGGCACTGGTTCCACGTCCTACCGGTTGTATGAGCAGCCTGGTTGGTGCGCTCGCGTTTCCGTCCTCCGGCGGTAAGGTTCGGACGAAACGACGAGTGAGCCATCAAAACCCTGAAGAGGCGGAACTGGTTCGGAGGGTGCAGGCGCAAGATGAAATCGCCTTCCGGGAGCTCGTGGAGCGCTATCAAGCCAAGGTATTTTCAATCATTTACGGGATTCTGCGCAACCGCAACGACGCTGAGGACATTGCCCAGCAGGTCTTCGCCAAAATCTATTTCTCGATCGGTAAGTTTGACTCCCGGAGCAGCCTCCTGACGTGGATTTACAAGATCACCGTCAACGAATGCTATGATTACTTGCGCAAGAAACGCGTCCGGAAGCTGGTCTATGAAAGCGACTTCTCCGAGGAGGAGATGCGCCGGATGGAGAACGCGGTGGAGAAAGAGGACCAGCGTCACGCGGTGGACACGGCTCTGGCCCAGCGCGACCTGCTCATGAAGTTGCTCCAGAAGATTTCGGCCGAGGACCGAATGCTGATTCTGCTGAAAGAGGTTGAGGGCCACTCTATAGCGGAACTGGCTGACATGACCGGAATGAATGAAAATACGATCAAGGTGAAACTGTTCCGGGCCCGGCAGAAGCTGTTGAAGGCCTCGCGGCGCCTGACGCGGAAAAGCGGCGGTGCGGTGAGCGGGTAGAGAACTTCGGTTACGGTTGGTAATATTTATGGTGGACAAGGCGGACACAAGATTCGCCAACGGGGTTGAGCCGAACACAGGCAGGATTGAGGGAAGAAACAATGCATCAGCCCATCAAGGATCGGCTTGAGGGTTACCTTAGCGGGACGGAAGGTTCCCAAAGTGTTCGGGAAATCGAAGCCCATCTGGCTTCCTGCGGTGAATGCCGCCGGACGGTAGAGCGGATGCGCCGCCAGTCCGAACTGTTGAAACTGCTTCGGCCGCCCGAAGAACTGGATCCTGCACCGGGCTTTTATGCCCGGGTCATGGACCGGATCGAATCCCAGCGGGCGCTCTCGGTCTGGTCGGCGCTGCTGGAGCCGGCCTTCGGCAGGCGCGTTGCTTATGTTTCGGCTGTCCTGGTGCTCTTGCTCGGGACGCTGATAATCACGGGCACGAACCGGCCGGAGCCGATGGCCGGCGACTATGCGTATTCACCAGAGGCTATTCTCGCTGAAAAACCGGTGTCTCCGTATATCGGCGACGATGTCCAGCATGACCGGGATGTGGTTCTGGTAAATCTGGCGACTTACGAATACTGAAGTCATGACGGCGCCACGGCAAGCTTCCTGGCAGAACCCCAGGATCTTGCTCACTCTTCTGCTCGTCTTTCTCTGCGGCTCGCTGGCCGGCGTGCTCGCCATGCGCTACGGATTCCCCCAGAAGTTCCACAACCCGGTTCCTTACTGGACCCAGGACGGCAAGGAAATTTCCCTGCACCGGTTTGAAACCGAGCTGAACCTCACGCCGGATCAGTCCAGGCGGATCAAGTCGATCCTCGACGATTTCGTGATGTACTACCACACGCTCCAGGCCCAGATGGACGAGGTCCGGGCCAACGGCAAGAGCCGCATTCTGCGCGTACTCACCCCGGAGCAGAGGAAACAATTCGAGAAGATGCTCGACGATCTGCAATCGAAGCAGATCCGATGAAGCGCCGGGCGGCGGGAACCCCCGCTCGCACGCCGGGTGCCACTTCCACCCCGCCAGATACGGCAACCAGGCTAGCCGGGCGGACGAATGATTCTCATTGCCTTTACTCATTCCCGGTGGTATTCTATCGATGAACGTGGATTGATTTAGGTCCTGCCCCGGTAGGACCGGCTACTTGCAACCACGCAAAAACAAGTGCTAAAGGCGTATCGGCTTTCACCGAGAGGCAAACCCCGCCGCCTTGAGCGTGGGGTTTTCGATTTTGGGCCGATTGCGCTGGACTGCAAGCAAGCGCCCCTCGGGGCGCGGGAGGCATTATGAGCGTACGGCCCGAAGCTCTGCCAACCTCACCATCGCTCGCAAGCAGTGAAGGGGAGCTGGTGAGCATTCATGTTTGTGTGGACCCGCGGCTTCTGGAAAGGCTCCTGGAAGCTCTGGCCCGGCTGTCATTCCCGGTCAACCCGCAGATCTACCATCAGGCCGGAGTCGCCTATGTTTACCCGGACGGCCGTGGGGAGATCCAGCACGCTACGATCGTCGAGTTCCCGGCCTTTTCAAGTCAAGTCCCGGAAGTCCGGTCGGTGTTAAAAGTGAGCGGCCTGCCCCCGGAGGCGATGCACGAACGCAGGATGCTTGACGACATTCACTCGGACCACTACTCGACGGCGGCTCCTCCCGGCGCGGCTTACTGCCGGGTGAACTACTACCGGTATTTCCCCGGGCCTTGAATACCCGTGCGCGCCGGCTCCGGAAGGCCGCCGGGATCGCCCGCCGCCGGGGCATCCGGCGCGCCGTGTGGCCGAAAGAATGGGCTGGGACGCCAGAGTCCGGTATACAATACTGGTCGGAGGCTGATATGCCCGCCTTGGCTGGCCATATTTCCCCATACAGTGGCTCCTGGTATCCGGGAGACCGTGCAAGCCTGAGCGATCTCCTCGACCGGCTGTTCGCTGAATCCGCCTCGCGTACCGGCCCGGCCCTGTTGCCGAATCCGGCCGGTTTCGTGGTGCCGCACGCTGGACTCGTGTACTCGGGCCGGGTGGCTGCGGCCGCTTACCGCCATATCCAGGAGGCGAAACCACGGCGCGTCGTGATCCTGGGCTTTTCTCACCGCGGAGCACCACCGGGAGCGTGGATTCCCGAGGTGGGTTCCTACCAGACGCCCCTCGGCGAAACGGCCGTCGACATGACAGCGGTCGAGCAGCTCCTCTCGGAAGGAGTGTTCCGCTCCATGAAGGAGGAGGCTCTGTGCGATCACTCGGTGGAAATCCAACTGCCCCTGTTGCAAAAGGCGGCGCCGGAGGCCGCGGTCGTGCCGGTTTATGCCTCTTCGTTGTCGGGGGCAGAACGGAACGCGGCGGCCCAGGCGCTCGCCGGGCTGATGGAACCCGGGACGGTCCTACTTGCCAGCTCGGACTTTACCCACTACGGGCGTTCTTTCGGCTACCTTCCCTTCCCTCCCGACGAGCGAACCGGCGCCCGCCTGCGGGTGCTGGATGAAGGCTTCATCGAGGCGGCCGGCGCCATTGACCCGGATTTCCTCCTCCGCACGCTGGACGCTGAATCCGCAACGGTGTGCGGCCGGGAACCGATCGCCCTGTTACTGGCCGCGGTGAATGCCCTGCCGAACGCCGAGGATTTCTTCCAGCGAACGCTGGACTACGAAACTTCGGGCGATCTGACCGGCGATTATTCCCACTGTGTCAGCTACGCCGCGCTGGGCTACTTCCCGTGGGATTCCTTCCTGCTCGGCCCCGAGGATCAGCGGCTCTTGCTGGACTGCGTCCGCGATACGCTGCGCCACTACCAGGAGACGGGAACCGCCAGGCCGATTCCACCGGCCCGCATTACGCCGGCCCTGCAGCGAAGGGCCGGGGCCTTCGTGACGCTGGAGCAGCGCGGGCAACTGCGGGGCTGCGTCGGGCGAACCTCGGAGGACGAGCCGCTTACCACAGTCGTCCCGGAAATGACGCTGGCGGCGGCGCTCCAGGATACCCGGTTCAGCCCGCTTCGGCCCGAGGAGCGCGACATCGAGGTCGAGATCTCCATCCTCTCACCGATGAAGCGCCTGCTGGAGCCGGCCCGCTTCCGCGTCGGCCGCGACGGCGGTTATCTCAAGGTCCACGGAATCGGAGGCTTGCTCCTGCCGCAGGTGGCCGAAGGTCGGAACTGGACCGCGCGGGACTTTCTGGCCGCACTGGCACGCAAGGCCGGCGTGAGCGAGAGCGTCTACGGAGATCCCGGGGCTCGCCTGTTCGTCTTCCGGGCCCAGGTGATCTCATGAGCCTCAGGGCGCCGCGCCGACGGCGCTGGACCGCCGCGCGGCTATACTGGAAGCTTAGATGCTGCTGTTGACCGGTCCGCCGGGGTCGGGCAAGACCCGGCACCTGGTCCGCCAGTTCCTTGAATCGGCGGGCCGCGGGGCCGCGAACGTCCGTCTGCTGACGCCCACGGCCACCATGGCCGAGCACTTCCGCAACGAACTGGCCCGCCGGGGTCTCTTTCTCCGTCCCCGGTCCGTCCAGACGCTGCATCAGTTCGTGCGGTCGGTGGCGGCCGGCCCGCGGCGGGTCCCCTCGGTCCTGCTTCAGTTCTACATCGGCCAGGTGCTGGACCAGGCCGCCCCCCCGGCCTTCGCGGGCCTCCGGGCCTTTCCTGGTTTTCGGCGGGCCATGGCGAACCTGGTTGAGGAGCTGACCCTCGCCGGCGGTGGTGCGGAACGGTTGAGGACGCTCTTGCGCCAGGGCGTGTTCGCGGCCGAATACGCCGAGGCCATTCTCGAAGTGTTTACGAACCTCGAACGGCTGCTCGCCGGACGCGGGCTCGCTCTGCGCGCCGATCATCTGCGTGAGGCGGCCAGGCGGGTTCTCGCCGAAGGCGCCGGCGAGGCGAGGCACGTCTTCCTGGATGGTTTTTTCACCTTTTCCGAGCTGGAACTGGAACTGATCCGCGCCTTGGCCCGGCAGGCGGAAGTCACCGTCACCCTCCCGGAGTGGGACGGCGCGGCGCGGGCCCATGAGGCTCTGGCCGCCGCGGGGTTTCAGGTACGAGCCTGCCGGCAGATGCGGCGGCGGCCGCAGACGCTGGTGTTCACCGCGCCGAGCCCGGACCGGGAAGCCGCGGAAATCGCGCGCCGGATCCTTCGCGCCGTCCAAACCGGCCGTCTCTTCCGGGAAATCGGGATCATCGTCCGGGGTTTCGATCCCTACGTACCCGCCTTGCGGACCACGCTTGCGCGGTTCGGCATCCCAGCGCGATTCTACTTCGCTGCACCGCTCGGTGAGCACCCGGCCGTGCGCCGCATCGGGCTTCTGGTCGAAGCCGCCCTCGGCGGTTGGGACCATGAAAAGCTGCTGCGGGCGGTTCTCATGGCTCCCCCCACCGCTTCGCTGGACCGTTTCGAGTTCGCTGTGCGGGAACGGCTGCCCGGGCAGGGCCTGGAAACGTTTGGGGAACCGGACGGCGCCGCTCCGCCCGGTAATTGGCTCGACACCCTCCGCCGCCTGGATTCGTGGCGTGAGAGTGAGGTGCCGCCGCGGGAGTGGGTACGGCGCCTGGCAAGCCTCGGGGACTTGTTCCCGCCGCCGGAGATCCGTGATGGAGTGACGCACGAGCAGGCCGGCCTGTGGCGCGATGCCGCCGCGGCCCGGCAGGAATTCAACGCCGTCCTGGAGGCCCTGCCGGAGCTGCTCGGCGAAGCGCGCGCGGTATCGCTCTCCACATTTTGGGCACAGGCTCAAGCAGTTCTCCAATTGAGCGCCCACCGCCCGCGCGACCACCGGCGCAACGTGGTCCACGTCATGGATGCTTACGAAGCCAGGCAGTGGGAGCTGCCGCTGGTCTTCGTTTGCGGGTTGCTCGAGAAGCAATTTCCGCGGTATCACCACGAGGACCCGTTGCTCCCAGACGCGGCGCGGCAGCAGCTCCGCCTCGGCGGCATCCATTTGCGGACCAGCCGGGAGCGGGATCTCGAGGAACGCTTCCTGTTCCACCTGGTCACCACCCGCGCCACCGGACAGTTAGTGCTGAGTTACCCGAGCTACAACGCGGCTGGGGAGGAGAACCTTCCGTCGTTTCTGTTGCAGGAGTTTCTGGAGAAGGAAAATCCGGCGGTTGAGGAAGCTCAGGGGGCCCGGCCCGCTTCTCCGCGTGCTCCGGCGCCCCCGCCCCGGCCGGCCATATCCGACGCGGCGCTGCGGGACCGGCTGGGTGCGAAAGCGGCCCGGCTGAGCGTCACGGCGATCGAGTCTTTCCTGCAGTGTCCGTTCCAGTTCTTCGCTGCCGAGGTCCTCGAACTGCGCGAGCGGCCCGTTGCCCCCGGCGAACGTTTCGATCCGCTGGTCCAGGGGACCATCGTCCACCGGGTCCTGGCCGAATGGATCCTTCAGGAACAACCGATCGAGCCGCTGTTCCATCGCGTTTTCGCGGAAGAATGCGCCAGGAGCCGGATCCCTCCCGGCTACCGGACAGAGGCCGTGCGCCTGGAAATGCTGGAGAGCTTGCGCCGGATTCTCGACAGCGGTGAGATGCGGCGGTGGGAAAAGATCCACGCTGAGCAGGCGTTTGAAATCGCCATCGCCGGGCAACTGTGCCTCACGGGCAGAATTGACCGCCTGGATGTTGACGCCCGTGGACGGGCACGCCTCATCGATTACAAGTACAGCCGGCCCGACCGGATTGGCGCCTACATCCGCGAGCACGAAGCCGGCCAGCGCGTCCAGGCCGGAATTTACTTGCGAGCGGCGCGGGAGATCTTCGGTTGTGAGCCCGTCGCGATGCAATTCTGCGCTTGCCGCGGCAAAGTGAAATGGCGCGGCTGGAGCCAGCCGGCTGAGCTGAATCGCCTCAAGGAACTGGCCGCCGGCCGGGCGCTGGCGGCTGCCAGTCAAATCCGGGAGGGCCGGATCGAGCCCGCGCCAGCCGATCCTGCCAAGTGCGAATGGTGCGCATGTCGCGATGTCTGCCGGGTGGAGATGGCCGTACCCGCCGCTCGATCTGGAGGTGGATCGGCATGAGCACCGGCGCCGCTGGCCGCCGGGAAACGATCCTCCTGAACCCGGCCCAGAAAACTGCCGCCGAGCGTCTTGGGCAAGATGTTTGCGTGGTGGCCGGGCCGGGTTCCGGCAAGACGCGCGTACTGACGGAGCGCTTCTGCTGGCTGGTCCGGGAGAAGCAGGTCCCGCCCGACCGTATTCTGGCCATTACGTTCACCGAAAAGGCCACCACCAACATCAAGCAGCGCCTGGTGGCCGAGTTTCGGGGCGACCCGGCGCGCCGGCAGCAGATCGAACGCGCCTACGTCTCCACGATCCACGGCTTTTGCGCCAGGCTGCTGCGGGAATATGCCGTTGCGGCCGGCGTGGACGTGGATTTCAGGGTCCTGGACGAGGCTCGCAGCCAGCCCCTGCTCCGCCAGGAAGCCGACAAGGCCCTCGACGAGCTGTACGCCGAACGCGCGGAGGAAACCCGCCGGCTGCTCGAGGCCCTGTACGTGTCGAATTCCCCGTTCGGGCGGCAACCGGACCTCGCCGGCGGGCTGATCGCTGTTTACGAAGCTCTCCGCCTCGCCGGCCGGGGAGTCGGCGACCTCGAGCTTCAAGTTCCGGAGACCGGCGGAGGCCTGACGGACGTGATCGATGCCGTCACCGCCCTGGTCGCCCAGCCGGGGCCATGGACAACGGAGAACCGGCGGCGGAAACGCGCCCAGATGCAGGAATGGACGGAGCGGGCGCGCCGGGTGGCCTCGACTCCCCTCTCGGTTTGGCACTTCCGGATTCTGTCCGAGTTCGTCTGTAACCGGCAGGGGCTGCCAAAGCCCGTCAGCGAAGGTGTGAAAAGAATTGTCGAAGAGTTGGTTCCCGCCGTGAGGGCACACCTGCTGACCCGGTACTTCGCTCCGCTCCGCGCTCTGCTGATCGAGGCTCTCCGCCGAATGGACGCCGGCTACCGGGCGCGGAAGCGCGAGCTGGCGGCCTTGGACTTCTCGGACCTGGAGGAATTGGTCTTGAAGCTGCTGAGTCAGCGGCCCGAGCTTCGCCTCCGTCTTCAGCAAAAGTTCGATTACATCTTGATGGACGAACTCCAGGATACCAACCGCCTCCAGTGGCGGATCCTGGACCTGGTCCGCCGGCCCGGGCGGTTCTTCGCGGTCGGCGACATCAACCAATCGATCTACGGTTTCCGCCATGCTGATCCGGAGGTGTTCCGGGAATACCGGCGGCAGATCGAGAGCAACAACTTCAAGATCGACGTTCTCACCGAAAATTACCGCAGTCGGGACGAGATCCTGAAAATCGCCGGCTTCCTCCTCGGCGCCGCGGACGGAATTGAGCTCCATCAACTGGTTGCAAGAAAGGAATTTCCGCCCGGTGACGGACCTGCGGTCGAGGTGATCGTGGCTTGGGGCGAAGACGCCGCTGACGCCGCCCGGAAGGAGGGCCGGTGGATCGCCCGGCGGATCCGTGAGCTGGAGCGGGCCGCCCCCGGCGATTTTCGCCGGTTCGCCGTACTGGCTCGGACCAGAGAAGCGCTGAAACCGATCGCGGATGCCCTCCGTGAGTTCAGCGTCCCTTGCTTGATCGCCGGTAGCCGCACCTTGCTCGAAAGCCGCGAGGTTCGGGACCTGACCGGGCTGCTGGCCGTGTTGGCGAACCCGGAGGATGAGATCTCCCTGGCCGGGGTGCTTCGCTCCCCGCTGGTTGGTGTAGGCGACGAAACGTTATTCCGGCTCAAACTGGCCGGCGGCCTTTGGGCCGGTATCGGCCAGATGCTGAGTCCTGGATGTTCCGGCTCCGCTGAGCACGGCGATCTGGAACGGTTGCGCTGGTTTGCGGAGCTGGTGGGAGAGTTGCGCGCCAACCGCGACGCCGTGACGCCCGACCGCCTCCTGGTGCGCGTGATCGACGAGTCCGGCTACGAGGCCGCGCTCGACGAACAGGGCCGGGCGAACCTGGTGAGATTCCTGGCGCGGCTTCGGGAGCTGAGTGTCGGTGAGCGGCGGCCGCTGGCGGAATTGCTCGATCAGCTCCGCCAGCTCCGCGAAGCGGCTTCCGAGGCCGAGGCTCCTCCGCAAGAGGCGGCCAATGCGGTCCAACTGATGACCGTCCACGGTGCAAAGGGCCTGGAGTTCCCCGTCGTCTTCGTCTCGGCTCTCCAGAAGGGAGGCGGCGGCAACCGCGCCCCGGTATCCTTTACTCCGGAGGACGGGCTGGGGGTGAGATGGTGCGACCCGTCTACCGGGGACGCCGCGCCGGACACGGCTTGTCTCACCGCCGAACGCCGTTTGAAGGAGAAGGAGCAACAGGAGGGAAACCGCCTCTTTTACGTCGCCATGACCCGCGCTGAAGAGCGGCTGATCCTTACCTGGGCTGCTCATCCGACGGCGCGCCGCCAGGCCTGGGCGGGGCTGGTCGACGGGCGGCTCAACCTCTCTCTCACCGGTCCCGCCGAGCGCGACGAGATTATCAATGCCGGCCCTGGCCATACCGCAGTGCGCCTGCGCAGCTTCACCCAGGAACCCGTGAATGATTTTCCGGCCCCTCCAGGCGTGGCCGCTGGGCGGGAAACCGTGCTGAAGCCGCCCGCGCTGAGCGCCCAGCATGACTCGGCGGTCGCGGTGACCGAGCTGAGTGAGTTCGTTGCCTGTCCCCGGAAATACTACCTGGCACACTACCTTCGCCTTCAGCCCCGGCCGCTGGCCGCGTTGTTCGAGGAGGATGACGAATTCGACGCATACATGGAAGACCGGTCCCGGCCGGCAGCGGCCAGCATCGGCATCCAGGTCCACCAGATGCTTGCCGGGATCCGCGTTGACCACCCTGACGAGGAGGCCAGGCGGCTGGTAGAGCGCTTCCGCGCCTCCGGGCTGGCGAAACGAATCGAGGCCGCCGCACGCGTGGAACGCGAATTCGACTTCGTCATCGAGGTGGAGGATCTCGTCTTACGGGGCCAGATCGACGCCTGGTTCGAGGAACACGGTGCGATTACGGTACTGGATTACAAGACCGACGATTTCGACCCGGCGTCCGAGCCGGCGCGCCTGGAACCCTACGCGTTGCAGCTTCGGCTGTACGCTCTGGCCTTGGAGAAGCTAACGGGCAAGTTGCCCTCCGCCGCCCTGCTCCACTTCCTCCGGCGGGAAAAAACGGTGCCCGTTTCCGTGAACGCTGCGGTGATGGACGAGACCCGGGGATTGCTCCGCCGCTTCCGCAGGGCCCAGGACCGGCTCGCCTTTCCTGTCCGGGAGGGGGAGCACTGCGCGCGTTGCCGGTTTCATCCAGGGCTGTGTCCGGCCGGAGGCGGGGGCGTTTCCGCTTCCCGTTGAGGCGGGTACGTGCGGATGATCGTCGCTGCCGGGCCCGGCTCGATCGGGAAGGGTTCCGTTTCCGCCGGAACCCGCCAGAGCTGGCCCGCAGTGAAACGTTCTCCGGCCAGCCGCCCTCCGCCCTCCACCACAATGAGCAGATCGTAACGGCGCGATACGGGTTTGTATTGCCGGGCGGCGGAAATGTTCAGCAAATCGGTTACGAAGTAGTCGCAGGCCACCAGCCGCTGGTCGCCGCCTCCCATTTCTACTGGCGCCGATTTACCCGGATGCGGCTCGCAGCGGGTCACCTCGACCGCTTTGTCGAGATGTAACTGGCGCGGGCGCCCGTAGTCGTACAGCCGGTAGGTGACCGGGTAATTCTGCTGGATCTCGCAAATCACCAGCCCGGCGCCGATCGCGTGCACGGTTCCCGGCGGGGTGAAGAATGTATCGCCAGCCGCGGCCGGGAACCATTCCAGCAGGTCCTCGATTTCGCCGGACACCGCCGCCTCGCGCAGCCGCTGCCGGGATATCGGCTGCCGGAATCCGAGCGCGATCCTGGCCCCGGCCTCGGCGCGCAAAACGTACCACATTTCGGTTTTGCCCTCCGGGTGGACTTGGACCGAAAGCCGGTCGGTGGTGAAGATGAACTTGACCAGGATGTCCTCGGCCGGGAACCACACCTCGCCGATCTTGCGGTCCGCGTTAGCAAACCAGGGCGCGAGATCCGTGCTCCCCCAGACCTTCTCGACGAACGAGGGTTCCAGGCGAACTGGCCGGACGCTCATTGCAGCACGGATGTGACGAACTTCTCAATGCGGTCCAGGCCGCGCTCGAGATCCTCCATGGATGCGGCGTAGGACAGGCGGATATGCTTGTCCGTGCCAAAGGCTTCACCCGGCACGGCCGCCACGTGAGCCTGCTTGAGCAGTTGCTCGGCGAAATCCATCGAGCAGTTGATCCCGTTGCGGCCGAACGTCGCGCTGACGTTCGGATAAGCATAGAACGCGCCGCCGGGGGGGACCATCTTCAAGCCTGGAATCGCCTGGATTCGCTCGAGCACGTACGCGCGGCGCCGGCGGTACTCGGCGAGCATCTCGCCCACCGCGTCCTGCGGCCCGCGCAGCGCCTCGATGGCCGCCTTCTGCGAAATCGAGACCGGATTCGACGTGCTGTGACTTTGCAGCTTCTGGGCCGCGGCGATCACCTCTTTCGGTCCCAGCCCGTAGCCGATGCGCCAGCCGGTCATCGAGTAAGTCTTGGAAACCGAACCCACCACGATCACGTTATCTTTGGCGCCGCTCTCGCCCGCGATGGAGAACGGTTCCCCCTCGTAGACAAACTTGTCATAGCACTCGTCCGCCATCAGCCAGATGCCGCGCTCGGCGGTGAGCTTGAGAATGCGCCGGAACTCGTCCTGGTCGATGACCGCTCCGCTCGGGTTCGACGGCGAGTTGATGATCACCATTTTCGTCTTGTCGGTCAGGTGCTTCTCCACCATCGCGGCGCTTAGCGTGAACCCTTTGTCCTCGTCGGTGTCCACGAAGATGATCTTGGCGCCCGTATAGTTGACGGCGTCCTTGAAGGTCACCCAGTAGGGAACCGGAAGAATCACCTCGTCACCGGGATTCAGCAGCACCTGGGTGTAATTGAAGATCGTGTGCTTGCCGCCGACGTTCACCATGCACTCGGCGGGCGTGTAGGAGGTGCCATAGTCGGCCGCATGGCGCTCGCAGATAGCTTCCTTGAGTTCCGGGATCCCACCGGCCTGCGTGTAATGGGTGAAGTTTTCCTCAATGGCCTTGATACCGGCCCGCTTGATGTTTTCCGGAGTGGGGAAATCGGGCTCGCCGGCGCCGAATCCAACCACGTCCACTCCTTCGCGTTTCAGGCGCGCGGCCTCGGCGGACACCTTCATGGTGGCGGACATGCTGATCAGCGAGACGCGATCCGCCAGTCCAAATTTCTTCTGGGATGATTGCACGGTTACTCTCCTCGATACTTCTTTCTAAGCCCTAATTCAACGGCGTGCGGCACCAGTCCGGAGATGTTGCCGCCGAGTTCGGCGACCTCTTTCACCAGGCGGGAGCTGATAAAGGAATACGCTTCGCTCGCCATCAGAAAGACTGTCTCGATCTCCGGATGCAGGCGCCGGTTCATCAGCGCCATCTGCAACTCGTACTCGTAATCGGAAATGGCGCGGATCCCCCGCAGAATCACGCTGGCCCCTTGCGCGGAAGCGTAATCCACCAGCAAGCCGTCGAAGGAATCCACTTCAACGTTGCCATAGCCGGACAGCACCTCCTCCATCATTTGCATGCGTTCGGTGACGGTGAACAACGGCTGCTTCTGTTCGTTCCGCAGGATGGCGACAATGAGCTTATCGAACAGGTTCGTGGACCGTTCGATCAGGTCCAGGTGGCCGTTGGTGAATGGGTCGAACGACCCCGGATAGATCGCAACAACGCTGGACGGCCTCTCACCCACTTATCGTGTCACCACCTCAAGGGATAAATTTGATTGTAGCGGAAACCTGGCTCTCAATGCCGCCCCACGGCGGCGCGGCGGGTGTGTGCGAAGATTGGAGGCAGGGGGCGGACGCGCTCGTTTCATGAAACGGTTACTGCAGCTCCTGCCGGTTGCCGCCGCGTGTTGCTGCTCCCTGGCGGCGCTGGGCGTCACCGTCCGCGTCCAGAACCCCGCCGGAAGCGTGACCGCCCGGGTGAGCAACATCGGCCGCGTCCAGTTGCGCCGGAGCTCCCCGGTCCGCAAGATCCAGCCGGCCGATACGCTAACCGTCCGGAAGCCCGGCCTGATTATCATCCGCGCGCAACCCGCCGACGGCGCCCCGATTGATCTGGAGATCACCCTGCCCTATGGCTACGATCTGCAGGCGCGAACCGAGGCCGGGCACATCGACGTGAGCGGCTTCCTCCACCGGGCGGAATTGATCACCGGCACCGGAAGCATCAGGCTGGCTGTTCCCTGGGCGGCCGCCCGGTTGCGAGTCAGCTCGCGCCGGGAGCCGGCCATGCTTTCCTTGCCGGCCGGGTTCAAGTTCCGGCGGCGGAAACTTGGCGGGCGGCGCCGGGAACCGGAATGGGTGCTCACCGACACGCTTCCGGCTGACAGAATCACCTATTCCCGGTTGAGCGTTCAAGCCAACGAACCGGCGGCGCTGGTGCTGGAGGACTTTCCGATTCCAGCGGACGCGCCGGTGAAGCCGCCCTGGCTGGCCACCCGGATTGTGGAAGGGCTGCTCGCCGGCCGGAAATCGCCCCCGGCGCCCCGGGCCGCGCCAAAAAGGCGGCCGCGGGAGCCCACCTCCCCTGCCGCCGTGGAAGGCGGGCTCCCCCGCTTCCGTTCCGAGGTGCGCCTGGTCACGCTGAACGCGGCGGTCACCGATTCGCAGGGACATCCGCTTGCGGACTTGCAGCCGGCTGACTTCGAAGTCACCGAGGACGGCGTTCCGCAACGGCTCGCCCTCGCCAGTTCCGGAGAAGCGCCGTTCAACCTGGCCCTGCTGTTCGACCTCAGCGGCAGCACGCGGCGCGAGCGTGAGGCAATGAAGGAAGCCGCCAGGCGTTTCATCGGAATTGCCCGCCCGCGGGACCGCGTCGCCATTTACGCCCTGGCCGGCAACATGTTCTACGTTGTATCCCCGCTGACCGGGGATCGGGAACGATTGCGGCGCCTGATTGACCTCATTCCCGAGGTTTCTGGCGGAACGCCGTTGTATGACGCGATCGCGCTGGCTTACGCCCAGGAGTTTCCGCGGCGCGGGGGCGAGCGCAATGCCCTGATCATCCTCAGCGACGGCATCGACAACCAGGTTCACGGCCTCGGCGTACCCTCTGAAGTTCCGTTCAAGAAGCTGCTCCGGGCAGCGGCCAGGATGGACGTACTCATCTACCCGGTCTTCCTGGATCCTTTCACCAGGGTTCCTCCGCCGGAGTGGGCCCGGAAGGCGCGGCGGAATATGCAGGCACTGGCCGGAGTGACCGGAGGCCGGCTGTTTGCGGCCCAGTCGGCTCACGATCTGGATCCGGTCTACCCACAGGTTGCCGCGGAACTTCGCAGCGTTTATACGCTGGCCTACTACCCCCGGAATCAGGCCTTCGACGGGGCTTGGCGCCGCGTTGAAGTGCGGGTGAAACGTCCCGGGGCGCGGGTGCGCGCCCGCACGGGTTATTTCGCGCGATGAGCCGGAATTCCTCAACCGGCTTCCGGGGTGTTACCCTCGGATTATGGACGTCGAGAAGACGATGCAGTTCATCCTGGAAAGCCAGGCCAGCTTCGAGGTCCGAATGCAAAAGGCCATGGAACGCATGGACCGGGCCGAGGCCCGCGCTGGCCGGCTCGAAGCCCGGGTGGAAAAGATGGAAACTCGCTTCGACAAGCGGCTGGGCGCCATCGCGAAGCTGTTGCAGACCGGGATGAAGATGCTGGTGGAAAACCAGAAATCGGTGGCCGAGCTGGCCAAAGCCCAAAAGCGGACCGACCGCCAGCTCCAGGCCCTCCTGGATTCGCTCAGCAAAGGCCGCGACGGCGGATCACGGCGCCGGTGACTGCATCACCGGAGTTTCCTCATGATGGCCGCAGCCGAGCGCAAACCAATTTCTCTCTCTCAATCCGCAAGAAAACGAGTACTCTATCTACTGGAGGGACCGCATGGAACTATTGCAAAAGGAACAACTGCGACAACTGATCGAGCCTGGCAGAGAGCCGTGCGTGTCTGTTTTCCTTCCCACCCATCGCGGCGGGATTGAAACCAAACAGGATCCCATCCGGCTGAAGAACCTGTTGAAGAACGCCGAGGGACAACTGGCCCAGCACGCCCTGAAAGCTCCCCACATCAAGACGCTGCTGGATCCGCTGCAGAAGTTGTGTGAGAACCCGGGCTTCTGGCAGTACCAGAGCGACGGCCTGGCCCTGTTCCGTTCTCCGGACAATTTCTACTACTACCGGCTCCCGCTTCGCTTTGATGAACTTGTAGTAGTGACAGACCGATTTCACGTAAAACCCTTGCTCCGGCTGTTCACCGAGGATGGCCGGTTCTACCTCCTTACGTTGAGCAAGAACGAGGTTCGGTTCTTCCAATGCACGCGTTACGGGGTCCGCGAAACGTTGCTGCCCGAGGGAACCCCTCGCAGTCTCAGCGAGTTCCTGGGCCTGGCCGGGGTCGAAAAGCAATATCAGATTCATGCGGCCGGCGGGACCGTGATGGGCCACGGGCATGGAACCCGGGAGCAGGACACCAAGCAAGATCTGCGTGAATTTTTCCGGCTCGTCGACAAAGGTGTGCGGGAAATCCTCCGGGACGACCGCGCGCCGCTGGTGCTCGCCGGTGTGGAATACTTGTTCCCCCTCTACCGGGAATCGAACACGTACCCTCACCTGATCGACGGGGGGGTCGCTGGCAATCCGGAGGGCCGGCGGCCGGAAGATCTCCAGTCCCGCGCCTGGGCGATCGTGGAGCCGCATTTCCGGAAAGCCAGGGAAGCAGCCGCGAAGAAATACGAGGAGAACGCTGGCACCGACAGATCCTCCAACGACATTCGGAAGGTGGTCCCGGCCGCCTGGCAGGGACGCGTCGAACAGCTCTTCGTCGCCGTCGGCCAGCAGCAGTGGGGACGGTTTGACGAAGAGTCCCAGCGAGTCATACTGAGCGCTGAAAAGCAGCCCGGTGACCGGGATTTGCTGAACCTGGCCGCCACCCGAACGCTGGTGCAGGGCGGGGCCGTCTTCGCCGTTGCCCCGGGTGACGTGCCGGGCGGCGGGCTCCTCGCCGCCGTGTTCCGGTATTAGTCTCTGGACGGACGGACATCTTTCAGGACGAGTGCCCAACCCGGGTAGCCCCGGGCGGCCGAGTACGGATCGTCCTCGAAACTGACCACCACATCCACCAGCTTCCCGGCCCCCAGTTCTCCCGCCCGGGAAGCCAGATTCCACCCCGTGGCCCAGTGGGCCCGGCCGTTTTGCAGCAGGCGGACGCGCAGATGTTTTTCCTTGAAGATGACCGGTTGGCTGGCAACCTTGACCTTCTCGATGGCGAATAACGGGGCAGGGTTTCCGAAACCGAAAGGCCGCAGTGCCAGAACGTCGGCCGCGGACTGGCCGGTGATCTCGGAAAATTCCAGCCGGGCGTCGATCTCCCGGACCGGCTGGAGATCCTCGGTGCCAAGACGGCTGGCCGCGTACGCGCTCAGGCGCCGGCGGAACTCGCCGATTCGCTCCACTGGAAGGCTGAGGCCCGCCGCTTGCCGGTGACCGCCGAACCGGGTGAACAGCCCTGCCATCGACTCCAATGCTTCCAGCAGGTGAAAAGACGGGATGCTGCGCCCGGAACCCCGCGCTTCCTCTGCCTCCTCGTCCACACTGAGAACAAATACCGGACGGTGAAACCGCTCCACCAGGCGCGCCGCCACGATCCCCACCACACCCTGGTGCCAGCCTTTGCCGTGAAAAACCAGCGCAGCTTGCTCATCGGTCACCGGCGTCCGGGCGCACTCCCTCAAAATCAGGTCCAGGATCGCGGCTTCGGTCTGCTGGCGCTGCTGGTTCAGTACATGAAGCTGCGAGGCCAGCTCGCGGGCACGCCCGGCGTCGCTCGTAAGGAACAAGTCCACCACGTCCCTGGCGCTGGCCATCCGGCCGGCGGCGTTGATCCGGGGAGCTACCCGGAAAGCCACTTGCCCGGCTGTGGGCCGCTCTCCTTCCCGAAAGCCGGCTACGTCCAGCAAGGCCCGTAAGCCTGGGTTGTGCACGCATCGCAGCCCCTCCAACCCGTGCCGGACCAGAATGCGGTTTTCTCCCACCAGCGGCACTACGTCAGCCACGGTGGCGATCGCCACCATTTTTACGAACGACTCCAGCATTCGCCGCCGTCTTGACTCCTCCCATCCCAGTGCCGCAAAAAGCGCCTGGATGAGCTTGAGCACGACGCCGGCGCCGCACAGGTGCCGGTCCGGGTAGGAGCAATCCGGGCGATTCGGATTGACCGCCGCCAGCGCCGGGGGCAGACCCGCATCCGGCAGGTGGTGATCGGTGATGACGACGTCCATGCCGAGTTCTCCCGCGCGGATGACCGCCCCGGCGGCGCGGATGCCCGTGTCAACACTGATCACCAGGGTGACGCCCTCTTTGGCCGCCCTCTCCATGACCTCCGTGCGCATCCCGTAACCTTCCAGGAAACGGTCCGGTACGTGAAAAACGCACCGCCCGCCGGCGAGGTCAATGGCTTTTTTCAGGATCGCGATCGAGGTGGAGCCGTCGGCGTCATAGTCGCCGTAAAGGAGAATCTTCTCCCCGTCGGCGATGGCGCGGCGGAGCCGGTCCACGGCCTTTTCCATGTCCGGCAGCAGAAACGGATCGTGCAGGTCCGCCAGCGACGGCCGTAGAAAACGCCGGGCTGATTCGGCGTCCCGGTATCCCCGGCGCCACAGCACCCGGGCGGCCGGACGCGTGATCGAAAGACGCTCGGCGAAGCTCTCAACTTCCGCGGGCGGGCGCGCCGGCAGTACCCAACGCCATGGTCGGATCATCGGCCAGGTGCTTCAGTTCCTGGAGAAGTAACTGCCCATGCCATCTTCCGGTTCCTCGTACCCGCCCTCATCTTCGTCCGCCGAGTACGCATCAATCTCGTCGGCGATCTCCAGGAGATCCTCGTACCAGGGAGCCGCCTTCGAGTAAATGTAGAAATGCTCTCGGTACTCGAAGGAGAGCTCCACCACGCAAGTGAAACCTTCAAAAGAACGCAAGTCGGCCAGGCGGCCGCTCAACTCCGCCAGTTCTTCCTCGGGAAGATCCAGCCCCTCCATCTGGTCCAGCAGATCGTCGATGAAATCCGAGGAAAGCTCTCGGTGGTGAAACACAATCAGATTTTCGCCGAGCTGCTTGGCCAGCTTCAGGAACAGCTTGTAGTCCGGGTAGCGGTCGCTATCCCATCGTACGGTGACGAAAGGCTCTGAGTAGCGGGGGTGCCCATGGAAGACCAGGAAGTTTTCCGATTCCAGGTAGTCCCCGATCTCCGTTCTCAAACCGTCCAGGTCTTGTTTCATGATCGCTCGGCGAGCACTAGGATATCACCCCGGCTGGCGAGTTCGCGGGCGGCCGGGGTCACGATCGTCCGGGGACCAATGTAGATCTTGCGGGATGCTTCAATCGCCTCCCGAACATCCCGTTCACAGACAAAGTCGACAATCCGAATTTCGGGCTCCCGTTCCGGTTCTGCCGGTTGCTGAGGTTCGGATTCCGGCGCCGCTGCCGGAGGCAACGCGCAACTGCTACAGGTAGGGCCGCCGGGAGCCGGTGGCGGATTCTCGGCCTGGCGAGCAGCCAGAAACCGGTCCACGACCTGGGTGGCCACACTGGTGAGCTCAGCCGCCGGCGCCGCCGTTCCAGGCGAGGCCACCGTAATCCCTCGCTTTTTCAGGTAGTCTTCCACGACCGCTTCCACCATCTGGCGCGGCACGGCCTCCGCCGCCACCGGCGCCGGTGCCGGGGCGGGGCGGGCTGCTGGCGCCGTGACAGCCGATTCCGCCGATTCCGGAATCTGGAGCACTTCTTCGGTCCGCCGCACTGCGTACGCAATGCGCTTGATGTTGATGAGATGGAGCGGCCCCACGTTATCACTCGTGGAATTGCTGGCGGCGGCCCCGCAGCCAAGCGTCATCGAGGGAAAGACATTCGTCGTCAGCCCCACTGAGCCCTGTGGAGCCGGGGTGTTGATCAGCACGCGGTTGGCCGATACCCGCATGGCGAATTCCCGAATCCGCGCTTCGTCGTTCGAGAAGATGACGCAGGTATGCCCCAGACCGCCGAAATGCAGAATGGCCTCGCAGGTCTCTACCCCCTCGTTGAAATCCTCGCCGAAGTATAGGGCCAGCACCGGGGATAGCTTTTCCCGCGAAAGCGGGTGTTCAGGCCCGACGCCGCGGATCTCGGCCGCGATGATGGAGGTGCCGGCGGGCACCGAAAAGCCCGCCATCTGGGCGATTCTCTCGGGAGACTGGCCCACGCACTCCGGCTTCACTGTGCCGGCCGGGCTAATCAGCAGCGCGCCCAGCGCCTTGGCCTGCTCCTCGTTGCAAATGTAGGCCTTGTTCTTTTGCAGCTCCTCGATCACCTTGGGCTTCAGCTTATTGCAAGTGACCAAGGTCTGCTCGCTCGAGCAAACCGTGCCGTAGTCGAACGATTTTCCCTCGACCACCATTGCTGCGGCCTGCGCCACGTCGGCGGACTCTTCCACCAGCACCGGCACGTTGCCCGGGCCGACGCCCAGGGCCGGCTTCCCGCTCGTGTAAGCGGCCCGGACTAGGCCCTGCCCCCCGGTGGCCAGGATGATCCCCGTCTTCGGATGACGCATCAGCTCCTGCGTGCTTTGCAGGGTCACGTCGGTGAGGCACTGGAGAATGCCTTCCGGGGCGCCGGCCTGGACGGCCGCCCGGTAAAGAAGGTCAGCCGTGTAGCAAGTGCATTTCTTGGCCCGCGGATGTGGAGTGAGTACCACCGCGTTGCCTGCCTTGAGCGAAACCAGCGCCTTGAAAATCGCTGTCGAAGTCGGGTTCGTCACCGGAATTACGGCGGCCACCACGCCCATCGGGACCGCCACCTCGGTAACTTTTTCCTCCGGAATCTCCCGCAGAACGCCGACCGTCTTCATCCCCCGCATCTTCCGCGGCAGGAAGTCGGCACAAAGAAGGTTCTTGGCCAGCTTGTCCTTGACGTTGCCGTAACCGGTTTCCTCGACGGCCATTTCCGCCAGGCGCCGCGCGTTGGCCCTGCCGGTGGCCGCCACCTGTTCGACAACGGCGTCCACCTGCTCCTGGGAAAATGTGCGGTACTTCTCCCAGGCCGCGTACGCCGCCTCCACCTTCGAGCGGGCTTCCTGGATGGCAATCAGATCTTTGTCCTGAAGCATCATCTACCCAGCGCTCTGGTGGCTGGGACGCCGGACCGGGCCGGCGCCTCTGGCCTTATTTCTTGCCGCCTTTCTTCGCGCCCGGAAGAATAGGCTCCACTTCCCTGTGCGGGTTTGGTATTACGTGCACCGAGACGAGCTCTCCCACCCGCCTGGCGGCGGCCGCGCCCGCGTCCGTGGCCGCTTTCACGGCGCCCACGTCCCCGCGAACCGAAACCATTACCATTCCGGCGCCGACATATTCCTTGCCCGTAACGACCACATTGGCGGCCTTCACCATCGCGTCCGCCGCCTCGATGGCACTGGTGAGACCTTTCGTCTCCACCATTCCGAGAGCTTCCATAATTCCTCTTCTCCCTTCTGTTGCAGACTCGAATCCCTCAGCCGCGATCCGTGATCCGGGAGTGAACTATTCACAGTACCATAGCCCCGGCGGGGCGTACAACGCACCCGTTGGGAACCGGCCCCCGCCCTCCGCCGGGACAATGTTATGCTTTCTGCCAGGACGCGATGCCGGCGAACCTGACTCCCGAGTACTTGGCAGCGGAACAGGAATTCAAGAGCGCCCGCTCCGCCGAGGAAAAGATCGCCGCCCTGGAGAAAATGCTCTCCACCATTCCCAAGCACAAGGGGACCGAAAAGCTTCAGGCGGACATCAAGCGCCGGCTCTCCCGGGCCCGCAAGGAGTCGCAGAAAAAGGGGGCCCGTCAGGCCCCGTACTGGCTGGTCAAGAAAGAAGGCGCCGGCCAGGTGGTGCTCATCGGCCCGCCTAACGCCGGCAAGTCGCGGCTGCTCGCCGCCCTCACCCACGCCCGTCCGGAGGTGGCGGACTACCCGTTCACCACCCGCGCCCCGGTGCCCGGCATGATGACCTTCGAGAACGTCCAGATCCAGTTGGTGGACCTGCCGCCCATCTCGGCCGAGTTTACCGAGCGCTGGATCCCCCAGGCGATTCGCGCGGCCAACCTCGCGGTCCTGGTGGTTGATCCCACCGACGCCGCTGTGCTCGAGGAAATCGAATTCATTCTCCATCTACTGGACACCCACCGGCTGGCGCCTCCCCAACTGCTTCTCGCCAACAAGAGCGACCTGCCCGCAGCGCCAGACAACCTCGCGGCTCTCCAGGACCTTTACCAGGACCGGTTCCAGTACCTGCCCGTCTCGGCGCGCACCGGGCAGAACCTGGACCGGTTTGCCCGCTGGGCCTTTGAAGCGCTGGGCATCGTCCGCATGTACTCGAAGCCGCCCGGCAAGCCGGCCGACCTCACCCGGCCGTATATCCTCCGCCGCGGTCAGACCGTGCAGGACGCCGCCCGCCTCGTTCACAAGGATTTCTACCAGCACCTCAAGTTCGCCCGCCTCTACGACCCTTCCGGCCGCCACTCCGGATTGATGGTCGACCGGGACCGCGTCGTGGAGGACGAGGATATTCTGGAATTCCACTTGTGATGAAGCGGCGGCCTTCTCGCAGCCGCTATGGTGGCCGGCTGGCTCACGCGCACACTTCCGCCACGCTGGTAACACGTCCGCCCGCCGCCGTGATCTCCTCGAGCGTTCGCCGCTCGTCTTCTTCCTTCAGGCTCTGAACCGCGTCCCGCACCAGCTCCACCCGCCGCCCGGTGCGCAACAGCCCCAGGACCGCCTGCCGGACGCAGTACTCGGTCACCACGCCGTAGACCACGCAGCGCTCCGCATCCAACTGATCCAGCAATCCTGTCAGATTCGGGTTGCTGAAACAATCGAGCGTTTGCTTTTGCAGAATGATCTGCCGAATACCGCCGCCGGCGCTGTAGTCGCCCCGCTCCGGCGCTACCACGAGCCGGTTCTCCAGCAGCGTCCCCGGCGCCTTGCGTTGCCCGAAGGTGCCCCGCACGCAATGTGGGGGCCAGACCCGGAATTCGGGGTCATTCTCAGCGTGCGCGTCGGTGGTGGAAATGACCGGGAGACCGTGCCCGGCGGCGTAACGGTTGAGCTTCTCGACAGCCGGCAGGACGCGCTCGGCCCCGGGCACGTACAACGCGCCGGCCGGATAGACGAAATCCAGTTGGGTGTCTACGTCAAAAAATACAGTGCTCATTTCGTCGCTCCGATCACGCCTTGCCGGGTTGCTTCATAGAGCTTGAGCAGCTCCGGACTATATTCCACCGGATAGGGAGGATCAATCGTAAACAGGCTGCGGCAGGCCGTGGGCAGCTTCTTGATCTGCTCGGAGGCACGCCGCCGGGCCGACTCCACGTCCGGAAGCGGCTGGAGAAGCTCACCGCCCTGGATCACCGGGACCAGCAGCGCTTCGGGAGCCGGATGACCGTCCGCCGCTACCGGGCACTCCCAGGCGCACCCCAGCAAGTCATGGTCCGGGAACCGAAAGATCTGCTTGGCGCCCGGCAGGGTCTGCTTCTCCTCGCTGAGCTTCGCGGTATAGCGCTTCACTCCCTGCTCTTCGAGTTCCACCAACTTGTAGACGGCTCCCAGCGTGGGAGCGTCGGCCGACGTGGCCAGCTCCGTTCCCACGCCGAAAGCGTCAATCGGGAGATTCTCCTTGACGAGTTCGAGAATCTTGTATTCGTTCAGGTCCCCGGTAACCATGATCTTGGCCTCGGGAAGACCCGCGTCGTCGAGAATCGCGCGAACTGCGCGGCTCAGCTCCACCAGGTTGCCGCTGTCCAGGCGCACCCCCCACATCGGCTGCCCCAGGGAGGCCGCCTTCCGCGTGCCTTCCAGCGTGTCATAAGTGTCGACCAGATAGATGGTGCCCGGCCCAAGCAGCTTTTGCAGCTCCCGAAAGGAATCGACTTCCGAGGGAAACGAGAGTACCCAGGAATGGGCGGCGGTCCCGAAAACCGGCACGCCGTAGCGAATGCCGGTTTCCGTGTTGCTGGTCCCAATGCAGCCGCCGATGTAGGCCGCCCGCCCGGCCAGCACCCCGGCTTCCGGCGAGTGCGCCCGCCGTGTTCCGAACTCCACCACGGACCGCCCCGCGGCCGCCTCCACCAGCCGGGCCGCCTTGGTGGCTACCAAGGACTGGAATCCGATGGTGGCGAGCAAGTAAGTCTCAACGATCTGGGCCACCATCAACGGCGCCCGCACGGTCAGCAGCGGCTCGCCGGCGAAGACGGGCGTTCCTTCCGCAACTGCGTAGACGTCGCCGGTGAACCGGAGCTTCGCCAGCGCCTCGAAAAATCCCTCCGGGGCCCGGGAAAACTGGGGCAGGCCGTGGAGGTAGTCGATCTCCTCCGGCGTGAAACTCAACTTGAGCAGGTAATCGACTGCCTGGGCCAATCCCGCGGCCAGCACGTAATTCCGGTGGACGGGCAAATGCCGGATGAACAGTTCGAACGTCGCCGTGTCATCGGACTTGCCGGCTTGGTAATAGCCGGCCGCCATGGTGAGCTGGTACAGGTCGGTGAGCAGTCCGTGCATGACCGGATCCGCGGTTACGAATCTTTCTTGGCGGCCCCGCCCGCCTTTTCTTCCTGGCGCTCTTTTACTTCTCGGGCCGCTTTCTGGAGGCTCTCGATGGCTTCAGCCTCAAGCTCGTAAATCGAAGGCTCATTCTCGCGCTTGGCGAAGTACTTGTCACCGTTTTTCGAAATCAACACCTTCTCCACGCGTTTGCCTTCGTCCCAGGTGACCTTCGCTTCCAGAACCGGCTCGGTGAACCCCTTGTCCGGAAAGGCGATCGCTGTCAGGTTGCGAAGCTCGTCGACCAGCGCGCGCACACTCGCCGAGTCCATCTCCTTGCCGTCCCGGAGCCACTTGTCACCCGACTTCTCGTACACGCTCGTCTTGTCGCCGTCGCGGATCTCGATCTTGCTGGGATCATTCCAGCCGAAATCGAACAGTTTCTTGTTCCTCAGCTCATCGAGCCCTTTGTCCAGACCCTCGCCCACCGTGCTGGCGATCTTATAAACACCGGCGACCACGCTGCTCTTGGCGTAATACTCGCCGTCCTTGGTCTTGCGGACCTCGAGCTGCTGCGTGCCGGCCGCGTCGGTCACCTTGACCACGGCGACCCGCTTCGCTTTGGCGAAGGTGGCGGCAGCCTTCTTACGGTCCTCCGCCGTCATATTACTGTCCATCTTGGCGTCGCGGAGACGGCTCACCAGTTGTTCGACATTACCCCCATCGGCGCGCAACGGTTTTGGCTTGACGATCTGCCACTCGTTTTGGGCATTCTTGCCCACTTCCACGGTCCCCCCCTTCGCCGTCAGCTCGACGCGCGTCAGCTTGTCAGAGTCGAATGTGAGCAGGCGCTTATCCCGAAGGTCCCAGGGAGTCTTGTCGATGCTCGTCTTGTTCCAACTGGCCAGCGTGAAGATGCGCGGATCGTTGTCGAGCTTAGCGAAGTAGTTGCTCCCGGTCGGGGTCTCATCGCCAACCAGGAGCTTGATGGTCTTGCCGTCTTTCTGGCCGAGGATGACTTGCAGCTCGGGAGAATCCAGGCCGAAGGTGTGCAGATCGGTGGCGTTGTCCTCCACCAGGCGGTTCGAGTCCAACTTCGCCAGCGAGCTAACCAGGGAACTGACGGCGCCCTGGTCCGCATTCAGCGGCTCTGGAGCGGTCAGCTTCCAGTTGCCGTCTTCGCCCTTCTCAACAACCGTTGCCGGCTTGTCCGCCTTCTGGATTTCCACCCGGGTGATACTGTCTTCGGCCACGTCGATGATCTTTGGCGGAGCGTCGGGGTTCGGCGCGTTCTCCTTGGCTTTCTCCACCCGGTTGGACCAGTACACCAGTCCGGAGAAAACCACCAGCGCGATGGCGGCAATGAGCAATCCGCGGAGCCTCATGGCCTACCTCCTCTTCCACCAGACGCTGATACCGCCGATGATGATCAGCAGCGGCAGGAAGATCACCGTGCTGTAGAAGACGGTGGACATCTGCCGCCGCGTCAGCGTGAGCCGGCGGTCTTCGGGTTCCTTCGGGCGGATGGAGATGAGATCCTCGTCCGAAGAAAGCCAGTTCATCATGTTGAGGACAAGGTCGCGGTTGCCGTTGAAGCGGAGGATGTTGTTGGCCACCCACCCGGAGGAGCCAACGACCACGAAACGGCCTTCCTTCTTGCTGCTGGAGGATTCCGCCGCCTTGTTTTCCTTCTCGTTGTCATCGCCCGCTTTCTCGCTCTTGTTTTCCTCCTTGACCGGGATGGTGCCGGCCACTGCTAGGTTGAACGGGCCTTTCTTATCCTTCGAAGGGTCAATTTCAATCTCCGGCGAATCCAGCTTGGTCGTCGCGTAACTGTTCGCGGTGGTGGAAAACAGCTTGTCGAGCGTGATATCGTCCACCGACTTGGTGTCCACGCTCCGGGCCAGCGGAAACGCCGTGGCCACCTCGCGCATGTCGCGCACAATCGGGTGGTATTCATAACTAGAGACCAGGGGAACCTCGGGACCCAGGCCGAAAAGGCTCCCGATGCCGGAAGTATCAAGCACCAGGTCGTTCTCCAGTGTCACTCCCCAGCTCTCCAGCAGCTTCACCATCGCCTCGTTTCTGGCAATGTTGTCCTGCCCGAAGCGCACCGGGGGATCCAGCATGAACAGCGCGCGGCCGCCCCGCTCCACATAGGCTTTGATGGCCTGGACTACCGGGTCGACGTAGTCGAACCGCGGCCCGCCGACCAGCAGCACCGTGCAATCGGACGCGACCTCCGGCTTTTCCAGCAGCGAGATGGTTCGCGTCTTGTAGTTGTTCTTCTCCAGAACGTCCTTGAGGGAAGAGTAACCCTCCCGCCCGGTGTCATCCAGGCTGTGTTCGCCGCTCCCCTGGACCACGCAGACCATGCGCTCGCCGCCCTTCAAAGCGCGGATCAAGGCGTTGGTGATCTCTTCCTCGGTTACGTATTTCGCCTCTTCCCGTCTGCCGGCAGCCTCCACGTAGATGGTTCCGTAGGTGGTGACGCCCGCCGCGCGGGCAAGCTGCGGTTTCTTGTCTGGATCGACGTATTCCACGCTCAGCTTGGGTGAAAGGTTCGCGTAACGGTCGAGCAAGTCGCGCGCCTGGGTGAAACGGCTGGTTTGATCGAACAGCGTGATCTTGACGTCTTGTTTCAGGCCCTTGACCACCTTTTCCGTTTGATCGGAAAGGCTATATCGCTTGTTCGACGTGGCGTCGTAAGACTTGTTATGCCGGTTGGCCAGGAAGTTCACCGTGGCCAGCACGGCCAGGATGATCACGATGTACAGCGTGACGTACGCCGTGTACTTCGTTTGCCTTGTCTTTAGCCAGTTCGTATTCATTTAGGCCCTCCACCGCAAAGATTCCATCGATCGGGATGTCAGAAACAGCCCGAGGAAGATCACTGACAGATAAAAGACGACGTCCTTGCTGTCCAGGACGCCCTTCGCAAACGGTTCGAAATGCGTCACCACCGACAGGTAAGCCATCACTTTGGCCCAGGCGGCGGTTTCGTAAGCGCTGATCCAGTCAAACACCCACAGCAGGAGGCAGACGGCGAAGGTGGCCGTGCCGGCGATGATCTGGTTCTTCGTCGTGGTGGAAATGAACGTCCCGATCGCCAGCAGCGCGCCCCCTTGCAGCAGCAGACCCAGGTAGCCGACCAGGATCGGTTTCCAGTCCGGCTCCCCGTAGGCGAACAGCACCACCAGATTGAGCGCCGAGATCGCCAGGATGCAGATGTAAAGGATAAACGCGGCCAGCCACTTCCCGGTGATGATCTCTAGATCCCGCACCGGCGACGTGGCCAGCAGCTCAATGGTGCCCGAGCGCTTCTCTTCGGCGAACAGCCGCATCGTGATCATCGGGATGATGAACAGCCCGATGACACTGACATTCATCATCACGGGCCGGATAACCCATTCGTTGACGTCCATCGGGTAGCTCTGGCCCATCATTTGCGATTCCATGCCGCGGGTCACAAAAATCGCCGTGGCGACGTAAAAGAAGTAGCCCGCAATAGCGGCGAAGAATGCCATCAACCCGTAGGCAATCGGGCTGGCGAAGTAACTTCTGAGCTCCTTACGGCAAATGATCCATGCGTTTTTCATTGGGCGCCTCCCTCGGATCCGCTCGTGTCGCTGGCCGTCAACTGCAGGAATATCTCTTCCAGGCTCAGCGCGGCGGCGTGCAGCTCGTGCAGATCCCAGCCTGCCTCCACCACGCACCGCGCCAGCTCCCCGCGAATGGACTGGCCTTGCTCGCTGTCCACTTCGAACCGAAGCCGGTTGTCCCGGGATTCCTTGAAGTTCACCCGGCCGACCCCTGGCACCTGTTCCAGGCGTTCCCGGACCGCCCCGGCGTCGAGTTCCCCGTCCCGCGGCTTGATCTCAACCGCGATGGTTTCCGACCCTCGCAGCCGGTGAGTCAGGCTCTCCACCGAATCCGTGGCCACCAGCTTTCCTTCGCTGATGATAATGACCTCCTCGCAGGTCTGCTCCACTTCCGGCAGAATGTGCGTGCTCAGGATGATCGTGTGTTCCCCGGCTAGGTTCTTAATCAGCTTCCGGGTCTCGTTGATCTGCTTCGGGTCCAGCCCGGCGGTCGGCTCATCCAGGATGAGTACGTCCGGGTTGTGAATGATGGCCTGGGCCAGCCCCACGCGCTGCCGGTAACCTCGCGACAGCTTGCCCACCAGCCGCTTCTGCACCTCAGTGATGGCGCAGCGCTCCGAGACCTCCTCCACGCGCGCCTTCAGGCTCTTCTTGGGGATGCCTTTCAGCCGCCCGACAAAGTTCAGGTACTCGCTCACTTCCATTTCCGGGTACAGCGGAGGGGCCTCGGGAAGGTAGCCGATTCTCTTCTTGACCTCGAGCGGCTGTTCCATCACGTCGAAACCGGCCACCTGCGCCTTGCCCTCCGTGGGCGGCATAAAACAGGTGAGCACTCGCATCGTCGTGGTCTTCCCGGCGCCGTTTGGCCCCAGGAAACCGACGATCCGGCCTTTTTCCACTTCAAAAGAGATGTCATCTACCGCGATCGTGCGGGCATATCTCTTCGTGAGTCCATCGACTTTGATCATAAGAAGCTCTCGGAACTGAGAAATTGAAGCCTTGGTCGCCGGGCGCCAGCATTGGCAGACTCGTGGCTGTGCTTCGGACACTCATATCATAAATACCTGCGTCATGAGCTGTCAATGCTGCGACGCGGCGTCGGAGACTTACCCGTTATGGACGGATCTTCCCTGGGTGTTGGTTCCGTCAGAAATTAAGATGCAGCCCTCCACCGCCACCGGGGAGATCCGCCCTTGCCGTCGCTAGCGGAGCTTCACCGGCCGCCCGTCCGCCTCTTTGCTCCGCTGCGCGGCGTCCATGAAGGCGAAGATTTCCAGCGTCTCTTCGTTCGGCACAGGCGGTACGCCCGTGTGGAAGAATTTCACGATCTCCCGCAGCAACGGTGTGTAGCTATGCGCCCCTTTCGCCGGGCCCTGCCGGATTC
>CAZXVW010000028.1:26005-30008 GCA_964644025.1 uncultured Solibacteraceae bacterium | reverse complement strand
AGGAATAGTACAAGTCTCGACAGGTACCGAAGCAGAAAAGAGATGGCGGAAGCGAGCCGAGGGCCTGTACACCGGGTGTGCCAGCCTTCCATTTCAGTGAAGCAGTAATTCGCCGTGATGCCGCAACTGATGGCGCAGCAAGAGGCGGCACCGGATAATAGGAACCGAGGGCGCGCTCGCTCCTGGCATCTTCCCGTAGGCGAGGGCTGGCGGCTATAGTGGAAACCACGGCAAACCGTGCGACGCTACTACATCACCGACCGTAACCGGCTGGGGGGCGTTGGCCCGCTGCTGGAGATGATCCGCCGGCGTCTGGCCGAGGGGGTCGAGATGATCCAGATCCGCGAAAAGGATCTTACCACGCGGCAACTCATGCGCCTCGTGGAACAGGTGCTGGCCTTTCCCAATCCACACGGAACCAGGATCCTGGTAAACAGCCGCGCCGACGTGGCCCTGGCGTGCCGAGCCGATGGCGTGCATTTGCCCAGTGATTCCATCCCGCCGGCGCGTCTGCGGCTGCTGGCGCCGCCCGGATTTCTGATCGGGGTTTCCTGTCACCAGGTGGAGGAAGTGCGGGTAGCGGAAAGCGAGGGAGCGGACTTCGCCGTGTTCGGCCCGGTGTTCGCACCCGCCTCCAAGCCGGCTTACGGTCCGCCCAAAGGACTGCATGCGCTCGCGGCGGCGTGCCGGGCGGTGCGAATACCGGTTTACGCTCTCGGGGGCATTACCGCGGCGAATGCCGAGGCATGTGTGGCTGCCGGTGCGGCGGGCGTGGCCGGGATCAGCATGTTTCAGGTTCGCTAAAATCAAGACATGCGAAAACTCAAGATATTCCTCGCGGCCGCGGCTTGCGCGGCCACCCTGGTACAGGCAGCCGAGAAACTCGTTGGCGGTCCAGTTGTAGTTCATGCCGGGCCCACTTCGGCGACGATTGTGTGGGTGGTGGAAGGCTCACCTCTCAAACTGGGACTTTCCCCCGATGACTATACGATCACCACGCCGCCACTGCGAGCCGAGAAAGTAGTCCTGAGAGGGTTGAAACCCGGAACCCGGTATTACTACGACTTGCGGCTCACCCAGGAAATGAAAGGCTACTTCAAAACCGCGCCGGAAGGCCGGAGTTCCTTCACGTTTGTGGTCTACGGTGATACGAGAACCCGGCATGAACTTCATAAGAAAGTGACCGAGGCCATCAGGAAGATCGGCCCGGATTTTATCGTGCATACAGGGGACCTGGTCGCCAACGGCAACACCGTGGAGCAGTGGCCCGTGTTTTTTTCCATCGAGCGGGACCTGTTGCGCGAGACGGCTTTTTTCCCGGTGCTGGGCAACCACGAGCGCAACTGCCCGGAGTATTACGAATTCTTCGATGTGACGATTCCATACTATTCGTTTGATTGGGGCACGGCGCATTTCACGATGCTGAACAGCGACCTGGGCAACGTCGCCGCCAGCGATGAAGCCAAGAAGGAATTCTGGGCCCGGCAGCTTCGCTGGCTCGAGGAAGATCTCGAGGCGAATCAGCAGGCGGATTTCCGCTTCGTCGTGATGCACCATCCCCCGTTTACTGCGGTCAAGAAGCGTCAAGGCAGCAATCCCGAAGTTCAAGCGATGGTGCCTGTGTTTGAAAAGTATCACGTCACGGCCGTCTTCAACGGGCACGACCATAACTACCAGCATCATCTGAAAAACGGCATCCATTACATCGTCACCGGCGGCGGCGGCGCGCCCCTGTACCCGGTTGACGCTCCGATGAAAGGGATCACGTTGAAAGTGGAGACCACCGAACACTACGTCCGGATCAAGGTTGACGGCACCAGGGCCGAGGCGGAGGCCATTGCGCTCGACGGTCATCTGATTGACCGCGTTGAACTCGGACAGTGAAGTGCATCGCCCCGGGTTTCCCGGTTCCGCGAATCTCTGATATTCTTCTTTCGAGCCTTCCCGCGGTTTCGGGGGGCCGCTGGCGGAAGGTAACGGTATGAAGAAAGGACATTCCTATGAACACGAGTAAGATTTCCCGGCGTACGTACATGGCGATGCTGAGCGCGGCCGCAGCGCCGACGATCGGCTACGCGCGGACGGCGGCCGGCACGGTGGCGGACCGCGAACGGCGGATGAAGTGGTGGCATGAGGCGAAATTCGGAATGTTCATCCATTGGGGCCTGTACAGCGTGCGCGGGCGGCACGAATGGGTCATGGAGAACGAAGGCATTCCCGTTTCCGAGTACCAGAAACTCGCCGACCGTTTCACGCCGAAACCGAATGCGGCGCGAGACTGGGCCAAGCTGGCCAAGCGCGCCGGACAGAAGTACATGGTAATGACCACCAAACATCACGAGGGCTTCTGCCTGTTCAATACCCAGTACACCGATTACTGCGCTCCGAAGCAGGCGTGCGGGCGCGACCTGGTCAAAGAGTACGTGGAAGCGGCCCGGGCCGAAGGGCTCCGCGTGGGTTTCTACTACTCCCTGATGGACTGGCACCATCCGGATGGCGCGAAATGCGAGCGGGACAAGCAAGCCCGAAAACGCTTCGTGGAATACATTCACGGACAAATCCGGGAACTGATGACCAACTACGGCAAGATTGACATCTTGTGGTACGACGTCTCCTGGCCGCTCAGCGCCAAGGGGTGGGAGTCAAAGAAAATGAACGAGATGGTGTTCTCGCTGCAGCCGGACATCATCGTAAATAATCGGAATAAGCTCGAAGGCGATTTCTCCACCCCCGAACAGCGTATTTCGGCGGTCCGCAACAAGGCCTGGGAAGCCTGCATGACGATGAATAACAGTTGGGGCTACCACAAGGCCGATGACGACTGGAAAAGCCCGAAGACGATAGTGCGGAACCTGATCAGTTGCGCGCGCCAGGGCGGTAACTACCTGCTGAACATCGGCCCGAAACCGGACGGGTCGGTGCCGGAAGAATCGGTGCGCATTCTGACCAAGGTCGGCAAGTGGATGGACACCAACGGCGACACGATTTACGGCGCTGACATCTGCCAGGTGCGCCGCTCCAACTACGCCAGCTTCACGCGGAAGGGCAACACTTTGTTCGTCCACGTGCACTTCTGGCCGGGCAACGACATCGCCATCGCCGGTTTGCGCCGGAAGGTGAACTCGGTGAAGATGCACGCCACCGGCCAGGAAGTGAAATTCGAACAGGACGACTTCCGGGTGCGGTGCTTCGGGCTGCCAGAGGCGCCGCCCGACGACCCGGTAACCACGCTCGAGTTTCATTGTGACGGCGTGCCCTACCAGGACATGCTTTACGTACGGCGCAGTAAGCCGCGAATGGGCGTTTAGGGCTTCTCGCGCCATCGAGCGCCGGCAGAGGCTCGCCGGGGCGCGGGCCGGGGGCGCCCCGGCCCAGGTAAGCCTGCGCATTCATCAGGGCTACAACGCCTACTTCCTGCGAGTAACCTGGATTGTCTGCGCGCCCTCGTTGCCGGCTTCATCCACTGCTTTTACCGTGATCTGATGGGTGCCCAGAGCAGGCCGCCAGCGGTACTTCACCCGCGAAGAGCTGGTCTGGTAAATCAGGGAACCGTCGGCATAGACCTGCATTTTGACAACCCCGGCATTGTCCGTGGCCGAGGCCAGGATTCTCGCCGTCCTTTTGACCGTTGAGCCGTCGGCCGGCGATTTGATGGTGACTGTCGGAGCCTCCAGATCGGGATGCTTGATGGTCACCGTGATCGCGTCTTCGCCGCTGTTGTTGGCCGCATCGTAGGCTCTCACGGTCAGCGTCAGAGGACCTTCCGGCACCTGGGTGGTGTCGTAGGCGAACGAAAACGCCGATTGATCCACCGTGCTGACCAGCGTGGCGCCGGCATACAGCTCAACGCGGACAACGCCTACGTTGTCGGTCGCCTGCCCGCTGATGTATAGGGTCCCTGTCACGGTCGAGCTGAGCGCCGCGACCGGCGCAGCAATGGTGACGGTTGGGGCCTCGGTGTCCGGGTTGCTGACGGTCACGGTGACGGTGGCGGTGGCCTGGT
>CAZXVW010000028.1:14463-25905 GCA_964644025.1 uncultured Solibacteraceae bacterium | reverse complement strand
CCTGCACGGTCTCGTCCGGCGCCGGGGCGGTGATGGCAACCTGGGGGGCCTCGGTGTCCGGGTTGCTGACGGTCACGGTGACGGTGGCGGTGGCCTGGTTGTCGGCCTCGTCGTAGGCCTTCACGGTGAGGGTGAGCGGGCCGTTGGGCGCCTGGGTGGTGTCGTAGGTAAAGGCGTAAGGTTCGCTGGTGGCGGTATCGACCAGCGCCTCACCGGCGTACAGCTCGACCCGGGTGACGCCGGCGTCATCGGTGGCCGTGGCGGTGACGGTGATGGTGCCCTGCACGGTCTCGTCCGGCGCCGGGGCGGTGATGGCAACCTGGGGGGCCTCGGTATCGGGCGGATTGCCGGAAGCGATGGACACTGCTTTGTATGCGTTGACCCGGCCCCAGCCGTACGTCGTATCGAAGCCCGGACTCCCAACATCGTCACTGCTCTGCTCGAGGAGATCGACCAGTTCAGCATTGGAAAGGCCGGCGTTGAGGGACAGTACCAAGGCGGCGACACCGGCGGTGAGGGGCGCGGAAAAGGACGTGCCTGACTTGTACGTATAACCGCCCCCCCGTGATGTTGTCAGGATGGACTCACCGGGCGCGGCCAGGTCGATCCAGCTCCCGTAGCTCGAGAAGGAGGAGCTGCTATCGAGCTGGCCGGTGGAAGCAACAGCCACGACCTTGTCGCAGGCGGCCGGATAATACGGGGTTCCCGAACCTCCATTTCCCGCCGCGGCGAAGACGACCGCCCCCTTGCTCCAAGCATAGTCCACCGCCCATTGCAGGGTTGTCGAAGGGCTCGTACCGGCAATGCTGACGTTGATGAGACGCACGCCCATGTTTGCCGCGTCGACGATGGCCTTCGCAATATCGGAATAGTAAGCCCAGTTTTGCGAGCTCAGAACCACCATCGGGACCACCGGATTCTGCCACGCCGCACCGGCCACTCCGATGGCGTTATTGGTGGCGGCGGCCACCACACCGGCTACGGCGGTCCCGTGTCCGAGGACATCGTGAGTGTCGTCCGGATGATCCGGGTCGAGGTAGTTCCGGCCCGGAAGGACCTTGGAGATCAGATCCGGATGTGCCGCATCCACTCCGGAGTCCACGATGGCAACAGGGACTCCCGACGAACCGGTGGTGATGGACCATGCCTTTGGCATCATTATCTGAGGGAGGTGCCACTGGTATCCGTATTGCGTGTCATTAGGAACAATAGCGGCCTGACCGACGAAGTCAGGCTCCGCGGCGAGGTACTTCTTCTTCTTATTCTTCAGGGCGGTCAACACATTCCGGAACCGCTCCTTGTTCACGTGCAGAACGAGAACATCCAGCGCCGGAATTTCTCCAATCACGGCCGCACCCTGGGCCGCCAGATCCTGAAGCACTTCGGCCCGCTTCTGATTCTTGTGCGGGCGCACGAGAATCCGGTCCTTGGGCGGCTGAGCCGCCACTACCAATGATGGGAAGCTTCCCGCCAGGAGCGAGAAAACTACAACCGGTAAGAGTATGCGCACACATTTCTTCCAGCTCATGGGTCATTCCTCTCCCGAGCCGAGTGTCAGCACTCAGCTCCCACAAATACGGAAATACGGAACTGCGTCTCCTTACTGGATCGGCAACCCATGGGCAAGGGGGGATAGGGCAATTGACGTAATTCGCCTGAGGGAACAGTGCTAAGGAGAGTGCACCAATGGCATTAAGGAAAACTGGTTGGCAGATTAGTAGAGGGTAAACCGCGGGGGCGGTTGGGCGTTCCCGGAGACCCCGGCAGGGACTCCCCTCACGGGAATGAGAGCGGGATGTTTCGTCTTACCGGGATTTGCGGAACCGGCGATCAGGCTGCGCTTCGACGGCGCCGGAGCAGCAGCGCCAGCACGCCGAGGCCGGCCCCCATGAGAATCACGGTACCGGGCTCGGGGATCTCCGCCCCGCCACCGCCGCCGCCCTCGCGAGGGATCAGGAAGAACTGGTCCAGTCCGGCGGTTTCGTTACTAACAGAGGCGGTAAAGTAGACCTCGTCGCTTGGCTGTAAACTCTCGAAGGACAGCCCGTTCAGCACGGCATCGCTCCACCCGTTGCCCGGGTTCGTG
Source organism: uncultured Solibacteraceae bacterium (assembly GCA_964644025.1). Classification (GTDB taxonomy): domain Bacteria; phylum Acidobacteriota; class Terriglobia; order Bryobacterales; family Bryobacteraceae; genus CAZXVW01. The sequence goes on along the minus strand of CAZXVW010000028.1, from coordinate 23,819 downwards.
ACGGCGATGTTCCTGGGTCCTTCGTAGCTGTAAGCGTCCGACAAACTATTGTTGATAAATGTGCGGAAGTACTCCAGCACTTCGATGCTGTTGCCGGCCGAGTTCACGTCGATGCCAACGGAGAAGGAGAGGACCCCAAACTTGGCGAACAGTTGGCCTACCGTGTAGATCGGAGAAGACGTCGTGTAAGAGGAACCGGTCACAGTAATCACTGTGTAAGGGAACCCGTCGTTGGTGCAAGAGTTATTACCGATGATACAAGGGCTGTTGCTGGTTTGCTGAAACGACTCCGACGTCGTCCACGTCAGCCCGGCATTAGCAACAGCCGCGCAGGTTCCAAGAACCAGCACTGCCAGCGAGAGTAGTCTCCGCATGATCTCCTCCATCTCGGGAGACGCCCGGCCTTGAGGGCACCATCCCCTTTCCCTATTGGAACCGGAATCCCGCGCGATGTCAAGGCAAAAAGCAGGGCCGCCGCGCCACTCGGTCTAACTGATTGATTCTAAACGGCAAACCCAGCCCACCTGCCGCTCTGTGCCAGTACTAGTACCACGCGCCCGCCGCTGGCAGCGCCGGTTGGGGCCGGCCGCGGTGCCGACCGTCAGGAGAAGAACGAGATTGCTCCGAAGCTGACCACGCTCTGCTCGTCGATGTTCCACTGCTCGTAATGGAGAAGCCGGCCGCGACGGTCGGGAATCGCCCGCATGAGGGTGTAGAAGGCCGAGGCGCCGCACCACTTCAAGTCGTCCTGTTTTTCCCGCACCAGCTCCCAAAATCCGTCGGCGTCCCATTCCGCGATTCGGGCAATGCGGCGATGGTCTCGCTCGGCGACCTCCCTCATCACGCCCTCGTCGGCCACGGCCGGAAACGAGTCGCCGTAGCGGCGGCCCATGTGAGCCATGTCCACTCCCAGCACCCAGAACAGGTTTTCGTTCTCCGAGGCGGCCAGTTCCCCGAGCGCGGCGATGAAGGCCTTCACCGCGTCATCGTCCTCCGGCCGCCGGTTGTCGAGCAGGCTGCCGATGTAGGAGCCGCACAGGATGGGGAGGATGCGCACCCCCGGGCCGAAGCGGTGCTGGAGGAAGATGACCTGGAATTCGATCGAGTGCTCGGTGGCGTGGCAGTAGTCTTCCATGGTGACCGCCGCCGGGGCGTGCCGGGCCAGACGATCCACCAGGGAAGTCTCGGTACGGGCCTCTCCGAGCGGCGTCAGGAATGGCTTCCGGGTCAGGCCGAAGCGAGCCGGAGCGCCGTAATGCGAAGTCCCGAGAATGACGAAGACGCGGTCCTGGCAGCGGGAATCAAGAGCGCGGTAAGCGGCGCCGTAGGCCCGCCCGCCCCCTTCCGGGCTGATATGAGGGGCTGCGATGCCGAACAGGTTGCCGGTGGCCGGTCCGCTGGCGGCAGTGTCGATATAGCGCTGGAGCGTTTCCCGAAGCTCAGCGGGTTCGGCTGGGTAAGCCGAGCCAGCGTGGCTGGCCTCGCGGACAGCCGCAGCGGCGAACCGCTGCTGCCGCTCCCGCCGCAAGCGGTCGAACAGGTCATCCTCGAGGAAGCCCGCACGATGTAAGGTGCTGATCAGGTGCTGTTCCAGGTCACCCACCTGGAGGGAGCCGGTCATCCGCACCAGGTGTGCCCGGAGGTCCAGGTCGGTCAGTTCGCCATTGAAATACCGCAGGCACTCGACCAGTTGCGGCGGAATGATGAGCGTGGTGTCGGAGTACTGATGCGGGTCGCGAATCAGCAATCCGGGCCGTTCCGGCACCGGCGAGGGCATGTAATCCAGGTCCGCACGAAGGCGGGGAAGCGGCTGCGCCATTACTTTCATCATACCGGTCGGTGCGGGGGTAATGGCCCCGGCGGCCCGGAGGCGGTGCGGGATCAGTCTTTTCACTACACTTGTGTATATGCCCGCCTCTTCCGGCTCGGCGGGAATCGTTACCGGCCTGGCAGGCAATCGGGCACATACGGCCATGAAGCATTTCTTGGTTTGGTTTTTTACCGGGGCGGTGCTGGCGCTGGGCGCCGCGGACGGCACGGCCCAGGGTAAGTTCGCCGGCTCGGAGGAACTCGACGCGATCATCCGCCAAGCCATTGCCGAGGAAGAGATCCCGGGCGCCGTGCTATTGGTGGGTCACCAGGGCCGCGTCATCCACCGGAAGGCGTATGGCGCCCGCGCCACCACCCCAACCCGTGAAGCGATGACGCTCCGGACTATCTTCGACGCCGCCTCATTGACCAAGGTGGTGGCTACCGCCCCGGCTGTCATGAAGCTGTTCGAGGAAGGCAGGATCCGGTTAAACGATCCGGTGACCCGGTATTTGCCGGAGTTCCAGGGCGGTGACAGCCGCATCACCATTCGGCACCTGCTGACACACTTCTCGGGTCTCCGGCCGGACCTGGACCTGGAGCCGGCCTGGAGCGGGTATGAGACCGGCATCCGCAAGGCGTTGGTTGACGAACCGGTGGCCGAGCCGGGCGAGCGCTTCATCTACAGCGACATCAATTACATCTTGCTCGGCGAAATCGTCCATCGGATCACCGGCTGCCCGCTGCCGGACTTCGTCCGGCGCAACTTCTACCGGCCGCTGGGGATGAAGGACACCATGTTCACTCCGCCCGCACGCCTGCGCAAGCGTATCGCGCCCACCGAAATCCTCCCCGGGCGCCGGCTTCCGTTGCGGGGCGTGGTGCACGATCCCACTGCGCGCCGCATGGGCGGGGTGGCCGGGCACGCCGGCCTGTTCACCACTGCCGGGGACCTGGCGCGGTTCGCCCGGATGATGCTCGGAATGGGAAGCTACCACGGGGTGCGCGTGCTCGAACCGCTCACGGTGCGCAAAATGACGACGCCCCAATCACCGGCCGACCAGCCGGTCCTGCGGGGCCTGGGTTGGGATATTGATTCGCCTTACTCGTCCAACCGCGGCGAGCTCCTGCCGCTGGGATCTTACGGGCACACCGGCTTCACCGGCACCTCCCTATGGATTGACCCGGTGACAAACACCTACGTCATTCTGTTGACCAACCGCGTGCACCCCCGCTTCCGTGGTTCGATCACATCCCTGCGCTGCCGCGTGGCCACGGCCACCGCTGCGGCCCTGGGCATCGATTTGCCAGGGGTGAGCCTGACCGGGTACAACGAAACCCTGGTCGGCGCCGGGGCGCGCCGGCGGACGGCCCGGAACGGGCAGGTGAAAACCGGCCTGGACGTACTGGCCGCCGCAGGTTTCGCGCCGCTCCGCGGTAAGCGCGTCGGGCTGATCACGAACCAGACAGGATTAAGCCGCGACGGGAAGCGGAACGTGGACCTGATGCTCGCGGCCGGGATCCGGGTCACCGCCCTGTTTTCTCCGGAGCACGGAATCAGCGGAACGCGGCAAACCAGCAAGATCGGCCATTCCAGGGACACGGTCACCGGCATCCCCGTCTGGAGCCTGTACTCCGGGCTGAACCGCCGGCCCACGGAGGAGATGCTCCGGGACGTAGACGTGCTGGTGTTCGACATCCAGGATGTCGGGGCGCGCTTCTACACCTACATGTGCACCATGCTTTACGCCATGGAGGAGGCGGCGAAACGCCACATCCCGTTCGTGGTGCTTGACCGGCCGAATCCGATCACGGGCGTTCACGTCGAAGGCCCGATGCTGGAGGCGAACCTGGAGAGCTTTGTCGGGTGCCTCCCGCTGCCTCTCCGGCACGGCATGACACTGGGCGAGATCGCCCGGATGGCGAATGCCGAACGCAATCTCGGCGCCAGGCTCCAGGTGATCCGCATGCAGGGCTGGGAGCGCGGCGACTGGTTTGACTCCACCGGGCTGGCGTGGGTGAACCCCTCGCCGAACATGCGCAGCTTGAACGCCGCCTTGCTGTACCCGGGTCTGGCGATGCTGGAAGCAGCGCCCAATTACTCGGTCGGTCGCGGCACCGATAGCCCGTTTGAGCAGATCGGGGCTGATTGGATCAATGGGCGGGAGCTGGCGGCCTACCTGAACCGGCGGCACATTCCGGGCGTGCGCGTTTACCCGACACGCTTTCGGCCTTCGTCGTCCCGCTTCGCCGGACGGCTCATCGAGGGAGTCCGGTTCCTGATCACGGACCGCGAACTGCTCGACAGCAGCCGTCTCGGCCTCGAGGTCGCTGCCGCTCTGGAGAAACTCTACCCGGGCCGGCTCCCGTGGTCAGCCACCGAGCGACTCATCGGGAACCGCCGCGTGATCGCCGCACTCCGTGCCGGCGCGGATCCGGTTGCCATTCAACAGGCTGGAGCAAGCGCCCTCCAGCGTTTTGTCGCGCGCCGGCGGAACTATCTCCTGTATCCGTGATCCGCCAGGCCGGCGCTCCGGAGCTTGCGCTGCCGCCCGGCGCCCCCAACCAACCGGCCTCGGCCGGCCAGGGCGGTTACGAAGACGCGGATTTCGACGAGGCCGCCGATTTCCGCGAGGCGGCCGCCTCTTTTACTCTCTTGCGAGCCTCCGTCATCCAGGCCGGAGGCCTGCCGCGCCTTCTCCCGCGGCCGCGGGCCAGCCGTTCCAGGCTGATGATGGCTTCCTCAATTTGCTCGCGCTCTTGGCGCAATTCCGCCAGAATTCTTGTTACGTCCATGGTTGACTCCGTGTGAGCATTCTCTAGGGTTGAGCGTGCAGTTCCGAAAGCAGAACACAATACTGTGTTCCCGCCCCCTTTCGCACAATTCCTTGTACCGCATTTGCTGCCGAATTTCAAGTCCCTGTTCTGAAATCAGAACAAGATAGTACCATCTGCCCTCCACCTGGCACGGCAAAACGCCGCCCGCCAGGCGGTCGATGCTTTCCGGCCGCCATTATAGCAAAGCCCGGCGCTTCCAGTAGAAATAGAACGGAACGCCCCCGAAAATCAGGGCCAAACCCATCAGGGATTCGCGCGGTGAAGCCACCAGCGTGGCCGCCAGGAGGCAAAACGCCACCAGCACGAACAGTACTGGTACCAATGGGTACCCGGCGGTCCGGTAGGGCCGCGGCAGCTCCGGCCGCCGGCGCCGCAGCACAACCACGGCGGCCGCGGACATGCCGTAGAGCAGCCACTCGGCGAAGATCACGTAGGTGAACAGTTGCTCGTAGCGCCCGCTCAGCACCAGCAGCGCGGACCAGGCGCTCAGGCCAAGGATCGCCACCGAGGGTGTCCGGTGAACGGGGTGAACGTAGCCCACGGCCCGGAAGAACAGGCGGTCGCGCGCGGCCGCGTAGGGAATGCGGGCACCCGACAGCAGGCTGCCGTTCAGGGATCCGAAGATCGAGACCATCGCCGCCAGGCTCACTGCCGCGGCCCCGAACTCCCCGGTAACCCGCCGCATCATGGTGGCGGCGACGCGGTCGCTCGAGGCCACTGCGGCCGCCGGCAGCACGTAGAAATACGCCAGGTTGGCCAGAATGTAAACGACGATGGTGGTGAGCAGGCCGCCGATCAACGCCCGGGGCAGATTGCGGCGCGGCTCACGAACCTCCGAGCCCACCATGACGGCATTGTTCCAGCCGTCGAAGGCCCAAAGGGCGGCCACCAGGGCGGCGAAAAAGCCTGAGGCGCCACCGGCGGCCGGGATGGCGCTTCGATAGTTCGCCAGACTGGCCCCGCGCCAGGTCAAACCGATCAAAACAATGGCTCCAATCAGCCCGACCTTGGCCGCGGTCATTACAACTTGCACCCGCCCCCCCAGTTTCACCCCGTAATAGTTAATGAGGCCGAGGAACAGGATCAGTGCCATGGCCGCCGGCTGGCCCCACGTGATTTCCAGCGGGCTGCCCCCTGGTCCGATCGGCAAAGGAAAGGTCCAGGCGACCCTGTCGAGCACGGGCAGGAAGTTCGCCAGGTAGTAAACGAAGCCGGTCGCCAGCGCGGCGCCGCCGCCGGCCTTGCCGACCCAGGTCATGGCCCAGTTGTAAAAAAAGCCCCAAAACGGCCCGTAGGCCTCGCGCAGAAAGACGTACTCTCCTCCGGCATCCGGCAAGGCAGCGGCCAGTTCGGCATAGCTCAACACGCCGGCCAGCGAGAGCAGCCCGGCGAAGATCCACACCAGCAAAACGAGCCCGGGTGTGCCAACGTGCTGGATCATGCTGGCCGGCACCAGGAAGATGCCGCTGCCGATCACCGTCCCGACGACAATCGCGGTGGCGCTCCAGAGGCCCAGTTCCCGCTTCAGGCCCGGCCCGGCGGGTTTAGGCATCGGATCTCTCCGGCAACAGGAATGAGGCCGCCCAGCCGACGGCGAAGGTCACCGATGTCCCGATGACGACATACCAGGTCCAGGCGATCGCCGTCTCGAAGTTCACATACACCATTATTAAGAAGCCCGCGAGCATCCCCGCCATCGCCGCCTTCTCCCGGACGCGCGGAACGAGCACACCCAACAGGAAAACCCCGAGCAGTGACCCGTAGAGCACCGAGGCGACCGACAGGCCGGCTTCCAGCACGGAACCCCACTTTCGCGCCAGCAGCCCAACTCCGACCAGCACCACCCCCCAGGCCAGCGTGGCCGCCCGGCTGAGGCGCAACAACTGGCTGTCGGAGGCGTTCTTCTCGCCGCGGCGTCTCTGGAAGGGCCGGTAAAAGTCGATGATGGTGGTCGAGGCCAGCGAGTTCAGTGCGGCGCTCAGGTTGGACATGGCGGCCGCCAGGATCGCCGCAGTTACCAATCCAGCAACCCCCTCCGGCAAGTGGTTCCAGACGAAGTCGGGGTAAATCCGGTCGATCGGCGTGGGCGCCGCCAGGCCGGTCTGCCGGTAGTAGACGAACAGAATCACCCCGATGAGAAGAAACAGGGCGAACTGGAAGAAAATGACCACCCAACTGCCGAGCAGGGCCTTGCGACTGTCTCCCTGGCTGCGGGCCGCCAGCAGCCGCTGCACCATCAGTTGCTCGGTGCCATGACTCGCCGTGGTGAGAAAGCATCCCCCGATGAGACCGGCCCAGAACGTGTACGTACGGGTGAAAAACTCGGCCGGCGGCCCGATGGAGAAATCGAAGATGTGGAACTTGCCGGCCTCGGCGGCCACGGCGACCGCCTGCCCCCACCCGCCGGGCAGGGTGGCGGCAATCACAAACAGACTGGTCACCGCGCCCGCAATGTAGAGAATCATCTGGACGACGTCAGTCCAAATGACCGCCGCCATTCCGCCCTCGAACGTGTAAAACAGCGTCAGACCCACAATCAGCAAGATGGAAGCAAGTTCACCGGTATCGAGGACGATGGAAATGACAAGCGAGATGGCAAAGACGCGAACGCCCTCGGCCAGCGCGCGCAATACCAGAAACAGGCCCGCGGTGAGCTTGCGAATCCGGTTGCCGAAACGAACCCGCATCAGTTCATAGGCGGTGTACATCTCTCCGCGAAAATAGTGAGGGAGGAACAGCACGCAGATGACGATGCGCGCCAGCAGGTATCCCAACACGACCTGCAGAAAACCCAGGTTGCCGGCGAAGGCCAGCGCCGGCGTCCCAATGACGGTCAGGGTGCTGGTCTCGGCCGAGACAATAGACAGGGCGATGGCCCACCACGGTGCAGTCCGGCCACCCAGGAAGTAATCCCGGAGATCCTTCTGGGAGCGGCGGAAGCGGGCGCCGAACCAGGTAATCCCGGCCAGGTAGACCAGGAGAACCGTTAAGTCGAGCCAGTGCATGGAATTCCGGGATTCTAGCATATTCGGCAGCCGTGGCGACGAAACAATTTCCAGCCCTCGCACATCTAACCATACGGACCGGCAACCTCTTGGCGCCGGAATCGAGGCCAGCCCCGCCGAAACAGGCTGCGGGACAGTACGGGGCTTGCCAGGCGAGGCGGTTTCGGTGGGCCATTTGGCCCGGGCGGGCCGGGGACGCCGGTCTCATCAGACGGCGTACTGGGCAATGGTTGCGGGGCGGTGCCGGATTCGGCTATACTCCGCAATTGCAAGTTCTTTCGTGTATTGAGATTCTCGACAGCGCCCGGAAGTAGTGTCGGGCGCCGGAGCCGTGCGCGGCTGACAACCAATTCGTTAGTTTTTCAGGAGGCCACTAGTGCTGGTAAAGCTTGTTTCAAAGGTAACTGTAGCGGCTCTGGTCGCGCTGCTCGCTGGCGCCGCCTGGGGCCAGCAACAGACGCAGCAGAAAAGCCCGTGGAAGGACAGGGCGGAGTACGACCTCTATAACTCGATCCTCAAGGAACAGGACGCCAACAAGAAGCTGCAACTGCTGGATACCTACATGCAGAAGTATCCGGAAACGAAGTTCAAGGAACCGATCTACCTCATGTACGCGCAGACCTACCAGAAGCTCAAGCAGGCGGACAAGATGTATGACGCGGCCTTGCAGATCCTGAAAATCAACCCGAAGAACATCCAGGGGCTGTACTTCATCACCTCGCTCACCACGACAATGGGCAAGACCGATGCCGAGCACCTCGCCACGGGAGAGAAGTGCGCCAAGGCGCTGATCCAGGAAGTATCGGCCATGCAAAAGCCGGCCAAGATTTCCGATGCGGACTGGAAGAAGCAAAAGGATGCGTTGCTGGTTCTGGCCCACCAGACGCTCGGCTGGATTGCGATGAACCGGAAGGACAATGCCACAGCCGAGAAAGAGTTTCGTGAAACCTTGAAGATCAACCCCAACAACGGGCAGGTTTCCTATTGGCTCGGAACGGTGATCCTCGCCCAGCGTGATCCCAGCAAGCAAGCCGAGGCTTTTTTCCACTTCGCCCGGGCGGCGAACTATACCGGGCCGGGAGAGATGGCCGAAGCGGGACGGAAGAAGCTCGACGAATACCTGCGCAAGATTTACGTTGGATTCCACGGCGACGAGAGCGGGCTGGATGACCTCATCGCGATGGCCAAGAAGAGCGCGTTCGCGCCCGCGAACCTCGTGATCAAGTCGAAAGAGCAGATCGAAATTGAGAAAGAGGAGAAGCTCAAGAGAGAGAATCCCAAGCTCGCCCTCTGGCTCAGCGTGAAAAAACAGCTCACTGCCCCGAACGGCACCGAGTATTTCAACAGCCAGGTGAAAAACACCGCGATGCCCGAGCTACGCGGCTACCTGATCGCCCAGAGTCCAGCTCAGCGTCCCGATACCCTGGTGCTGGGACTATCTGACCGGAACACGCGCGAAGTCACGCTGAAGCTGGACGAGGCATTCCGCTACCCGGCGCCGCGGGGCACCGTGCTGAATTTCCAGTGCATCCCGCAGCGATTCACCCTGAAGCCGTTCAACCTGGGATTCGACTGCGAGCGGGCCAAGGTCAGGGGCTGGCCGCCACCGCCGAAACGGCGACCGACGCGGCGATAAGAGCTTGTAAAGGAATCCAGATTGGCCTCCTCCCCGCGGCTCTGGCTGCGGGTCAGAATCCAACTGAA
>CAZXVW010000028.1:0-14363 GCA_964644025.1 uncultured Solibacteraceae bacterium | reverse complement strand
GACGCCGGCCACGATCAGCACGCTGAGCGCCGCGAGCCGCCACCAGTTCCCGATCTCGCATCTTTCACGCATCCTTATTATCTGATACCGGCCCGGAGGGGATTTGTCACCCTCTCTTGCGCCGGTGCAGCGGGTTTGTTTGTCAATTGCGCGGCCCGGCCAGGCACCGCAAATGCAATTCTGCCGGGGCCGGCATGGAAGGTCTCTCCAGTTTGGAGGGAATCCGTCGGATTGAAAACCGTGGCGCTTACATCTTGTAACGGCCCAGGTCCTCGTCGTTGAGACCTTCGAGCCAGCGCCGGAGTTCTTCATTGTTGATCTTCTCGGACACCGAGCCGGCCACCTTGGAGGAGTTGAGCACGGTATCTTCGACGTAGATGGGGCAATCCAGGCGGAGCGCCACCGCGAGGGCGTCGCTCGGACGGCTATCCACACTGATCAGCCGCCCGTCTTTTTCCAGCCAGATCATGGCATAGAACGTGTCATCTTTCAGTTCGTTCACCACGATCTTCTTGACCGACGTTTCCAGGCCGTGGAGCAACGTGCGAATGAGGTCGTGCGTCATGGGCCGAGGAGTGGCGACCTTCTCGATCTCCAGCGCGATGGCATTGGCTTCATAAATTCCGACCCAGATGGGAAGAATGCTACTGCCCTTGACGTCTTTCAGGATGACGATGGGCATGTTGGTGACCGGGTCCATCATCAGACCCCGGATTTTCATTTCGACTTCCATTGCTGTTCCCTTTCTCCGGTCAGCAGCTCCGGGCCGCCGCAGGTGAGGCGCGGCGGTCTTCCATGGCGGCACCCCACGGCCGGCGCTGCTCCGGCCAGGCCGGCGCAGCCTCATCGCAGAGCGCCTCGCCGGCCAGCGAGTTGGGGCCCGAGCGGGTAACCCGGACTTTGACGTACCGGCCGAGCAGAGACCCCTCCCCGGCGGTGGGATGGATAAAATTCAGCGTGCGGTTGTCCGAAGTGTGCCCCACCCATTGACCCTTGGACGGGTTGTAACGTTCCACCAGGACCTCCTGCGTGGTCCCCACCAGGGCGGTGTTTCGGCGAATCTGGATGGCCCGTTGTTTTTCCAGCAAAATCGTCAGACGCCGCCCCTTTTCCTTCTCCGGCACCTGGCCATCTAACTCCAGCGCCGCGGTGTTCGGCCGCGCGGAATACTTGAAGCTGAACATTGCGTCGAACTCGACTTCTTCGATCAGAGACAGAGTGTCCTGGAAATCAGCTTCCGTCTCGCCGGGAAAGCCGACGATCACGTCGGTGGTGATGGCGATCGGGCGGCGGGCGCCGCGAATCCATTCGATGCAGCGCAGGTAGCGATCCCGGCTGTAGAGCCGTTGCATGCGCTCCAGTACGAAGTCCGAACCGGACTGAACCGGCAGGTGAACGTGATTGCACAACGTTTCGTTCTCGTCGATCGCCTGGACAATTTCCCGCCGAAAGTCCCGTGGATGCGAAGTCGTGAACCGCACGCGCCGGAGGCCCGGGATCTCCGCGACGCGGGCGAGCAGCGTGGCGAAATCCCAGCGCGCAGGCGAAGGATCGCGGTAGCTGTTGACGTTCTGCCCAAGGAGTGTGATCTCGGTGTACCCGGAGGCCGCGAGCCGGGCCGCCTCCTCCAGGATGCTGCGGCTGCTGCGGCTCCGTTCGGGCCCCCGCGTGAGAGGCACTACGCAGTAGGCGCAGGACTTGTCACAGCCCTCGATGATGGTGAGGAAGGCACGGTATGGGTGCAACCGCCGGGCATACGGCGTTTCAAAGGGATCGGTGGGCGCCAGTTCCAGCGCCGTGACTCTCCGCTCACCGGCCTCCAGCCGCGCCAGCAGTTCGCCGAGCCTCCCGTAGCTGGCCGATCCACAGACCAGGCTCACGTGCGGAGCACGCTGGAAAATCCGTTCTCCCTCCTGCTGGGCGACGCAGCCGAGCACGGCAAATAGCTTCCCCTCGTCTGCCTGGTGGCGGAATTGCTGGAGGCGGCTGTAAACCTTTTGCTCGGCTTTGCTCCGGATGCTGCAGGTGTTATACAACACCAGGCTCGCCTGTTCGGGTGAATCCACCGGGCGATAACCCCGCGCCAGGAGCGTGCCGGACACCTTTTCGGAGTCGTGCACGTTCATCTGGCACCCGAACGTCTCGATGTAGAAGGTTTTCATCAGAGAGCTTTATTCCATTATATCGGTGAACCCACGGCAAAAGCGCGCCAGAGGCGGGCGGCCGTGCAAGCCGCGCCGATTCAAGACGGCGCCTCACCCCGGTGGTTGTCCAGGAAATCCTGGCCGATCTCTTTGCGGCCCCGAAACCCGTCCTGGACGCCGTGCCACCAGCCAATACGCGGCTCGCCGAGGCGCCAGCAGAGCATCACTTCCTCACCTCGGTATAGCGTTGGAAAATCCAGCACTCCGGTATCCAGATCCTTCACCTGGCAACCGGAGGCATGAATCTGCTCGATCAGCTCCTTCAGCCGTTTCGCCAGAACTTCAATGCGGGACCGGAGGCGGGAGAACCGCTCCTGGTCCAGCAGGACTCCCCCTGCCATCGCGACGCGCTCTTTCATCCCCTCCAGTTCGGCTGCCTGCCGTGCCAGCTCCGATTTCATTTCGACGCCGTGGCGAAGCTTCCCCTCGAGCTGCGGGAGCAACTCTTCGGCTTCTCGAAGCGTGAAGTATCGCGCCATCCGGCCAGCCGGTCTGACACACGCGTGGCCTGGGCCCCGCCGGTCAACACCCCGAGTATACCAGCACCAACACCCGGCCGAGAGCACCTGCCGCCGCGGCGACACGGGCGGTCTTCCACGGAAAGCCGCCGTTCGCTCAGCAGGACCGGAAGCGCCCGCGGAGTTGAGCGGCAAACACCTGAAGTGTTTCTGAGGCGGGCTGCTGGAGGAGATCTTCGAGCGGTCCCTGCTCCCGAATCCGGCCGTTCTCCAGAACAGCGGCGTCCGTGCACAGCGCGGCCGCGTCGACCGGATCGTGAGAAGCCAGAATGAGTGTGACGCCGAACTGGGCGCACAACCGGCGGATTTCCTCGTGCAGCCGCGCTTTCAGCGCGATGTCGAGCCCGGAGAACGGCTCGTCCAGGCAGAGCAACTGCGGCCTGGCGGCCAGCGCCCGCGCCAGGGCCACGCGCTGCTGCTGGCCGCCGGAGATGGCCGCGGGCTTCCGATTCGCCAGCGCCTCCACGCCGCAGATGCGGAGCGCCTCGCCAACACGCGCCCTTCGTTCGTGGCGCGGAAGAGCCGCGCCCGACAAACCCAGCCAGACGTTCTGCTCGACGGTCAGGTTCGGCCAGAGAGCCAGATCCTGGAACACCATCCCGATGCCGCGCTCGTGAGCGGCAGTCACAACGCGTCCCGGCCCCGACGCCAGCCGCCCGCGAATCCACACCTCGCCGGCATCCGGCGCCTCCAGTCCGGCCAGGATCCGCAAGATCGTTGACTTTCCGCAGCCGGAAGGCCCCAGCAGGGCGAAATGCCGATGCGGAACGATTTCCAGTGAAACTCGCGCAAAAACGGAGTCCCGTCCATAGTTCTTTGCGATCTCCTGGATCCGGACGATAGGACTCACGCCTCTTCCCCCCCAAAGGAAAATGTCGCTCGCCCAACCAGTAGCCAGGCCACCATCAACAGCGTCACCGCGCCGGCAATGTAGAGCAGGCACAGCGAGGCCACCAGAGCCTCCGGCGCATTCGCCATCACGGTGAAAATCGTCACCGGCAGGGAAGCCTCACCCGGAGGCTGCAGCAGGAGCACTGTTCCCACGTCGGCGGTGGCCAGCAGGGCCGTCAACAGCGCTCCGAGCGCGGCCGCCGGCAGCAGCAACGGACCAACCACCCGCCGCAGGTAAACCGCGAGCGGCACCGAGTGGACGGCCGCCGCCCAGGCCCAGGACGGCGCGAAGCTCCCGGCGCGGCGCATCGCGATCACGGTGGCCACTGGGGACAGCCGCAACGCCAGCACAACGGCCACCAGGAAACGGCCGCGCAGCAGCGGATCGAGCCATGCCGGAGCCAGGCTGGCCGCCTGAATCACTCCCAGCGCGCCGAGCGCCGGGGGTAGGGAAAGCACCACCACCAGTCCGGCCAACAGCACGGTCCGCCAGCGTTTCTCCCGCCCGGCGCAGAGGGCCAGCAGGCAGCCGAGCAGGCTCGCCGCCACTCCCGCCACCGCGGCGTAGAAAACCGTGTTCGGGATGGTCCGCGCCGCTTCCCCGAATGCGCGGGAAAGCGGAAAGCGCACCGCCAGCGGCCCCAGCAGACCTGCCGCGGGCATCGCCGTGGTCAGTGCCAGCATCCCGAGCAGCAGAACCGGACTGACCCACGAGGTGAATCCCCGGCGGGCCAACGGGGCGGGTCTGGTGTTGATGGCCAGCAGGCCAGTCGCCAGCCGCGGCGCCGCCAACCAAGCCACCGGTGCCGCCAGCAGGAGCACCACCGCCGCCAGCGCGGTGCACTGTCTGGTGGCCAGCGCAAAATCATACAGCGCCGAAAAACTGGTCAGAATCTCGGTCGCCACGCCCGGATAAGAAAGGATTTGCCCCGGCCCCGGGTCGGCAAGAGTCAGCACTCCCGCCAGCATCGCCGCCACCGCCGCGACTGGAAAGGCACTCCCGGCGGCGTAGCGCACGACGGCCCGCTCTCCCCCGGCCAGGCGCGCGGCCTCTACCTGGCTGGCCGGGATCGCTCTCACAGCGGAAAACGTTGCATACAGCACCAGGGGGAAGCCGAAGGCCGCGAAGGCGATCACACACCCGGGACGGCCCGACAGCAGGCTTTCCGGCGGCCACCCCAACGCAATCCGAAACATCGACAGCCCGATTGCCCAGAGAAACGAGGGGACCACCAACGGGACCGCCAGGGCTGCCAGCAGCGGCCGGCGCAACGGGAAGCGGTACAGCCCGGCCAGGGTTCCCGCCGGGAGGCCGGTCAGGAGTGAAAACGCGGCGGTGTACAGCGCGATTTCCAGGCCGCGGCCCAGTGCCCGGGAGAAACCAGCACCAAGCTCAGCCGGAGCGCCCTCCGCCCCCAGCACCCACAACAGGGGAAACGCCGGAGCGACAGCCAACAGCAAACCCCCGATCACCCCGGCGCCCCGCCATGCACCGGGCCGTTCCACAACCCCACTGGAGATCATGGCTGGTTGGCGTCAACCCACTGCTTGAGAAAGCCCCGGCTCAGTTCCTCCAGCTTCACCGCCAGCAACGAGTAGTCAACTTTCATCGGGACAATTTCACTCAACGGGCGGACACCCGCGGGTACCGGGACGCTGGGGCGCACCGGCATCTGAGCCGCCTCACTTTCAGCCAGCGCTCGCTCGGTTTCCGGACGCAGCAAGTAGTCGACAAACTTCCGCCCGCCCGCCGGGTTCGGGCCGCCCTGGATGAGTACCGCCGCGTTCGGGATGATCAGGGTTCCCATGCCGTCCTGATCCGGGTAGACAACCCCAACCGGCTTGCCCTCGGTGAGCGCCACGTGAGCGTCATCAGTGTCCGTGATGCCCACGGCGAAGTCGCCCGCAGCCACCCGGCGCCGGACTTCGCCATTCGAGGACAGAATGGCCCCGCCGTTGGCGGTGAAATCCTCGAAGAACCGGCGGGCCTTCTCCTCTCCCAGCACCTGGAACAGCGCTGCCGCGTGCATCGAGGTGGTGCCGAACAGCGGGTTAGCGATGCACGCCTTGCCTTTGAAACGCGGGGTGACCAGGTCCAGCACGGAGCGTGGCTCGGCGCCCTTCTTCACCAGCCCGGTATTGTAAATCAGTACCCGCGCCCGGGCGGAGAACCCGGTCCAGTGACCTTCCGGGTCGCTGTAGAGCGCCGGCAAACCCTGGGCCTGGGGCGAGTGGTAAGCGGCAGTGACGCCCTTCGCCTTGAGCAGCGCGGCGCGCACCGGGTCTCCACTCCAGAAAACGTCCGCCACCGGCCGATCCTTCTCCGCGATCAGCCGGTTCACCAGGCCGGTACTCTTGGTCTCTTCGGTGTCCGGCACCAGGCGAACCCGGATGCCGGTCTCTTGCTGGAAGCGCTCGGCAACCGGCCGGGAGAAGACGTCGTCGACCGAAGTGTAGACCACTACCTGTGCCGAGGGCGCCGGCCGGCAACCGCTTCCAATCGCCAGCAGGGCGGCCAGCATCCCCAGCCCAACCGCCGTGACTTTCGCCCCGGCGGCTCCGCTCAGTGTCCCGTCAATTTCAGGTTTCATCTGTACCTATCAAAACACATGTGTCATTTTGACGAAGAACGTGTTGCCTTGTTGGGAGCGTTGTCCGAAGGCGGCACGGCCGCGCTGGAAGGCAAACTGGATGGACCCGAATGGCGGCTGGTAGCGCCAGACGAACACCGCTTCCAGGTTCTTGCGGTCGATTACGGAATTGGTTTGGAAGAACAACCGGAGGTACACGTCGCGAGTAAAGTTGTGGCGGGCGCGGAAGATGTTGATTAGCGTGGCCTTGTTCTCCGGATCGGGATTGAGCCAGACGCGGGAAAGCTGGTACTCTACCCCCAGCTTCTGACTCACCTTCCGGCGTATGCGCGCACTCATCGAATCCAGGTCTGAATCATAATTGCGTCCGGTCTGGTACTCGATCTCCCAGGAGTTGTATTCCCGCGTATTGTAGCCCAGGTTGCACCAGGTCCGGTTGTTGAAGAACTTCTTCTCGAACCGGTCGAACATCTGCCCGTGTCCAGCCTCGACGCTCCAGCGGTTGCGGAACTCGACCTCGGCTGTGTCAATCTGGTGATAGTGCCGCAACACGTTCTGCTGGCTCCAGTAAATGTTGTTCTTGGCCTCGAACCCGATTCGCTGAATTGGCCCTTTTTCCAGCCAGAAAACCTTTTCCAGGTCACTGTCCATTTCCCGCCGGTTGTCGTCCCGCACAAAACCGATGGCATTGACGTTGTCGCCGAACCGGTCACCGAGATGAGTGTAGCGGAAGTGATAGTGGAACGTTGAGGAATCCCAGGCGGGACGGACGAAAAAGGCCCAGCGGCCGCTGGTGTACGGGCCGTGAGAGCGGACGAGCTGGCCCGTGAAGTTCATGATCCGCGTCAGGTGGAGCGTTGTATCCAGGCCCACCGATCCGCGGTTCTCGCCACCCAGGGCGCGGTTGGCCACCAGGATGCCGACGTCGGAGGATTTCATGATGTGTCGTTGTACGCGCGCCACGGTATAGTTGGCGTGCTCTAGCACGGAGCCGTCCTCCAGGGTGGAGTCCACTTCCATCGGCGAGGAACGGACCGACAGCAGCGTCATGTCCCAGGCCCCGTAACGCGATCGCAAGGTCCCGCCGATGTCAATATCCTGAATGCGGCGGGAATAGAAGGACTGGATCCGCTGCCGGAACCGGTCGTTGCTTTCCAGGAAAAAGGGACGCTTCTCTCGTAGTTGCGGCTCGAACCGGGTCAGATTGACGAACTCCTCGTCCGCCTCCACGGTGGCGAAGTCGGGGTTGACCGTTACATCCGCCCGGGTTTCCGGGCTGAACGTGTACCGGAAGTCCAGGCCCGCGTCACCCTTGGTGTTCCGGCCCTGGGCGTAGTTGCCGAGCAGATAAGGGACCAGCTCCCAGCGTTTGGCGCCCTTCACGGTGAGATCCAGCCCGCGGAGTTCCCCGTACTGGGAGACCCGGAACGCCGCCTCCAGGGGCCCGGCCCAGAAGCTTGCTTCCAGGTTGGCGCGGCGCGTGCGGCCAATGTTGAAGCCCCAGGTCCGATTCTTTCCCGGGCGAAACTGCAGTACGCGGAAGGGAATGGCGAATTCGGCGCTCCAGCCGTCAGCGGTGATCCGGCTTGCCGATGACCACTCCGCGTCCCAGGTCGTATCCCGGACCCTGCCGTCCTCGCCGATCCGGCCGTCGGTTTGGGTTCCGAGCGGATTGGTGGCAAACAGGTAACAGTTGCGCCGGTCGTGAAACGTATCGAGGAAGATTGTGATCGAGTCGTCATCGGCCATGTCCGCGTCCCGCCGCGTCAGCCGGGCCGTAATCTTGCCGGGCTCGGAGTCATAGGCGTAAACGCCCACGTAGATGTGCAGGTCATCGTAAAGAATGTAAGCAACGGTACGCTCGGTCGCCGGCGCTCCCCGTCGCGGTTGCAACTGGATGAAATTGTCCACGCGCGCCGCCTTGGCCCACTCACCGGGCTGGATCACGCCGTCGATAACGGGCGGGGTGGCGGTGCGGACCGCGGTTACTGAATGAGGTGGCTGGGCTTGTGACCAGGAGGCCAGAGCAAGAACCACGAGCATGGCCACAAGCCGAGCCGCGTTGCGGGGCACCGGGCTGCAGGCACACCTGGCATTTGCATTGCTCGATCTGCTCCGGCCGTCGGCGTGGGCGGCGAACATTCGGTGATCCGATTCAGTGCGGCACGAACTGGAAATCGTCGAAATGCGTCACGCTGTCGGCTTTTGTCCACAAGCCGACGTTTCCAGCTTCGGTGAACGTATTATCCTCCACCTCGAACATTTTTTTTCCATCGTAATAGACAGTGAACAAGGGGCCGCTGAAGGTGACGCGGAGCGTATGCCATTGCTGCCCCGTAACCGTATGCCGCACGCCGTAAGTTCTCGGCGGCGTCCCCTTGGGAGCCAGCGAGGAACGCCTTCCGTTTTCCACCTTGTAAAGCACGGTGTTGTTCTCCAGGGCGTTCGAGCGAACGATGTAATAGTTGTTCGGGTCGCGGTAGCGCCAAACCAGTCCTCCCGAAGCGTCAATGTTTCCCGAGATGGGCTTGAACTTCACGCTAAGCTCACCGTCCTTCAGGCTTGCCTTGTCGTAAATGGCCAGCGGGAATCGTCCGCCGGTCGGGTCGCTGGAAAGCTGGGCCAGCACGTTGGGCTTGCTCGGCGCGGTGTTATCGGCGACCACCTCCCAGCGCGGGGGTCCACCGTTATGCGTCATCGCTGAGATCCAGCCCGGCGGAAGTGCTCCCGGCGTGGCCGAGTCAAAGTTGATCGTCGTCGCCAGGACCGAACCGGTGAGCAGCGTAGCAAGCGCCACCAGCAGTAGGGATGAACTCCAAATGCTTTTCATCGTATCCTCCTCTTCCTTATTCTCCTCCTTCAAGCTGAAGATTGCCTGAAAACGACGGCTGCCAGGAGCGGGCTTTCAGGAGTTCTTCAGACGGCGCCGGTAGCCGGGAGGGGCCTGTCGCCCGTTTAAACGTGCTATGCTCCTCTAGGTGGGTTACCTGTAGGTCGAAATGAAGAATCCGTTTCAGAACATCGAGATTCACGTCCCCGCCAGGCGGTTTGAGAACTGGGACCATTTCGTCCGCGAAGCCCCGGAATACTCCATCGGCCTGGAGGTGATGGACGACACTCCCGGGCACGTAGGCCACCACGTTCACTTCGACCATCACAAGGGAGTGATTCGTGAGGCCACGATGAGCGCCGCGATGCAGGCCTACATTGCCGTGCGCCAGGGTAGGCTGATGGAACGGTGGTTGCCTCGCCAGCGTCCAGTAAACGTCTTCGTCTGGAATGCGGACCAGGACGTATCCCTGGCCGCTTTCGTGCTGGAATACCACGAACTGCTGGAGCGGGTGGGCGGCGACCCGCTGCTGCGGTGGATCGTGCAGTACAACAACAAGATCGACGTCTGCGGCGGCCTGTACCCGGTCCGACTCAACGAGATTGTCCGCAATCACTTCACCTGGGTTTTCGAGCCGTACCGAAGGCAAAGGATGCTGGGCAAGCGAACCGGGGACGAAGCGATCGTCATCAACACGATCCGCGAGGTTTGCGACCGCCTGCTCGCGCTGCTGGAGGGGAGAGCCGGCATCACCCCGATCACGACGAAGCCCGAGATCCTTTACAAATCGCCCTACAACTTCGTGATCGCGGATGAAAAGGGAGATCCGAACACGCGGCTGGTGCTCGCGGCCGAGCGGTTCACGAACCTCATCAGCCTCATCTGCACCAGGCCCAACGGCCGCTACACCTACAGCATCATTCGCGGCTCACCTTACGACGAAGACATCTTTCAGGTGGATAAGCTGACCGCGGCGTTCCAGGCGGCCGAGGATCTGCCGCAGGAGAAGATCTGGGGCGGCTCCACCCTGGCCGCCGGATCGGACAGCGAACTCGGCAGCAGCCTGCATTGGACAAAGCTCAAGGAGATCGCCGAGCCGATCGTCCGCGAGGCCTACTTGCGGCATTACCCGGATCCGCTCGTGGTCCACCCCCGCTAGCTCGAAGTTCCTGAGGCGATTTCTGAAGTAGTGCTTCCAGGTCAATGAGTTAATCGCGTTTCGCATCTCCAGATGTAGCCACTCACTGGAAACGTTTTCTGCGACATTGTTTTCCCTTCAAGTCAAATAGGAAAGTAACCGAATAGGGGGTTGTTGTGCCACGTGAGAAAGTAACCGAAGGCGTGAGTTGATTTCTCGTTGTAGTAGTGTGAAAGCGATCCGCGCAGGGTCGCGCCTGGGCGGAGATCCCAGGCCGAGGCGACGGGCGGGCTCGAAGCCGGCCACGGCCCGCAGTTGGAAGACCACCACGCCGGCCGCGGAGCTGGCGGTCGAAGATGCCACCGAGGACGAGCATTGTGGCGCGCTCGCCTGCCTGCCGAAGCGGCAGCACCGGAGGCTCCGGCGCGAGCTTCCATTTGCCGGCCCGAGTCACCCCGCTCCAGGCCAAGGCCTTCCGCCTGCTCGGTGTGTAGCCAGAAACGAGAAACCCCTTTCCGGGTTTTCCTTCGCAGTGTCAGTCAGATAGCGCTTGTCCGGGGCTGGAACTTCGGTATCGCTCCGCCCTGTTTCCGGTGCGCAGGGCTGTCAAAACGCCGTCTCCTTCGCGCTGCGCACCCGCGCCTGGCTACGGAAGATGGCGTTCACGAACAACATGTTCAAACCGTCCATGTAGGCCCGGAAATTCGGGTCGGCCGTGAAACCCACCACCATGCCCCGTCCCGTCTTCTGCACCACCACGAACGGTTTGAAGGCAAGCTGCTTGCGGTTCTCCTCCCAAAGATACCCGCTGGCGAGCAGCTTTTCCGGGCCCAGAAACAGCGCCGCGTTGACGCCTTTATCCAGTTTAATCGGCGTGTAAATCCCCCGTCCCTGAAACATAACATTCACGGTGCCGCGCAACCCCGCCGTGATCCAGTTGTCCGGGTCCAGCCTCGCCCTCACCAGCACGCCGGGCACGTTGTCCGGCAATTCCTTCTCCGGCTCGATTTCCCTGGCCAGCTCCTTCTCGTTCGCGATCAGCTTGCCGGGGACGGTCGCCTCCTTCTTCTTTTCTTCTGGTTTCTTCTCGGCCTTTTTCTCCTCCCGGGGCTGCCGTTCGCGGTTGATGGCCAGAAGCTCCACCGAGGGATCGGTGAGGTAGGCGAGCGCTCCGGCGATGCCGATCAGCGTTCCTCCGTCACTCACCCAGTCCTTCAGCCGCTTCGCGCCTCGCTCCCCCAATACGGTCGCGTAGCCGGCGCGCCGGGTGGCGGGGAGGATCAGCACGTCGTAATGATCCAGGTCGGTGGCCGGCGATGCTAGCAGGCTGGTGCGGATCGGCGTCACCGGATATCCGAACTGCCGCTCGATTACGAACCGCGTGTTGCCGGCCGCGTAACTGGCCGTGGGCGCATCCCAGGCAAGGGCGACCTCGGGCCGCCGTAACGGAAGGACCCGGTTGCTACCCAGGCTGATCCCCTCGTCCACCCAGCCAGTGTTTGCGGCTACGACCTCGGCGCCCGAGGCCGCCGCCAGCTCCGACATCACGCCGGGTAACTCCCCGGAGTACTCGGCCACTTTGAAGATCAGCGTGCCCCGCGGGAACTTGCGCCCCTTCAACGTAAAGCTCTTATCGGCGCTCCAAACCTTCATGTCCTTCCGCAGCGCAGCGCACAGCAGCCGTCCCGCGGCCGCCGTGCCCCACGGAACCAGGTAGGCCACCGTCGCTTTGCCGCCGTTGAGCTTGCCCTTCGGCAGCGCACCCGGGCGCACCGGTTCAAAGCTGCCCTGGACCGGCTCCTTGCTGCTGATCAATTCCACGTTATAGAGAAGCGGGAGCGACCAGGCGATCACGTCGTAGATCTGATCCGGCAGGTGCTTTTTCCGCCGCCGTTCCTGTTCCTTCAGGAACGCCTCGTCCATTTTCACCTCGGGATCGAGCAGCGCCCGGATCAGCCGCTCGGACGGTTGCGCCAGGCTGATGGCGTAGCTGCCGGCCGGGCACTCGCGTCCGCCGGCCTCGAACGGCGCGTTGGCGCGCCTCACTTCGATGCCCTGCCGCGCCAGCACGTCAGCCAGCTTGTCGAGAGCCGAAACGTCCCCCGTGCGCGGGAATACATATTCCTTGATGGTCCCCTGGCGGCCGTTTTCGACCGCCGTTTGCCGATAACGCCAGAAATTCTCCAGCAGTTCCCTGCGGCGCCGCGCCGCCGTCTGACAGGTCGAGATCGAGGAAACGAAATGCTGGCGGATTGTTTGGGGATAATGAAGCAGCTTCCCGTCGATACGCCGCCGCCTCACCAACCCGCGCACCGAGGCCTGCTCGTAAGTCATCCCCACCGCGCCGTAGTAAAGCGGCCAACTGGCGCCATAGCCCGGGTAGAACTCATCAAAAACTTCGCGCGTGAAGTAGCTGAAGCCGAACTGATCGAACCAATGGGCGTTATTCTTTCCGAACCAGGCAAGCTCCTCGCGCTGCGTCTTGTCGATGTACGGGTTATACGGAACCGCCTCCGGGGCGAAGTAATACGTCGCCTCGCCCCCCATCTCGTGCAAGTCGACGAACACCAGCGGGTACCACTTCAGCAGTGTCTTGACCCGGCCGCGCGTCTCCGGCTGAGTGAGCGCGAACCAGTCGCGGTTCATGTCGAACAGGTAATGGTTCGTCCGGCCGCCCGGCCAGTCTTCAGTGTGCTCCAGGGCGTCGGGGTTGGGATTCGGCTCCAGTCCCTCGCTCTGGACGAAATGGTTCACGAAACGGTTGCGGCCGTCCGGGTTCTGCAACGGGTCGATCAGGACGACGACGTTGTCGAGGATTTCCTTCACCATCTTGTCGTTGCGCGCCGCCAGCAGGTGATACGCCACTACCAGCGCGGCGTCCGGTGAGGAGATCTCGTTGCCGTGCACGCCGTAGGCCAGCCAGACCAGGGCAGGCAACGTATCGATCAGCTTCTGCGCCTGGGCCTTGGGGGTTTTGCGCGGGTCGGCGAGCTGCTTCATGCCCTTCCGGATCGACTCCAGCCGCCGGATGTTGGTCTCCGAGCCGATGACAGCGTAGATCAGGGGCCGCCCTTCCCAGCTTTTGGCGTACTGGTATACCTTCATGCGGGAAGGCGCGGCCGCGGCCAGGGCTTCCAGGTAGCGGATGATGTCAGCCGGGGTGGTGATCCGGTCTCCCGGGTTGTAGCCGAGGACCTTGCGCTCGGTGGGAATGGCCGCATCGTAGCTCGTCCCCGGCCAGAACTCGAACCGCGCCGCGGCCGCCAGCGGCGCAACCATCAGAACCAATGAAAACCAATAAAGCAGCCGTTTCCGCATAAGTTTCTAGCATACAAGTTCCAGGGACAGGCTACGCAAATACCGAACTCAGGGGCAGCACGAGTTCCAGTTCTGGTGAGGGGCTACGCAACCCCCGAACTCAGCGGCAGTAGGCCGCCCGGCGTGCTGGCTGCGTTCGAACCCGGGGCGCAGCCGTCACACTGGCCCCTGCTGCGAGCGAAGCCGCTGCCGCTCGGGCTGTTCCATTTCCCGGACCGGCTGACCCGCGACACCCCGTGACCGTGGGCGCGCCGTCAATCCGGCCGAGAGAATACAATGAGGAGGATGTTTGTTCGGTCCATCACGCTGAAGAACCTCTTATCCTTCAGGGAAACAACCCTCGAACTTCGTCCGCTCAATGTCATCATCGGACCGAATGCCGCTGGGAAGTCGAATTTGATTGACACCGTTGGACTTCTGCAAGCCGCGCCAATTGACCTTGCCGCAGCGATGCGGTTGGGTGGCGGCGCCCACGAATGGATCTGGAAAGGCGAACCTGCCACTCCGGACCGAACCGCCTCGCTCGAGTGTGTTGTCCAGCTCGAACGCCAATTGGTCTACGAGCTGAACTTCGCTGCCACGCCCGCCTTGGAGATTGTGACCGAATCCCTTCGCCCCGTGAACAAAACCAAGAACGACCCGGATTCATTCGTGTCCCGCAGAGGGGAAAAGTGTTGGCTGGCGGCTCGGGTAGGACCGGGACCACGCCGCAGGTCACGGGTAAGCGGAGCAGAGGCTTCGCAGTCCGTTCTCGCAGAGTTGAGAGGACCTGTGGGTGTGCCTGAAGCTACGAGCCTGGCGAAGTCACTCCTCCGCGTTCGGATTTACCGGGACTGGGACACCTCGCCTCGCTCCGGTGTGCGGCTCGGGGCT
>CAZXVW010000027.1:0-30807 GCA_964644025.1 uncultured Solibacteraceae bacterium | reverse complement strand
CGTGCCCAGGCTCCACTTGCCGAAGCCGCCGGTGCGGTAACCGGCCTGCTGCAGCAGTTCGGCCACGGTGAAGTCGTCTGGTTGCAGGAAAATGTTGTGCGGAATGTTGTCCCGCACCCTCCCGTGGCCGTTGTGCAGTCCCGTCATCAGGCAGCAGCGTGAGGGCGCGCACACTGTCGAGCCGGCGTAGGCGTCGGTGAACCGCATGCCCTCGGCTGCCAGCCGGTCGATGTTCGGCGTCCGAATCCGCTGCTGGCCATAACAGCCGACATCCCCGTAGCCCAGGTCATCGGCCATAATCCACACGATGTTCGGCCGCGGCCTTTGCGCTGCGGCTATCCTGCCAGCGGCCAGGGCGCCACCCGTCAGGCGCAGGAAATCCCGCCGCCGCATCTTCCTTGTCTTCTTCTTCATCGCCGTCGTTCCTTTGTGGCGAGCGGCAGGTCCGGCTCAGCATCGCCCCGAAGTCGCCTTCCACCTGTCCGCCGGCCATATGGAATTACGTTTCAGGCTAAGTCCGATGGCGATTGGTTGTCAACAACATCTCCCAGGCGCTCTCGCGAGATACTGTCCGGGTCCGCGCGACATCGTCTCACCCGGGAGAAGCAGCCGCCTTCCCGGCACCGGCTGGTCGCGACTCCGGTCACCGAGCGAACCAGCAAACCGGACCTTACGAGCCAGGAAAAAGTGAAACCGCTGTTCATTGTATTCCTCATCGTTTCGTATATACTGGTGATTGCGGTATGATCCGGCGGCAAGCTCACCCGCATGGCCGGGCAGCCGGATCATCCCAAGCTTGGAGAGACGAGATGGCCGTAAACGAAGCTTTGCGAGGCATTATCACTCCCATGGCGACGCCATTGAAGAGTCCCGATGCGCTGGACGAGGCCGGCCTCGAACGCTTGGTTGAACACGTCCTGGCCGGGGGAGTGCACGGTCTGTTTATCCTCGGAAGTACGGGCGAAGCACCAGCGCTCAGCTATCGGCTTCGGCGGGAGGTGATCGACCGCGCTTGCCGGCAAGTGGCCGGTCGTGTGCCACTGCTGGTGGGAATTACGGACACAGCGGCGGCCGAAACCATCGAAATGGCCGCCTACGCCCATCGGGCCGGGGCCGACGCGGTCGTGCTGACCACTCCTTACTATTACTCGATGGCGCAAGCTGAACTGCTCAACTACCTTGAGCGGCTGGTCCCCCAGCTTCCGCTGCCGGCGTTTCTCTACAACCTGCCTGGTCTGACGAAGGTACCGTTCCAAGTGGAAACCGTCCGCCGGGCGGCACAAATACCGGGAATCGCCGGTTTGAAGGACAGCTCGGGCGACATGGTATATTTCCATGAACTGCAACTCGCCCTTGCAGACCGGCCAGAGTTCTCGCTGTTCATCGGCAAGGAAGAACTGCTGGCCGAAGCGGTGCTACTGGGAGCGCACGGCGGGGTCTGCGGCGGGGCAAATCTTTTCCCCGAGCTCTACGTCAAGCTCTACGAGGCGGCCGTGGCCGGTGACCTGGCCCGCGTGCGAACGTTGCACGGAACGGTTATGCGCGTAAGCGGAATTGTCTATGGAGTAGGTTCGCACGCTTCCAGTTATCTCAAGGGACTCAAATGTGCCCTGTCCGTCTTCGGCATCTGTGGTGACACCATGGCGCAGCCGTTTCGCCGCTTCCACGGTGACGAAGCCGAGCGTATTCAGGAGGGCCTCAGCCGGCTTGGGCTATGGCCCGCTGCCTCCGGCCACCCCGCTCACCGCGGCAACACCCGCCGCCTCGCCGACAGCCGGACGCATCGCTGAAGACGTCGAACGACGCAGCCGGCCTACTCCGTTGCCGTGACCGCCCCGATCCTCACACTGCCTGGATTGAAAGGAAGACACGATCCGGATCACTATCGAAATGAGGTTTCGTCTCCCGGAGCCGGAGGACAGCGATGGTGTTTCCCCGGCGCGCCGGCAGGGCTTGCGATACGGGCCGCGCGCGGTAAATGAAATTGGATTCCACTCCCGGCTTGACATGGTCCCGACTAGGGCGTATCATTTCAGGTGAATTGGGGGCTCGCCGAGGGTGATCGTGGATCACCCGGCGGCGGGGTCCAGCAGAACGAATCGATGAAACTCAACAACTCCGAGCCAGGGAAGCGGCCCGGCAGGATTCCAGTTGCACCGCCAGCGAGTCACCGTTTTCACAGTAACCAGGGCACGAAGCGTTTTGAGCGGCCGCGCCTGTTCCCGGTCTCGGACTGTGGACCCATTCAAGTTAAAGGGACGAACAGCGTATGAAACAAGGAATCGCGACACTCAACTTGCGAAAGATTGTGGGCCCTCTGCTAGGCCTGACACTTTGCCTGCTGTTGGCCGGCGCCTTCGTCGCCAGCGCGCAGGTGACCACGGCGACGATCTACGGCATCGTCCTCGAGCCGACCGGAGCGGCTGTTCCTAACGCGACGGTAACAGCCATACAGGAACAAACCTCACTCACGAAAACGGCGACCACCAATGTCCGCGGTGAATTTTCGATGTCCTTCCTGCCCGTCGGATCGTACACGATCAAGGTCGAGGCCAACGGCTTCAAGACCTACACGGAAACGGGCCTGGCACTCAGCGCCGGGCAGAAAGTCAATTTGACCTACCAATTGGAGCTGGGTACCACCACGGAAACCGTGACGGTAACCACCGAAGCTCCCTTGATGAATACGGTGAGCGCGCAACAGGACGTTCGCCTGAACACGTTGCAGGTATCCGAGCTGCCCTTGGCGCGCCGTGACATCACGAACATTCTCAACCTCGGCACGGGGGTTTCCGCGGGCGGCAGCACGATCTCACTGAACGGACTTCCTCCCCGGGGCTTTACCTTCACCGTGGACGGCGTGGACGCCTCTCCCGACGAGGAATTCGCCTCTTTGTCGCTGTACCAGAACTTCAACTACATCAAGGGCGTTAGCGTGGAGGCGGTAAAGGAAGTTGAAGTGGCCAAAAACATCTTCTCGGCTGAGATCGCCCAAACCGTCTCCGGCAACGTGAACCTCATCACCAAGAGCGGCACGAACGCCTTCCACGGCAGCGTGTTCGAATACTACCAGGCCGGGGGGCTAAACGCGGTAAACCATTTCACGTCCCGAAAGAGCTCGGAGGTTTACCACCAGTTCGGTGGATCGCTGGGCGGACCGATCGTGCCCGATAAGTTGTTCTTCTTCAGCACCTACGAGGGCTACCGGAAAACGGCCAAGTCGCCGGTCAGCGGCGATGTCCCCTCGAACTGGGCCCGCCAGCAGATCACCGCCGCCATTCCCGAGGCGCAAACCTACTTTGACCTTTGGCCTCTGCCCACCGGTCCGGAGCAACCCGGCGATTGGGTGGCTTCTTATGCCGGCTCCGGTGTCGAGGACCGGCACGAGGATCAGGGCAACATTCGGGTCGACTATAATATCTCGGACAACAACCATCTGATCGCGCGCTACACCCGCGGCCATCCGAATTACCTGAGGCCCCGCTTGGCGTTCGGCAATTCTCGAACCTACGTCGGCATGAACGAGAACATCGCCGCCACGTTCACGCGGGTCTGGAGCCCCACGCTGACCTCGGAAACGCGTTTCGGCATTAACCGCTCCAAGGTGGACCGCAGTGACGGCATCTATACTGCACACGTCCCCTCTATTGAGGTCGCCGGATCCCCGGGCGCCGGGGGAGAGACATTCGTGAAGTGGGGTTCGACCAGCACGGTAGAGCACAATTTCTTCCTGGTGAAGGGCCGGCACTCGATCAAGTTCGGCGGCCTGTACCGCTGGCACCTGGCCCGGCGCCTCAACGAGGAGGTTCCGCAGTACGAATACGAGACGCTCCAGGATGCCATTGAAAACCGCCCCACCGGCAGCAAATTCCAGTTCATGTTGAAGCCATTTGAGGTTCGCCGCTGGTATACCGGCGTGTTCCTGCAAGACGACATCCGCGTGAACCCGGACCTGATGGTGAACCTGGGCATCCGCTACGACTACGGCGATGTCCCCAACGAGCGGGATGACCGGCTGTTCAACCGCGACGGCCCGTACGGTCCCTACCGGGATCCTGACTCGGCGTGGAACGCTTACTACGGCATGGTGTCGCCGCGCGCCGGCTTCGCCTGGACCGTCGGCAGCGATAAGAAAACCGTCATCCGGGGTGGGTTCGGGATCTTCTTTATTCCCTTTAACCTGTTCTCGGGCCCCGTCGAGATCGTGATGAACAGTCCGAATGAGCCGGTCGAGGCGCGCCTGAGCACGAACCAGTTGGCGCAACTCGGAATCCATTACCCGATGTGGAACAGTGACGTCAAACCCATGATCCAGAAAACCGGGCTCACTTCCGACACGGCGATCGATCCCAACTGGGAGAACTCCTACAGCCTGCAGTGGACCCTCGGCATCCAGCGCGAGCTTACTAAGACGTTGGTCTGGGACATCGCCTACGTCGGCAACCACGGGGTCAAGCTGATCTACAGCCCCTACTGGAACCGCGTGGACCGCGTCACCGGACTGCGCGAGAACGAGAATTTCGGGCAGTTCCGCTATTACCAGAGCGCGGATTCCAGCATCTATGACTCACTGCAAACCTCGCTGAAGAAGCGGTTCTCGAAGAACCTCCAGTTCAACGTGAACTATACCTACGCTTCGAACACCTCCTATTTCCGTGGTGATTACAACTGCTGCGGCACCTCGGAGAACCCGCAGGATCTCAACCGGTTGGATTTGAACCACGGCCCGACCTCGTATCACATCCGGCACCGGTTCATCTCCGACTTCTTGTACGACGTGCCTATTCCGTACCCGGCCGACAATGCGGCAGCGAAGGGAATCCTGGGCGGCTGGCAGCTCAGTGGTATCTTCGAGGCCCAGACCGGCCAGCCGCTGCTGATCACCCAGAGCACCAGCGCCTCGCCGGGCGGCCGGCCGGACTTCGTCGGCAAGAGCTTCGATGACGCCGTCTTGCCCAACTGGGACCAACCCCGCGCTGACGGCACTTACCAGTACCTCAACCAGGCGGCCTTCGCGCAGGTACCGGTCAGCCCGGTGAGCAAGGCGATGATCCGGCCGGGGACGCTGGGGCGCCGGTCGATCTATGGGCCGGGAATGTGGAACCTCGACATGGCCATCGCCAAGAACATCGACTTCGGCGAAGGCAAGAGGCTTCAGTTCCGGGCCGATTTCTTCAACTTCCTGAACCACACGGTGCTCAGTAGCGTCGAGACGAACATCCGGAAAGGGAGCGCCTTCGGACGGATCAAGGGCGCCCGGCCGGGACGAGTCACGCAGCTCAGCCTGCGATTCGAATTCTGATAGCCCCCTAGCGACTGGGCTGGGGACCGGATGCCACGGCGGTCCTCAGCCCCTTTTTTCGGCTATAGTATAAGAACAATACAGTGGCACCAAGCCGGCCACCGGTGAGCGGTACGGGCGGCTGACCGAGTTTCATGTATCCCGGAGGAAACTTTATGAGGCTGTTCCTTCCCTTTCTGCTCTCTCTCTTCTCCGCTGTTTGTTACGGCGGCACACTGGAGCTTGCCAAGGCGGTCGTGGTCTCACCGCCCGGCCTCGCCAAACAAGAGAACAACGCCGTAAAAATGCTGGTCGAGGAAGTCTACAAGCGCACTTTGATTCGCTGGCCGGTAGTTCACGCCTGGCCGTCAGGCAGCGCACCGGTGGTGGCCGTGGGCCCGGCGAACCAGCTCCCGGCGTTCGCGGGCCAGTTCACACAGGAGCTGGCCTCCGACCGCGGCGCAAGCGGCGCCGAGGGCTACCGGATCCGGATCCGGCAGCGGGGCGTTGGCGCGGCCGTCTTCGTTATCGGCAACGATGCCCGGGGAGTGCTGTTCGGTGTCGGGCATTTGCTCCGCACCTTGCGGATGAAACGCGGCAGTATTCTCCTGCCGGACGATCTGGACATCGCCACCGCCCCCAGGTATCCGCTGCGCGGCCACCAGCTCGGCTACCGTCCGAAGACGAACTCTTATGACGCCTGGACGGTGGCGATGTGGGAGCAGTATATCCGTGACCTGGCCGTGTTCGGAACGAACGCGATCGAGCTGATCCCTCCGCGCTCGGACGACGACGCCGACAGCCCTCACTTCCCCCTGCCCCAGATCGACATGATGGCCGAGATGTCCCGCATCTGTGACGACTACGGCCTGGACGTCTGGATCTGGTATCCGGCGATGGACAAGGATTACTCGGATCCGGCCACGGTGGAATTCGCGCTCAAGGAGTGGGGCGAAGTCTTCCGGCGCCTGCCGCGCATCAATGCGGTTTTCGTTCCCGGCGGCGATCCGGGGCACACCCGTCCGAAGTACCTGATGGCGCTGCTCGAGAAAGAAACCGAGGTTCTGCATAAGTACCACCCGAACGCGCAAATGTGGGTCTCTCCACAAAGCTTCAATTCCGAATGGCTCAACGAGTTCTTCGACATCCTCAAACAAGAGCCAAAGTGGTTGAGCGGCATCGTCTTCGGGCCTCAGATCCGCATCAGTTTGCCGGAGTTGCGGGCAAAAGTTCCGAAGCGCTACCCGATCCGGCGGTACCCGGATATCACTCACAGCCGCCAGTGCCAGTACCCGGTCCCGGACTGGGACCTGGCCTACGCGTTGACCGAGGGCCGGGAGGCGATCAATCCGCGGCCCATACAAGAGGCGCAGATCTTCCACCGCTACCAGGATTACGCGATCGGTTTCATCACGTATTCGGAAGGCTGCAACGACGACGTCAACAAGATCATCTGGAGCGGCCTGGGTTGGGACCCGGATCAAAACGTACTCGACATTCTCCGCGACTACAGCCGGTATTTCATCGGTGAGCGCTACACGGACGACTTCACCCAGGCGTTGCTCGGGCTGGAGCGGAACTGGGAGGGACCGCTGCTGGCAAACGAGGGCGTTTACACGAATCTCGAACAGGTTCGCTCGATGGAGAAGTCCGCCTCGCCGGCGGACCTGCTGAACTGGCGATTCCAACAGGTGCGCTACCGGGCTTACTACGACGCCTACACCCGAAGCCGCCTGCTGTATGAAACCGCGCTGGAAGATCAGGCCCTGGCCGCGCTTCGCCTGGCGCCCCGCATCGGTTCGCTGACCGCCATGGCCGAGGCGGAGAAAATCCTGGACCGCGCGCTGACCAGACCGGTTTCCCAGGACTGGCGCGCCCGGGTCTTCGAACTGGCGGAAGCCTTGTACCAGAGCATCCGCATGCAGTTGAGCGTGGAACGCTACCAGGCGATCCGCGTCATCCGCGGGGCCAACCTGGACACGGTCGACCATCCACTGAACAACCGCATTTGGCTGAAACGCCGTTTCGCGGAGCTGCGCAAGTCGCCCAACGAAGCAGACCGGCTGCGGGGCATCGACCAGATCGTCAACTGGACCAACCCCGGCCCCGGTGGCTTCTACGACGACCTTGGCAACCTGACGCGGCAACCTCACCTCGTCCGCGGACCTGGGTATGGAAAGGATCCGGCATTTCTTGAATCCTCGCTGGTGGGCTTCGTGCTGAGGGGCGATTACATGAAGGACCCGATCTCCTGGTGGCGCCACGCCGAGTCGCTCAACGACAGCCCGCTCAAGCTGCACTACGACGGGCTCGATCCGGCGGCGCAGTACAAGGTTCGTGTGGTTTACGCCGGCGATACGACGAAACCGAAGATTCGGCTGGTGGCCGACGACAACATCGAAATCCATCCGTTGATGAGCCGGCCGGTTCCTTTCCGTCCTCTCGAGTTCGACGTACCCACGGCCGCCACTGCCGACGGCCAACTGACGCTCACTTGGAACCGGGAGCCGGGGCTCGGCGGCAACGGGAGAGGCTGCCAGGTGGCCGAGGTCTGGCTTATCAAGAAAAGGGATTGACTGCGGTGCCTCCGCCGCCGTCGCCCGGTGACCGGAGGCCGGGGCCGGCAAGGCGGCCGGCACTGGGAACAAAAACGATGAAAACATTTCCCTGGATCACGCTATGGTGTCTTTCTTCGCTCCTCTTCCTCGCGGCGGCCGACCGCGGCCTGAACACAGCTCTGGACAGCCCGGTGCACTGGGCTGTCCCCTGGCCCGACCCGGCCAGACCCGTCCAGGGTTACCCGATTCTCCAGGAGGCGCGGCATTACCTGGTCTACCGCGCCACCCCCCAGACCGGCCTTTACAGCCACCACGCCCAGATCGCTCGCCATGCCGGCATGTTCTTCGTCACCTGGAGCAGCCACCGGGATGGAGAAGACGGCCCCGGCCAGCGCATCCTGTTGGCAAGCTCGCGTGACGGCGCCCGCTGGAGCGCACCGCGCGAGTGCTTTCCTTCGTTTGGCCCGGTCCGCGCTCCCGGCGACGGCGGCCGTGTCCTGACGGCGAACGGCCTCCTCACGGTCGACGGCGTCCTCTACGCCATCGCCGAGGTGGACGACAAGCCGGGCGCCATTTGGCCAAAGGACTCATCGGAGCTGCCTAAGGAACCCACCCATGGCCGGATCGGATGGGGCCGCGTGGCGCGGGCGCTCGATCCGTCCGGCAAACTCGGCCCCATTTTTTGGCTTGTCGACGAGCCGCCGGAACCTGCGGAAGGCGCCGCACGGTATCCCTCGGCGCAAGACCCACGGTTTAGGCGCCTGGCCCGGAGCCTCAACCAGCTTCTGGCGGACCCGCTTCACATGCCGGCCTGGGACTTTTTCCGTCATACGGCCTGGACAACGGGCGCCGACGGTCACCTGCTTTGCGAACCCACCGTCTACCAAAGGCCGGACGGGGTGTTGGTGAAGCTGAGCCGCGATCGCAACCGCAAGGACCGCTCCTATCGCCTGTACGCCGCTCTCAGCCGCGACGGCGGCAAGACATGGGGGGCCGCCGTCCGGACCGACATCCCTGACAGTCCTTCAAAAAGCACCGCTGGACAACTGCCCGACGGGCGCATCTACCTGATCGGGAACCAGGTGGCCAGGGGCCCCCAGTGGCACGGCCGGGACCCGCTGGTGCTCTCCCTGTCCCGTGACGGCAAGACGTTCGACTGGGCGGCAGCGATCCGCCACGGGGCGCCGGAGGTGCGTTTTCCCGGCAAGGCGAAAACGCCGGGCTTTCAATATCCCTCCGCCATCGTCGCCGGGAACGCGCTGTGGGTGGTGTACTCCATCGGCAAGGAAGACGTGGCCGTGACCTCGATTCCCCTCTCGGCGCTGCCGCCGCTGAAGGCAGCGCGGTACGGACGGGATAGAATAGACCGCGGAGAGTAACAAGAATGTCTCAACAGAGTCCGAATTGCGACCGGCGTTCATTTCTTAAGGTGGCCGGCAGCACCGCGCTGGCCGGACCCGCCTTCTCCCGACCGCCTCGGGAACGTCCCAACATCCTGATCCTCATGACCGACCAGCAGCGCACCGATTCGCTCGGCTGCTACGGCTGCCGCGCGATTCGCACGCCGAACCTCGATCGCCTGGCCCGCCAGGGCGCACTGTTCGAGAACTGTTACAACAACAATCCCATCTGCACTCCCAGCCGGGCCAGCATGTTGACCGGAAAGCCGCTGCCCGGCCACGGCGTTTACCGCCTCTATGACACGCTGCCGGAAGATGAAATGCTTGTTTCGGAACGCCTCCGCCAGGCCGGCTACCGGACCGCCTTGTTCGGCAAGCTCCATGTCAGCGGCCGCATCTACGAAGCCGAGCGCCGTCACCCGCACGACGGATTCGATGTCTACGAGTGGTGCCTGGAGCCGAGCCTGTCCATGGATTCCCCGTTCAATGGTTACAGCCAGTGGCTGCGCGAGAACGATCCGGACTTCTGGCAACGCATGAAAACGTTGCGCCGGAAGCTGCTCCACCACCCGCGCCACCTGCACATGACCTACTGGGCAGCCGAGCGCACCATCGATTTCATCAAGAAATCCAAACCCGGCCAGCCCTTCTTCTGCCTGACGAGCATCTTCGATCCGCACGACCCGTACGAAGGCTATCCGTTGGAGATGGAGAAACTGGTTGACAAGAGCGCCATCCCCGAACCGGTCATCGTCCCCGGCGAGATGGAAAGGCAGCCTTACGGCGTGCGCCACGAGCACCAGCACTCTTACCTGGGCGCCTTTGACCGTTACTCGCACGAGGACCTCATGAAGATCCGTTTCGGCTACTTGGCCGGCGTCGCCTTCATCGACGAGCAGTACGGGCGGATCCTGGCGGCCCTGGAGGAAAAAGGGATCGCCGACAATACCCTGGTCATCTTTACCAGCGATCACGGCGACAACCTCGGCGATCACCAGTTGCTGGTCAAAGGCGCTTCTTTCTACGACTCGACCGTCAAGGTGCCGCTGATTGCCCGCTGGCCGGCGCGTTTTGCCGGCGGACGCCGCCTTCCGCAGCTCGTTCAGCTCCACGACCTGGCCGCTACGGTGCTCTCGGCCGCTGGATGTCTCGACGAGGAAACCCAAACCCAGATGCGGGAATCGCGGGACCTGCTCCAACTCGCCACCGGGGCCGCTGAGAAAGCGCACGACGTTGCCGTCTGCTGTTATCGCAATACCGGCATCACGGACCAGAAGGTGTATCCGGACCCGGAAATCCACGCCACCATGGTCCGCCAGGGGCGGTTCAAGCTGAACGCCTTCCACGCTCCCCCTTCCCGGGAGGTGATCGAGGGCCAGTTGTACGACCTGCGCGCCGACCCGAAAGAGACGAACAACCTGTGGAAGGAGCCGAAATGCCGGGACGTCCGGATGAGGCTCACCGAGCGCCTGCTGCGTTGGCTGGCGGCCCAGGAACTCCGGCTCGGCTCGCGCGGTGGAGAGATCTTTCCGAAACCTTCCCAACGGGTCAAGATTCTGTAATCCCTCGGACTCCGGCGGGCGGCCTCCTCCGGCGGTAGGATAATCATTCAGGAGGAAATCACATTGAATCGGCTAAAGCTCGCGATAGCAAGCGTGGCGCTGAGCTTGCTCTGCGCGGGGGCCGCGTTGCCGGCGGCTCAGGAAAGCAGCCCCCGTCCCGTTTACCCGCTCTACGCCATTGCCTCGAACACGCCCCGGGAGCCCACGGCGGCGGACTTGCGTGTACTGGCACGGAACTTCGTCCTGGTCCAGGCCCGGTTTTCCCCGGAAGCAATCCGTCAGCTTCACAAGATCAACCCGGACTTCAAGGTTGTCCACTACTACAACAGCACGTATACTTCGAGCGCCGATCATGTTCCCATCGCCGAGGGCCGCTTCCGCCGGGCCCTGCTCATGTTCCGCGTGGCCACGCTCGGAAGCAACATCGATACGACGGCGAAGCAGTTCTCCCTCCGGCGCCTGCAGCCGAACCGGCCGGTTTCACTGAGGGCGAGTACGATTGCCGGCCGCCTCAGCTCCGGCGATCCCCGCCGGCCCAGCACCAAATATTACGTCACCTGGATCCGCATCGGTGATGAGCTGATGCGCATCGAGCGCTTTGACCGGGCAACCGGCCGCATCACCGTAACGCGCGGCTTCGACGGGTCCACCGCGACAGCCCACGCAGCCGGTGATCCGGTCTTCTCGCCGGTTTACCTCGGCAGCACGAACGATGCGGGCGCCTGGCCCGGCGGGCCGGGCCGGTATCTCCGCTACGCCTTCGACCCGGCCAACCCAGCCGGGACGAACTGGCGCCTCGAGCAGATGATCCAGGACTTCCAGCACGGCTATGACGGCTTTTGGCTCGACATCTGCTCGGCCAGCCCGTTCAACCTGGCTGACTCCGACGGCCGGCACGTAGTTCCGTGGGACTTCCGCACCGGCCGGCCCTACGACAAGCGCGCATATCTCGACGGCCAGCAAATCAAGGTGCACACCATTCAGACAGCCATCCACCAGCGCTTCGGCCACTGGCCGGTGGTCGTCGCCAATAACATGCGAGCAACGACGTTCGAGCCGGCCGATGGCGGACAGAAGCTGATGTTGCTCGCCACACCGATCAAGCCCCGTCCCCTGGACGGCTATTGCATCGAGAACTACGCCGGTCACTTCGCGGCGCGCGCGGCCGAGCGGGCGCGGCGCCGCGGTCCCGAGTACAACCCCGTCAGTCATTGGCAGGCGAATGAGGTCATGCTCATGAAGTGCGCCCAGCAGCGCCTGGCCGCCTACCCGATGATCGCCAACGCCGGCGTGAAGAGCTTGCTGCTCGAAGGTCTCGGGCCGATCCGGGACCAGTTTGAAATGTTCGCCTACGCCAGCTACCTGCTGGCCGTTGAGAAGGACAGCCCGACGCGGCTTGGCCTGCCCGTCTATTACCAGGAAAACGGACGCCGTTTCGCCCGTCTTCATCCGCGCTACACCTGGCCCATCGGCGCCCCGGCGGAAACCATCGCCCCGGAGAAACTCGACACGTATCGCGTGCCCGGTCATCTCTCTTACCGGCGGCGTTTCAGCAACGGGATCGTCCTGGTCAATCCCGAGGAGAAAGACGACATGGCCATCACACTGGAGCGGGATTACTATGACCCCGAGACGGGCCGGAAGACGAACCGCGTCCGCCTGAAGGCCCACACCGGAAAAATTCTACTGCGCCAGGCGGCCGGCCGCCCGGCACATTAGAGACCCGCGCTGCCCAGGACACCGCCCCCAAGCGCCGCGCCTGTTCCCGGTTGCTTGTACAATGGCTGGTTGTTTCTCTTGAGAAACCAAACCACACTTTGAGGTTCACTATGCAAGACATCTTTCATCGGCGCACCGCTCATATTCTGCTTTCCACGCTGGCGCTGGCGGCCTGGGCCGCTGTGGCGTCCCTCGCACCACTGGCGGCGGCGGAAGCGGGTCCCGAGATTTCGTTCCGCGCGCTCACGGGCGAAAGCGGGATGCAAGTTGAGGCCGGCTTCACCGGCCAACCGGATGCGGAGGGTGTCCTGCGGCGTTATCCGGTCCGGTTGCCGCCGTTCGAAGTGGTTACTTACTGGGCTGCCTACCAGAAGTACGACCCGGCCGGCCCCCAGGTGGATAACTGGCCGGAAGGGGCCAACCGCGTCCAGCCGCTCGCGATTCACGGCTTCGAAAGTCTGAAACGGGGCGGCCTGTTCCTCCTGGCGAAGCTCAACGAGGGTGGTTATCTGGCGCTGCTGCCGGTGGCCGGCCCCAGGACCCTCACCTGGTTCAGCGGCGAAGGCGGCCGCCTCATGCTGAACCTCGGCACGCTGGGCGCCGGCGCGGTGCGCGGTGATCTTCCGCTGCTCGCCTGGGCCCGGTCCAACGATCCTTACGATGCTGCCCGCAACGCCTGGATCACAGCCATTAACCACCCGCTCATCGGCCAATCGGCCCGGCTCCGAAGCCAGAAACACTACCCGCAGATTTTCCGCTACCTCGGCTGGTGCAGTTGGGAGGAATACAGATCCAAGATCGACGAGCAAATCCTGCTGGGAGCCGTCGACGCCATTGAGAAGTCCGGCGTCCCGGTGCGCTGGCTGCTGGTCGATGACGGGCATCTCGACAACCGCAACCGCCAGCTTCTCAGCTTCCAGCCAAACGCGAAGTTTCCCCACGGATGGCGGAGCTTGCTGGCGCGGCGCCGGCCGGACAAGATCCGCTGGATGGGCGTCTGGCTGAATTTCAACGGCTACTGGAACGGCATCAGCCCGCAAAACAAGCTCGGCGCGCTCAACGAGCACCTGGCGCCGGCAGCGGGCGGCCAGCGGACCCGGAAGATGGCGATGCTCGAACCGAAGCTGGGCTTCACCCATTCGCTGGCTTTCTACAACGCCATGATCGGGGCGGCCCGGGCGGCCGGATTCGACTTCGTCAAGGTTGATAACCAGGCCGGCAACCTGCGCCTGTACCGCGGCGGCGAGCAGCCGGTTCAGGCGGTCGTCGAAAATGCCCGGGCGCTGGAGGAGGCCACGGCCTTCCACATGGACGGGCTGATCAACTGCATGGCCCACGGAACCGTCAACACCTTCAACACACGCCTCAGCGCCGTCACCCGCTGCAGCGAAGACTACCGGCTCGGCGACCTGGCCCGCGCCCGGCGGCATCTGCACAATTCCTACGCCAACATGATCTGGCTCGGCCACACCGTGTGGGGCGACCACGATATGTTCCACTCCGATGATCCGGTGGCGGGCCGCGTCATGGCCGTCTCCAAGGCGCTTTCGGGCGGTCCGGTCTACCTCTCGGATAACCCGAAGGATTTCCGTCCCGAATACATCCGGCCCCTGTGCTTCCGCGATGGCAGGCTGCTGCGTCCGCTTGCGCCCGGGGCGCCGCTGGCCGAAAGCCTGTTCATCGATCCGTTCCAGGGCGGCAAGCCGTTTCGGGTGATCGCCCCCCTCCCCGGCCGCGCCGCAGCCGTCGTGGTCTACAACCTGACCGAACCGGAAGCGCCGCTCACCGGCTCCGTGAAACCGGACGACTATGCCCAGGCCAACGCCCTGATGCAACCGCGCCGCCGGCCCTGGAAACTCCCGGCGGAAGGCCTGGTGCTCTACGACTGGCGCCAGAAGCGCGCCGTTCGCCTGAAGACCAGCTACAGCTTCTCCATGCCGAAATTCGGCGACCGCCTGTTGTTGCTGTGCCCGGTGCAAAAAGGCTGGGCCGTCATCGGAAGACCGGACAAGTACCTGGCGCCGGCGGCGGTGAAACTGCTGCGGGTGACCGCGCAAGAGCTCCTGCTCGAAATGAGGGAAGCCGGACCGCTGACCGTCTGGCAGGAGAACGCCGGCGCTAACGTTACTTCTCCGGATTGTGAATTCCACCGGGTGGATGAGCACCTGTGGAGCGCCGACGTTCCGGGCGCCAGGGCGGCACTGGTGCGGGTCCGTACCGGCGGCTGAGCCCGCCACCGGCGCACGGCCCCGGTCCGCCGCCGGGCGGGAGGGTCAGAACAGCCTCGGCAAGTACTCCAGCGGTTCGCTGAAAGGTTTCTCGCGCCGGTCAGCCACGCGGTAGATCCTCTCGTGGCTGGCGATGGCGGCCTCCGCCATTTCCGGGTAAGGACGGTTGCAGACGTCCAGGAAGCCGATGTTGTAATTCTCGCCGTCGAAGCGGCCCAGCGCCGATTCATCGTAGAGCGTGAACCAGTGCGTTCCGACGCAGTCCGGGTTCGCGGCTGCGTCTTCAATGTAGACCCGGTAGGCCTTGGCTCGTTCAACCTGGTTTTTCAGGTGTCCGATGCCGGAAGACGGCAGGCCCACGTCGAGCGCGCCGAAATGCCACTCGCCGATGATCACCGGCCGGTGCAGCAGCGCCGTAATCCGCTGGGTGACGCCGGCGGGGACTTTTTCCCGGTAGCAGTTCATCGAGAACACGTCGAAGGCCTTCATGCCCTCGACCGCCCACTGCGGGGGAATCCCCGCCCAGCGCATACCCAGATTCAAGTGGTTCGGGTCCACCTTCTTGCAAGCCTTTGACAGCGTGCTGAAGTAGCGGGTGGCCATCAGGACGCTGAAGTCCTGGAGGTCGCGGTTCGCCGTCTCGGTGAGCCTCCGGCCCCAGTGGCCGCCGGCAACCTCCTCAAAGGTTGCCGGAATCCCCCAAGCGGCGGCCAGCGCGGCGTCATCCCGGTATTTCGCCCGCAGAAAGTCGGCCAGGGCCCGGCGCGCCGGGCAAGCCGGCGCGTTGAACAGCATGTTGGCGGCCGGCAACCCCTTGGCGAAGGCCCACTTCGGCTCATTCATCAGAAAGTAGCCGATGAAAGCTGCGTCATCCCGGGTGTCGCGCAACTGGCTGGCGTAGTCCGCCGCGTCCTGTTCAAAACCGGGATGGAAGACGTCGGGAAAATCCCGGAAAACGTTCTTGGCCCGTTTCGGCGAGAAACTCAGGGGACGCACGTAGGGGAACTTCGCAGCCCGGGCGAATTCCCACTCCGACCAGTTGCCGACGGTATTGAACCGCAGGCGCCGCATCTCGGCCAGGGCGATGCGCGCCCATTTCCCCCGCCAGCCCTCCGGCCCGAAGGTTCGAATGAAATTCGCCGCCAGGTAGTTGACGAACTTCATCTCTCCATCAGCCGTCCG
The DNA here is from genome assembly GCA_964644025.1 of uncultured Solibacteraceae bacterium. Taxonomy (GTDB): domain Bacteria; phylum Acidobacteriota; class Terriglobia; order Bryobacterales; family Bryobacteraceae; genus CAZXVW01. The sequence continues at coordinate 14,877 of CAZXVW010000027.1, read as the reverse complement.
GCGCCTGCTGAAAATCTCGCGGAATCTCTCGTCGCCTTCCGGCAGCCACGCCAGGGCGGATTCCAGCCCCGAATAAGCCGTTTCGGTATCCACCCGAACGCAGTCCAGGCCCGCCGACCAGAAGGCGTAACCGTCCGGGTCGACCAGCCACCAGCGCCGGCCATCATGGTGCGTGCGGAAGAAACCCGCTCCCCGGGTGAGCCGTTTCGCTCTCCAGCCGCCCCAGCGGGAGAAGCCGTCCGGCCACTTCTGGTTCGGCGCGGCTTCAAGCTGGCCGCGAATCCGGCCGGTGACCTCCTCGACGCTGTTGCTCTTGCCCGGCCAGTCGTGCAGCCTGCTCTGGCCCAGCTCATCGAGCAACGGGCCCTTGGGAAGCACCGGTTTGACCAGCTTCGGCACCTTGCCCGGAGCGGCGATGAAATCCGTCATGCACCACCGGGCCGGCTGACTGCTTTTCCGGGCGATGGTGAACCGCATGCGGTCTACCTTGTTGAGATCGACACGGTCGCCGCTGCACCGCGGTTTCAGAAAAGCGCCTTCCCGATCGATGCCCCAGGTGTGCTGGTCTACCAGGTCCAGCGGCATACGCACGCGAAACGAGCACTGGTTCAACCCCGAGAACCGGAACGTGAAACGGCGGCCCTCGGCGCCCTCGGCCAGCGTGAGGTAGAACACGATCATGTGGTTCCCGTCGAGTAGCATGTCAGCGGCCAGGTATTTCGCCGCCGCCAGCGCTCCTTTCGGGATTACGTAGGTCAGGCCATCGCCCACCGCGTCGCCGGCGTACCAGACGGCGCCGGCAATCGGAGCCGGGCCAGTTTCTCGCCGCAAGCCCTTCAGCGTTCCCTCCGGCTTCAAATGCAAGCCTTCGATCTCGGTCTCCCCGGCACAGCTCGCCAGAAAAGCAGAGCCGCTCAGCGCGGTCACGCCGAGGAACTCCCGCCGCCGGAGCCGATAACTCGTGCAGTGATCCTTCTCACTCATTTTTGTTCCCAATCAAACCCCCGCCGCAGCGGCCAGGCCGCCAGCCCCGCTACTGCGACGGGTAGATCCGGATGGCATTGCCGCCGCCCGGAGCCAGTTTCACTTTTAGCACCGCCTGCCGGTCCACCTGCTGCTTGCTGATGGTCACGTGTTTCGGGTTGGTAGACGCGTCGGGGGCATCGGAGTAAATCTGGGCCGTGTAGCTTCCCTCGCCGAGGAAGCTCAGCGGAACACTCAGCTCGCGCGCTTCCCAGTCCGTCATGCTGCCGATGAACCATTCCCGGCCGCGCCGCCGCGCGATGGTGATGTAGTCACCCACCCGCGCATTGACAACCCGCGTCTCGTCCCAGGTAGCAGGCACTCGTTTGACGAACTCGAATGCCGGTTCGCCCTCATACGCCGAGGGATGGTCGCACACCACCAGGTACGGGCTTTCATACACCACCAGCGTGGCCAGATGATGCGCACGGGTGCCCATCACCACCGGGTCGTCCCGCCGGGCAATGAAAGCGGCCTGGGTCACATTCCCGAACCCGCCCGGCGTGAAGTCCATCGGCCCGGCGAGCATCCGGGTAAATGGCAGTATCAGCGTGTGTTCGGGATCAATCGCCGCACTCCACTTCGTGTACTCCAGTCCCATGACGCCCTCCCGCGTCATCAGGTTCGGGTAGGTGCGCCGCATACCGGTCGGCTTGTAGGCGCCGTGGAAATCCACCATGAGGTGGTGCTCGGCCGCCAGCTTCACCACCCGGTGATAGAAGTCCACCATCCACTGATCGTCGCGGTCCATGAAGTCCACTTTGACACCCTTCACCCCCCATTTCTCATAAAGGGGAAAGGCCTGCTCCATGTACTTGTCCACCCCGCTCCAGTGCAGCCAGAGCCAGATGCCAATGCCCTTGGATTTCGCGTAGCGAAGGATCTCGGCGATATCCACCCCGGGCTTCGGCTGGAGGATGTTCACCCGGTCGGACCAACCGTCATCAACCAGCACGTAGTCGAACCCGGATTTCGCCGCGAAGTCAATCAGGTACCGGAAGGTCCGCGTATCCATTCCCGCTTCGAAGCCGGCCGGCGTCCGCACCTTGCCGAACCACCAGTTCCAGGCGGACTTGCCCGGCTTGATCCAGGAGGTGTCAGCCAGCGCGAGCGGCGGGTTCAGGTTGATGACGATGTTGGATTCAATCAACCGGCCCACTTCAGGCGCCACCATGATGACGCGCCACGGCGAGGCGTGCGGCGTGCGGCCCAGCACCTTCAGGCCGGGCGCCTCCAGGCTCGGGGAAAGCGACGCGGTGAAGCCGGTACGCGTGCCCTTCGCGTCGCGCTTGAGGTACATGCCGGCGTAGCCGTCCAGGTGCGCCTCGGTGATCGCCACCCAGGCCGTGCCCGGCAGCTCGACGAGCAGCGGCAGCGCGATCAGCCGGTCGGACGCAATCCGGCTCACCGGCCGGCGAACATAGCTGTCCTCATAACTGGTGTGATAGCCATTGAGGAAGAGCGGGTAGGCGGGCGAGTCCTTCGCTATTCGGAATTCCGTAAGCTCGTCGGTGAGCCGGAACTCCTTCACCTCCCCCTGATCCGGCGCCACGTAGCGGAAGGCCACGCCGTCGTCGTAAGCCCGCGCCTCCACGGCCAGCCTGCGCGCGCGGGGGCCTGTTTCACTGAGCTCGATCCGCACCGCATTGTAATGGTCGCGCACCGGGTTCGACTTGCCGTGGATCACGTCATAGGTTCCGTCCCTGGCATCCCGCGCGGAAGAAACAATGCGGACGTGGTCTCCCAGCGCCGGCTGCCCCTGGAGCGCCAGGCCGAGCCGGGAAGGCGCAATTACCGGCTTGCCCGCGTACGTTACGGAGTAGACGAGCTGGCCGCCCGACGGCGATGGCCTGCGTCCAGCCACGGTCTCAAAGCTGATTTCGAGCTTTTGATCCGGAGAGCTCAGCTCGACTGGTCCGGTCTGGGCGCCTAGCGCCAGGCACAAGGCGAGCGGCAGTCCTGTGAAATGGAGAGTTGTGAATGCGTTGCTCATGGTGACGGGACAATGTTAGTCCGTGCGCCACGGTAAATTCAAGTTCCATTTGAGACCGGCGCGCGCCTTTCCCCGGCCCTCCGTGCGATAATCCGCAACATGAAGCGGCCATCTGTTCCAGCCGAAAAGCAGGACGCCCGGCTGATGCAGCGGATGTTCCACGCCATCTCGCCCCGCTATGACTTCATCACGCGCGTCTTCTCCTACGGCATGGACCCCGGCTGGAAGCGCCAGGCGATCGAGCGGGCCGGACTGGCGCCCGGCGCCACGGTGCTGGACCTTGCATGCGGCACCGGCGATTTCTCGAAGCTGGTGAGCCGCCGCGTGCCGCGTGCGCGCGCGGTTTCGGCGGACCTCACCTTCAACATGCTCCGGCTGTCGCGCCGGGACGGCATTGAGCGCCCGGTCTGCGCCGACGCCATGCGCCTTCCCTTCCCCGATGCGACCTTTGACGCCGTCTTCGTCGGCTACGGTCTGCGGAACTTCCCCGACCTGGCCGGCGCGGTGGCCGAGACGCGCCGCGTGCTCAAGCCCGGCGGCCGGCTCGTCAGTCTGGACTTCTTTCTGCCGGAAAACCGCCTCTTTCGCCAGCTCTACCTCGGCTACCTTTACGCCCAGGGTTTCTTCTGGGGACTGCTGCTGCACGGCCGCCCGCGCACTTACACCTACATCCCGGACTCGCTGCGCAGCTTCACCACGATGGAAGGCTACCGCGCCTTGCTGGCCCGCTCCGGCTACGCGGTGCGCGCCGCCCGCGGCTTCATCGGCGGCGGCATCGGCCTGCACTGGGCCGAGCGGGTGTAAGCGCGTCTGCGCCCAGCGCACCGATTTGGTACAGTGAACGCCTACCGGGAGGTTCCATTATGAGCAAATCCACATCGCGCCGTTCCATCGTCGCCGGAGCCGCCGCCGGTCTCGGCCTGACTGCGCTCGAGCGCGCCGAAGCCGCGGTCCGGGCGACCGATCCGCCGATCTCACCAAAGGACAAGCTGAAGATCACCAGGCTGGAAACATTCCTGGTGAAGCCGCGCTGGCTGTTTCTCAAGGTCCATACCAACGCCGGCATCGTCGGCCTCGGCGAGCCGCTCACCGAAGGCCGCGCCCTCACCTGCCAGACGGCAATCAAGGAAATCGAGCCGTACCTGGTGGGCAAGGACCCGCGCCGGGTGGCGCACCACTGGCAGGCCATTTACCGTCACGCCTTCTACCGCGGCGGGCCGATCCTCACCAGCGCCCTCAGCGGCATTGACCAGGCGCTGTGGGACATCAAGGGCAAGGCGCTCGGCGTGCCTGTCTACGAGCTGCTCGGCGGGCCGACGCGCAACCGCGTCCGCGTCTACGCCCACGCCGGCACGCCGGAACTCATCCAACAGAAACTGAAAGAAGGCTTCACTGCATTCAAAACCGGTCCGGCCAAGCGCCGCCCGGCGCGCTACGTGGAAACGCCGGCCCAGGTGGGATACGCCGCCGAGAAGTTCGCCGAACTCCGGAAGGCCGCCGGCGAGGACGCCGACATCGCCTGCGACTTCCACGGCGCCATCAGCCCCGCCACCGCCAAGCTGCTGATCAAGGCTCTGGAGCCGTACCAGCCGATGTTCATCGAGGAGCCCGTCAATTGCCAGGAGCATGACGTGATGGCCGAGATCGCCCGCGGCACCTTCCTGCCCATCGCCACCGGTGAGCGCGTCTTCACCAAGTGGGGCTTTCGCGAGGTGCTCGAGAAGCGCGCCGCCACCATCCTCCAGCCGGACCTCTGCCACGCCGGCGGCATTACCGAGGTGCGCCTCATCGCCGGGATGGCCGAGGCGTACTACGCCGCCATCGCTCCGCATAACCCGCTCGGGCCGATCTCGCTGGCCGCCGGTGTGCAGATCGCCGCCTCGATTCCGAATTTCCTTTGCCAGGAGCAGGTCTCGCTGGGGGAAGGTTATCTGAAACAACCGTTCCGCGTGCGCAACGGCTACCTGGATCTGCCGACCGGTCCGGGCCTGGGCATCGAACTGGACGAGAATGCCCTGGCGGATAAGATCGGTCACGACTGGCGGAACCGCGAAGCCTACGACGCCGACGATGGCAGCGTGGTGGACTGGTAGCCACCTGGCAGCCGCCCGCCCCGCCCGCAGTTTCTTGTAATACCACGCCGGCCCTTGCCGATAAGAACATCGGTGAGAGTGCCCCTGTGAGCGTTGTTGCCGGGCAGCCGGCGGCTGCCAGACCAGCGGCATTGCGGAATCTGCCACCGTTTCCGCCCGTTGCGGCGCGGCTGATGCGCCTGCTCGCCGAAGAAGAGTTCTCCTACCGGGAAGTCGCCGATCTCATCCGGGCCGACGCTGCCTTCTCGGTCGAGGTCCTGCGCCTGGCCAACTCGCCCGTGTTCGGCTTCCGTCACGAGATCAAGGACATTCCCCACGCGATCGCCGTGCTGGGACTGAACCGTCTCCGCGGTATCGTCATGACGCTGGCGATGAAGGACTTCTTACGGGGCGTCCGGCAAAGCGAAGTGCTCCGGAGATCCTGGCGGCACAACTTGGCCACCGCGCTGGCCGCCGAGCTGCTGGCGCACCCTCTCTGGATCGATCCCGGCCTGGGTTACACGGCCGGCTTGCTGCACGACCTCGGCCTGCTGGCCATGATCACCAACCACGAGGATGAATATCTAGCCCTGATCGAAGACCCCGCGGTGGATTGCCCGCCGAGGTTGCTCGAGCACGAACGGGAGCTGCTCAGCGTGGACCACTGCGAAGCCGGCCGCTGGCTGGTCGAGCATTGGGGCCTGCCCCCCGAATTTCAGGAGGCGGCTGCCGAGCACCACCGCGATTACGGCGATCACTCGTCAGAAATCGCCACGCTGGCTCACCTGGCCTGTGAAACTGCCCGCATGGTTGGATTCCCCTTCTGCGGCCAGTTGCCGGAATGGAATCCGGAAAATGTCCTCCTCCACCTGCCCGAATCATTCCGCGCCCGCTACGAGTCACAATTCGAGGAACTGCCCGTCACCATCGCCACGAAGATCAACTCGTTTGATTGTGATTTCTTGACCTGAGCTGGAAACGCCACTGGCCGGCCTCCGCCGAACCCGCACTCAGATCATCTCGTTGAGCAGCTCCGGCCGCGGTTGGGGAATGACCACCTTGTTCACCAGGAGGCCTTTGCTGGCAACGCGCTGCGCGCCCGCGTCCACCGCCGCGCGCACCGCGGCCACGCTGCCCGTACAGGAAGCGAAGGCCTTGCCCCCAAGCGCCATCGCCAGACGCACCTCAACTAGCTTGACGTTTGCCGCTTTCGCCATCGCGTCGGCTCCCTCGATCAGCGAGGCCACTGAAAACGCCTCGATGATGCCCAGCGCCTCCAGCCGCTCCACTTTCTGCGTTCCGCCGATGGCCGGGAAGATGGAAGCGTGGACGTTCGGAATCACAAACGTGTCGATCACCGCAAACCCGCCAGCCTGGGAACCTGCCGCCACCGAGGCCTCGACCGCCGCCACGTCCCCCCGCACCAGCACCATGTACTTGCCGGAGCATATCGTGCGCGCCAGCACCAGTTCCACGTCGGCTGCCTTCAGCATGGCGTCGGTCACCTGGAAGCCGGACGCGATACTGCCCAGCTCGATCAGTCCGATGGAATTCCTCGCTGCCATTCCTGCTCCTACGCTTGAATTTCGATGAACCGGTCCGTGACCGCGCTCACCACGCCGTCAATGCTCGCGTGAACGCTGGCGCCCAGTTCCTTTTCCCCCACCGCGGCCACCTCATCGCCGGCGGCGACCCGCTGACCCTCCTTCACCACCGGGGCCGCCGGCTTGCCAACATGCTGGGACAGCAGCAGCCGGACCTGCCTCGGGCGCCATTCCACCGCCTCGTACGGCGTCTCGGTCTCATACTCCTCAATCTTGAGCCGGCGCCGCAGCATCACCAGCGGAACGCGCCGGCTCTCTTTCATCGGGTGCACATGCGGCTCGTTCTGCTTCTCGAAGCGGACGCCCGCCGCCTTTAAGTCGGCCTTCGCCCTGTCGCAGGCCTCCTTCGGGAACAGGCCCTCCGGGCAGGAATACAGTGTGCAAAGCCCGCAGGCGCAGCATAGCGCCGCCCACTGGTTCCAGTTCTCCCCGCCCGAGAGCGTGAAGCCCAAACTCCGCATTACCTTGTGCGGCATCACCTCGTAGCCGAGCAGGTAGCGCGGACACAGCTCGGTGCAATAGCTGCATTGATCGCAGGCGGATTTGCCGATCCGGCTCATCACCTCCGCCGGCTGGCTCTTGCGCGCCACCAGGTAGTGGTCCTTCGGCAGCAGGATGAGGCCGCCCGTGGTCTTGGTGACCACCTCGTCAAGATCAAAGGTGAGGTGGCCCATCATCAGCCCGCTGACGAAGACGCCGAACTCGGGCGTCGCCGCCCCGCCGGCAATTTCGATCAGATCACGAAACGCCGTGCCCACCGGAACCCAAAAAGATTTCGGCCGGCGAACCGCTCCGGCGACGCAAACGAACTTCCGCGTCACCGGGACATTGTCGCTCGCCTGGTGAACGTTGTAGAGTGTTTCGACGTTGTTGACCACGCAGCCGACTGCCAACGGAATCCCGGCGGGCGGAATCAGCCGGCCAGTGGCGGTATGAACCAGTTCGTATTCATCCCCGGCAGGATAATAATCGTCCAGCAGGACCATTTCGATGCCCGCCGGAGCCGCCTCCTTCTCAATGGCCTGGATCGCTTTCCGGTTCTTCGCCTTGATCCCGAACTTGCCCTGCCGGGCGCCGGTGGCCTCCATCATCAGCCGCATGCCATGAACGATCCCGTCCGGAAAATGACACATCAATTCGAAATCTTTATGAATGAGTGGCTCGCACTCGGCGCCGTTCGCCAACATGAACTCGACCTGCGCGGCCGCTTTCACGTAGGTCGGGAACCCGGCGCCGCCGGCGCCGACGACGCCCATTTTCTTCAAAGTCTCACTCAGCATGATCTCAAGCCGATCAGAACCGCCCTGTGGTTAGCTTAGCGCATCGGCTGTGCGGCGGGCGTTCCGGCGGCGTGGTCCTCAGCGCCCGAGCACAAAATCAACCTCGTAGATGCCGTAGGAGGTCCGCCGCATGCCGAGATGCTCGTACACGCGCCGGGCGCGGTCGTTTCCGGCTTCTACGTAAAGCCGAACGCCGCAAACCGTGCGGTCGGCGCGGGCCAGGGCGAGAATGTGCCGGTACAGCTCGCCGAACACGCCCCGGCCGCGGAACTCCGGCTGCACGTAGACGCTCTGAATCCACCAGAAGACGCCGTTGCGCCAGTCGCTCCACTCGAAAGTGATCATCATCTGTCCGATGAGGCGCCCTCCGGCCTCGGCGACGGTGTAGAAACCCTTACCCGGATCTTCCAGCACCGCTTTGACGCCCTCGGCGGCGACGGCGGCCTCCAATTGCAGGCCCTCAGTTTCAGCGGCCATGGCCCGGTTGTGTTCCGCGATCACCGCGGCATCGGCCGCCCGTGCCGGACGAATGACGATCTTCATGTCGGATATCAGCGGTTGGGAGCGGTTAGACCCGCGATAAAATGGCAGTGTACTATAGGGAATTGACCTGATGCAGGCCTTACTGGAATCGCTGAAGCCGGAGGAGAAGGACTACGCCCTGGCGCGGTCGCTCGACCCCGGCCGGCTGCCGCGGCACATCGCCATCATCATGGATGGCAACGGCCGCTGGGCCCGGCGCCGCAACCTTCCGCGAGTCGCCGGCCACAAGGCGGGTATCGGTGCCGTGCGCGACACCGTGGAGACCTGCGCGCGGATGGGTATTGAGGCGCTGACGCTGTATGCCTTTTCCGTCGAGAACTGGAAGCGCCCCCGCAGCGAAGTCGAAACGCTTTGGAGCCTGCTCCATACCTATGTCAGGAAAGAGATCCCGAACCTCATAAAGAACAACATCCGGATGAGGGCCATTGGACGGCTGGCCGGGCTTCCGCCTCAGGTTCACGCCGACCTGGAATCGGCCATGCGACGGACGGCCGCCAACACCGGATTGCAGGTGAACCTCGCCATCAATTACGGCGGCCGCGCCGAGATCGCCGACGCCGTCAACGCCCTCATCGAAGAGGCCCGCACCCGCCGGCCGGAGGGCTTCCGGGTGGACGAGCAGGCCATCGCCGGCAAGCTCTATACGGCGGGCTTGCCCGATCCCGACTTGCTGATCCGAACTTCCGGGGAAATGCGGATCAGTAATTTTTTGCTCTGGCAAATCGCTTACGCGGAACTCTACGTGACGCAAACCCTGTGGCCCGACTTCCGCCGTACGGACCTCCTCCTGGCCATCCGCGAATACCAGCGGCGCGACCGGCGCTTCGGAGGGCTCGACAGCGATGCGATGGCAGCGGCGCCGCCCGGGAACCAATTGATCGGCGCAGTGGGCGCTTCCCCGAAATAATGAAGCGCATCCTGACCGCCGCCATCCTGCTTCCCCCGGTGATCTACCTGATTTTTCGCGCTCACCCGGCGGCGGTCGCAGCGGCTGCGGCTGCGGCGGCGTTGCTGTGCTTTCACGAGTACCGCGGGCTCGTCCGTCACTACGGCATCTCCACCGCCGGTCCGCTGGGATACGCAGCGGGCTTGCTCGTTTTACTGGTTCCTTCCCATGGAGTGCTGGTGGTCACGCTGCTACTGCTGGCCCTGCTGGCTTTGTCGTTGCATAACGATGACCTGGCCGCCGTGCTGCCGCGCGCGGCCATCCTGGGTTTCGGTGTCATCTACATCTTCGGCCCGTGGCGGTGCGCCATTGCCTTGCGCGAGATGAGCCCCCACTGGCTGTTCTTCGCCCTGGTGCTCGGCTGGATCGGCGACACCGCTGCCTACTACGTGGGCCGCGCCGCGGGCCGCCACAAACTGGCGCCGAAACTCAGTCCCAGCAAAACATGGGAAGGCAGCGTGGCTTCGGTGGCGGCGTCGCTGGCCTTTGGCGTCGCTTACCTCACTCGCTTCGTGCCCGGCATCACTGTTGCTGAAACCGTCGCTTTGACGCTGGTGGCCAACCTGGCCGGACAGCTCGGCGACCTCTCCGAATCGGCGATTAAACGTGGCGCCGGCGTCAAGGACAGCGGCACCTGGCTCCCGGGGCACGGGGGCTGGCTGGACCGCCTGGACAGCAACCTCTTCTCGCTGCCGGTGGTCTACTTTTGGCTGCAATGGATCCAGCAACCGTAACCTTAGGATTGCCCCTCCCCGGATAATAGAACCAAGTCCAGCCCAGCACCAAGGGTAATTTCTTAGTCCACCCTAATCAAATACCTTAGCTCTGCCGATGGAGTGGCTAAGAAGAGAAACCATCACAGGAGCCGTACCATGAAGGATGCATCGCAGGGAGAATTCACGGTTGTCCTTGGCTTCCGCCAGTTGACAGTGGCTCTGTTCATGCTGCTGATGCTGGTGGCCACCTTTGCCGCGGTATCTTACGTTGTCGGCCGAGTTGTCGTGGCGCCAGTGACCGCCACCGCGCAAACCGCTCCCCCAGAGAACGTCCTGGTGGTGGATGCGGCCGGTGAGAAGACGCCGGCCACCACGCCGGAAAAGCATACGGCCTCGGAACCCTCCCGGCCGGCGCCTGCTCCGGCCGTGCCCCCGCCCTTTGACTCCTATTTCTACGAGCCGGAACCGGGCCAACTGTTTCTGCAGGTGGCCGCCGCCGACCGGGGCATTGCCGAAGTCTTCGCCGAGTATCTGGCCCGCAAGCAGTTCACCCCGCGGATCGCCACCGGGCCTGACGAGCGCAGCTATCGTGTCCTGGTGGGCCCGATCGAGAACAACGAGCAGTTGAGCGAGTTGCGGACCGGCCTGGAAAAAGCCGGCTTCCACCCGTTCCTCCGGCGTTACAAGTCTACCGATAACGGTGATTAGAAACGCGGGGGATCAACCACCAGCCCGGCCGGCTTCCAGCAGAACGCCCACTGGCGCGCCGGCGAGCGCGGCGGTTCGGTGGCGATGTAGAACCGCGTGATGCCGGCCCGGATGAACGTGCCGGTTGCCAGCAGAGAACATCACTCTACCGGTACGAGCTCCAAGCCTTTGAATTCGTAGCGACGGCTGTCGGCGGCTCGCTTTTTGGGACGGGCATAGATTTTCTGGACGCCAGCCTTTTCGATTCTGATGGTCCCATCGTGTGTCTTGCGGGTTAGCTCTCCGATGTTTCCGCTGGCGTCGAGGGCCAGCGAATCGTCCGCGGTGATGAGTTCGTAGATGTAATCCGAATCTCCATTGTCCTCGCTGATGACCCGGAAGGCGCCCGGCCGGCGCACGTTGACCGTCCAGATGAGGCCTTGTTTGGTGTTCTCTCCCCAGCGATGGGTCACCTGCCGTTCGTAGTCGTAGCTGATCCGGCGGGTGGCGAATTCGCATTTGGAAACGGGCAGCCGGATCACGCCGTCCTGGTCTTGCTGCAAGGTTTCATCGGCCACCGCGGCCGTCTCATCGGCTATCTCGAGCACCACGACGGTTACGCGAGGCTGTCTCAGCCTGGCCGGGAGGCGGACCCGAATCCGGTCGCCGGCCTGGTCCACCTCCAGGGGCTGTTTGGCCGGGTCGGCCAGGCAATAGGCGTTTCTCACCTTGGAGAGGATCCCGGTTAGCTCCACGTAGTCGTCTTCCAGGTCCCGATCCCGAAGATGGAGGTAGAGCTTGCCCGGCTTGGAGGTAATCGCATAGGGCGGAAACTTGAGGGGGCTGGGGCCGGCGCCGTAGATGGCTTCGCCGTTGACCTCCAGCCATTCGCCGATCGCGCGCAGCGTGTTGACCTGCGACTCGGGGATGGTTCCGTCGGGCCGGGGGCCGACGTTCAGCAGGTAGACGCCGCCGTAGCAGACGATCCGGCAGAGGCTGTAGATGAAGTCGGTGTACTCGGCGGAGCGGTCGTTTTCGCCTCCGTAGGTGGTGTATCCCCATCCGCGTTGCGTCACGGATTCATGCGTCTGCCAGGGAATCTTCAGGTCCGGGAGCCAGGCGGCGGTGCTCACGCTGGGCGTGTGCCCGTTGTCAATGGCGACCGGGAAGTGGCCGTAGCCGCGGCCGAGCCTGGAGTTCACCAGGGCACCGGGCTGGTTGTTCGCGACGATCGCCATCAGGCGCCGGCACTTCTCGTCGTCCATTTGAACGGGCGTGTCGAACCAGACCATGAAGATGTCACCGTAGTTGCTGGTCAACTCCTTGATTTGAGGTACGACCTTTCCTTGAAAATAAGCGTCGAACTTTTCCTGGGGTTTCGTGACGCCCTCGAAGTCCCAGTGATTCCCCACGCCGCCTTCTTCGTGCCAGTCCTGGCTCTGCGAGTAGTAGAAGCCGAACTTCATGCCACGCTCGGCGCACTCCAGCGAGAGTTCTTTCAGGATGTCCCGGCCGAAGCCGGCGAAGTCAACGATGTTGTACGGGTGGAAGGAATCAAACATGGCGAAGCCGTCGTGATGCTTCGCCGTGATGACGATGAATCTCATGCCCGCCTGCTCGGCGATGTCGACCCAGCGGGCGGCATCGAACTTCTCGGGCTTGAACAGCGCGGCGGCGTGCTGTTCGTATTCCTTGACAGGGATGAAGGCGCGGCGCATGATCCATTCGGCCGCTACCTGCTTGCCTTTCCAGACTCCCCCCAACTGGGCGTACGGGCCGAAGTGGACGAACAGGCCGAATTTGTCCTCGTAGAGCTTCTTCATGTTCGCCCGGACGGCGGGGGTGTAGGCCGATGGATCGGTCCGGCCGAAATCCGCCGTGGTTCCGGTCTGTGTCACGGAATCGACGGAGGTTTCGTTCTGGCCCTGGCGTCCGCACGAGGCCGCCAGGCAGAGGGTCAACAACAGGGCTCCGCGCCACTTCAGTCTGCTGGCGTGATTCATTTTGTTCCAGTTCCTTGTTCAGGTCTTGCGGCGTCGCAGTTGGTTGTCATGGCTCGCCAGAAGGGCTCTTCTTCCGCATTCCCATCCTGGATACATCCAGCGGCTCGATGCCAAGGGCCGGAGCGGGGCTGCCGTCCTGGAAGGTGAAGTCCTCGCTTTCGGGGTCGACGAACAGGGGGTCCGCGAAGAGGCTCGACCGCTCCTTGCCGATCGCTCGCATCTTCTCGAAGTGCTCATCCATCCAGCTCGGGTCCGTTGGGTGATAGTAAAGGTTGGCATCCATCTGAGTGTCAGTTACTTTAGGATCGCCACCTTCGCTCCCCAGCCGCGGCCTTTCACCATAAGCGTTCCCGCCGGAGGGGTGGGCGATCAAGATGTTGTGGCGCACTTTGGAGTCAGTCACCCGGTTGCACCTGAAGCTGATATATCCCGATCGGGGCGCCGTCATGGGGGCCACGATAAAGTTATTGATGATGTGGTTGATGCCCTTGGAGATGATCTGGGCGGAGAAGCCATAGTTGCGGTACACAATGTTGCCGTAGATCAGAGTCTCGTGCTGGTCGTCGTCGCAACGGATCACCGCCGGCAGGGAACGCGACACGTTCTCATGTAAGTAGTTGTAGCGAATGATGTTCCCCGTCCCGGCTCCGGATACATAGATGGCATTGCCATCAGACAGCTTCTGCACGGAGTGCGTGATCTCGTTGTATTCCACTACATTGCGGCGGGAGTGATTGTACCTCTCGCGAATTTTCCAGTTCTCGTAAGTTTGCCGCACGTTTGTTCTGTCCTCGGGTGGAATTTCCTGGCGACGGACTGTGCGACCACCTTCCGCGGCCGGTGCCCGGTCCGGCGTAATCCGGCCGGTGATAAGGATGGCGCTATAAGGGCAGTGATGAACGTAGTTATGGGCGATGTAGTTGTGCCCGCTTTGCCACGCCCAGATGCCCGCGGCATGCCATGAGATTTCGCCGATGCCGTGGATGTGGTTGTTGAGAACGCTGTTGTGATGGTTGGCGTCCTTCGTGCCGGGGCCGTAGCCGGCCACCAGAATTCCGGCCCCTCCAAGATGGGCGAATTCGCAGTCTTCGATGCGGTTGCGCTGGGCGTGCAGATCGAGCCGCACGCCGGTGCCGCCGGAATCGACGAAGCGGCAGCCGGTGATGCGGCAGTGCTCGGCGCCCCTCAGGCGTACCATGGCGGTGGGGCGATCGAACATTTCCCAGTCGTGCTGCAGCCCCCAGCCTAAACGGTCTTCCTCCGTCCTCCAGGGCCGGCGGTCGGCATGGGTAAATGTCAGACCAGAGAAAGCGATTCCACTTGCCGGGGTGTCGGCGGGCCCCTCGTAGTCGATGTCCCCTTCGATGCGGATCAGCTCGGTGACGCCGGGGGCGAGGATGTTGCGGGGAGAGCCATCTGGGCCGGGGTCGCGAGGCCACAGGTAGATCTTCCGCGCCCGCGTATTCACCACCCATTCGCCGGGTTCATCGAGGGCTTCGACAACATTCTCCACCCATACCGACGCGCCCGAGGGATTGTGGACCCATGATGGCAGAGGCCCGATCTGATAGGAGGCGGAAACGGCAGTTTTCGCCACCCCGGCTGCCTCGTCGACCGACGCGAGGGGAAGCATATTGGTCACCCAGGGATAGGAGGGCCGGACGTGAATTTCGATATCCTCGAGATTGTCCCAGTTCTTGAGGCGCCCCGGCGGGAAGTAGAGAGTATGCTTGTCGCCCCGTTTGACCGGCACAAAGCCGTCGGACCGGGCGCGGGGCAGCCGGCCGTGAGTGTCGAACAACGTGGAGAAGCGTTCCAAGCCTTCCGGAATGGGGGCCACCCAAACCTTACCCACGGCGGTGGCAGGCAGTGCCGGCGGCGCGGGCTCGAGTTTCTGCCAGCCAGTCACAGGCACACCTCCACTGACAACCGCCCGCTCGCCACGGTACGCGGCGAAGGTCAGGTAGGCTGGCCCCGGATCCGCCCCCGCTCCGGGCCCGTCGAGCTCAA
>CAZXVW010000026.1:0-30813 GCA_964644025.1 uncultured Solibacteraceae bacterium | reverse complement strand
GGGTGGCGCTTGCGGAAATAGAGCACGGCTTCGGCGCTGTGGTGGGCGTGCATCGCCACCAGCAGATCGCTGATCGTGCCACCGTAATGCTGCGAAATCTCGACGCTGTGTCCCAACGCCCGGAGCATCTTCGACCAGCGCACCGCGGTCACCCTGTTGCCGTACACCGTTTTCGGAGATGCGGGACAAATAATCTGAACTCTCATTCCCAAGCTACGCGGGCTTCCGGCAAGCTGGCGGCCGGAGGCTAAACTCCCTATTATCGCTCAGGTTGGACGTGCAGTCGATGTTCTACTCTAACCCGTTGATATTCCATAGGAAAACTCGTACCCTTACGGTACGAATCCCACTGATCCCGGAAATGGGCCGAGAGCGGCTGGCCGGACTCGCCCAGGGTGAGGTTCGCCAGCGACCGGTCCCAGTCCGACAGATCCAAGACCATGCGCATCACCGGGCCCAGGCGCCGGCTGCGCTGCTGGACGGTCCTCGCCGAGCCGCCCAGGCTGATACGGCCCAGGCGAAAATAGCGGCCCAGCAGCGGCACGCGCTCGATGATTCCCGCCGACAGGCGCACGTGGGTGAATCTCCCGTAGGACCAATGGCTCACGGCATCACCCTGCATCCGCCGGCCCTCCTCGACGGCCTCCGTGAAGCTTCCGAGCAGCAACTGGTTGTAATCGCGGAACCACGTGCGGGGCCGCCGGCGCAAGAGCCGTTCGATCACGGCCGGGGCCATCGCCGCCGCGTAACTGAGTCCGGCGTTCGGAGCCGCCGCCTCGGCCACCGCTGTCCGCAGGTGCTGGAAGAGCAATTGCGCCACCAGCGGGGCCGCCGCGGCTTCCTCCATGCGGCCGTCCCAGTTTCGCAACAGTTCCACGGCTTGCTCCAGGCGCGGAGTTCGCATCCCCCGCGCATCGTAAGCCGCCACCAACTGGCGGGCCAGAAAGTGCAGAAACGGATCGTAAATGTCGGTCTGGATCTTGAGGAACTCCCCGGCGCTCCAGTCTTTCCGGGCGGTGAGGAGCTCCCGGATGCGCCGAAATCGGTAGCCGGGGGCGAAGTTGCCATTCACGCGATAGGGATAGCCTTCCGGGAACGGGTTCTGGTTGGCGCAGATGAGGATGCCGCCGGAAGGGTTGAAAACCGAGGGCAATTCCTCGAAGGGGATAAAACCGTCCCATTCGAAATTTCCGGAAGCCCCGTCAACGGGCAGGCCGCCGTCCCAGGAGCGGCGAATGGGGAGGCGGCCGGCCGCCTGGATGCCGATGTTGCCGTCGATGTCGGCGTAGAGGAAGTTCTGCGGCGGCGCCGGGAGTAGTTTCAGCGCCGCCCGGAACTGTTCCCAGTTCCGGACGCGGTCCAGCGCCAGGAAAGGGTAGGCGAACTCACCTGCTTCAGTGGCGGACCAGCGCAGCGCCAAATGGAGATCCCCCCGGGAAAACACCACCGGTCCATGCCGGGTGACCCAGACGCCCAGCTCCACCGGCTGTTGGCCTTTGACCCGAATCACTTCCCGTTCGAGCCGGGCCTGCTCCAGCTTGCCCCGGTACAGGTACCGCCCGGTGCGCGGGTCCAGGCGTTCCTGGTATAGATCTTGCACGTCAAAGCCCAGCTTTACAGCGCCCCAGGCGATCCACTGGTTGTGTCCGATCACCACGCCCGGCAAACCAGGTATCGACATCCCGGCCACGTCCAGGCCCGGCGTCTTCAGATGAACCTGGTACCAGAAGCAAGGGACGGAAAATTCCAGGTGGGAATCATTCGCCAGCAGCGGCTTTCCGGCGCCGGTCCAGGCGCCGCTGACCGCCCAGGCGTTCGAGCCCGGGTATGCCTCCAGACCCGAGCGAACCGGAAACAACGCCTCCACCTTCTCCGGATCACCCTCGCTCAGGTAGCTCTGCTTCAGAATTTCCCGGTCCCAGCTTTTCGAAAACGTTCGAAGCATTTGCAGCCACACCAGGATGGAGTCGGCAACACTCCAGGGCCTGGGGTCGTAGCCGAGCAGCGCGAAATCCACCGGCAGCCTCCCGCGGTTCCTCTCCAGGTAGAAATTGACGCCGCGGGCGTAGGCGGCGAAAGCCTTCCGCTGTTCCGGGTTCATCGAGCGGAGCTGTGTCCGGGCGATCTGCCGGGGCAGCAACCGCCGTGCCTGCTGATCGCTCGCCAGCGCCCGGGGGCCGATGATCTCGGCCAGCTCGCCGGCCGCCCGTCTCCGCGTCACGTCCATTTGAAAGAGGCGGTCCTGAGCCGTTGCGAACCCCTGCAAAAACAAAGCGTCTTCGGTGGAGCCGGCCGTGATGTGGGGGACGCCGCGCGCATCCCGTTCAATCTGCGCCGGAAACTGGACCGGCGCCTCCAGACGCCCGGAGATCCGGGGTAGCGGCCGATAGAGGAACCAATAGCCAAGGCCCGCGCTCCCGAGCACGGCCGCCCCGATCAGGAAGTTGATATATTTGAGAAGCCGGTTCCGTGACACTCACAAGAATTGTAACGAACACCGCCCTGGCGGCTGCGCGGTGCGGTCCGTGCCGCCGAGGCCCGGCAAGAAGATGCGCGGCGGCGCGGTAGGTCGGCGATGAGCGATACGTACTTCGGTTACCGCTTTGTGCTGCTGGTGGTTGTCCTGCTGCTGAACGGGTTTTTCGCGGCCGCGGAGGTGGCGCTGGTGTCGGTCCGGCAGTCGCGGCTCAAGCAAATGGCCGCCGAGGGGCAGACGGGCGCCAAGGCGGCGCTGCACTTGCTTTCTAACCCTGAGCGGCTGCTGTCGGTGGTACAGGTCGGCGTCACGCTCGCCAGTCTCGGCCTGGGCTGGGCCGGAGAGAGCACGCTGTATGCGTTGTTTGAACGCCTGCTCGGGCCCCTGGTCACCGGCGCCACCGCCGGGCCGCTGCACGGGGTGAGCTTCGTCACCGCCTTCCTGCTGATGAGCTACGCTCACGTGGTGCTGGGCGAGGTGGTGCCCAAAAACCTTGCCATCGAGAAGGCTGACCGCGTGGCCGTCATCGTGGCTCCGGCGCTGCTGCTGTTCTACCGGGCCGCGGCGCCGTTCGTGTGGGTGGCGGAACACTCGGCTTCGGCTGTCTCGCGCGCCCTGGGCCTGAAGGGCAAGCAACGGGGCGGAGGGCACTCGGCCGAGGAACTGAAATTCATTATCGCCGCCAGCCACCGCTACGGGCATTTGGAGTCGTTTGAAGGAAAGGCCATCCAGCGCCTGCTGGAGCTACAGGATTACCTGGTTCGGGAAATCATGGTGCCCCGCAGCGAAATTGTCTCGGCTCCCGCCGATGCCACGCTGGACGATCTTCTCGAACTCTTCCAAAGGTCGCATTTTTCCCGCATTCCGATTTACAGAGGCGAGCCCGAGCACATCGTGGGCATCGTCCATTACAAGGACATCCTGTCAGTCTGGCACCAGCGGCGGCTCGCTACCCAGCGCCGCCAGCCGGTTGGCAAGTTTGACCTGCGCCTGTTGATGAGCAAACCGTTCGTGGTCCCGGAGACGAAGCCCTTGAACCAACTGGTGGACGATTTCCGGCGGAAACGTGTGCTGATGGCGATCGTGGTGGATGAGTTCGGCACGGTGGTCGGCCTGGTCACGCTGGAGGACGTGATCGAGCAGATATTCGGGGAGATCGAGGACGAGCATGACGTCCACCCGCCCGCCGCCCGCCCGTCGGCGGTTCTGGAGCTGGAAGGGACGATCAACATCCGGGATCTGGAAACCCAATACGGCATCGAGATCCCCGTGGACGCGGGATTCGAGACGCTGGCCGGATTCCTGCTCTACCGGCTGGGCCGCATCCCGAGCGCCGGCGACACGGTGGAGAATGGGGGGTACCGTTTCACGGTGCTCGAAATGGAACGGAACCGCATCGCCAGGGTGCGTGTGGAACGGGCCGGGACGGACCCGGAGCTGCCCGGGGCCGCGTAGACGGCGAGTCCGCCCGGATTCGGATCAGGTTCCCGGCCGCGCGCAGGCACACGCCGTGCCGCCCTGGCGGGCCACCAGCTTCTCGACCTCTTTGCGGAGCGGGCCGACGCACTTGCTGTAAATCATCTTGTAGGACTGGCAAAAATAGTCCAGGTCCTCAAAGCGGCGGTACCGCGCGTACCGGAATTTCGGACACCCCTGCCGGCAGATGGAGAGCCATTCGCAGTTCTGGCATTCCGGCCGCGGCAGCGTCTTGTTGCTGGCAAACTGGAGGCGGCGCTTCTTACGCGCGATTTCCGGCCAGGAGTCCACCATGATGTTGCCCAGCTTCCAGCGCTCCTCGACGAAGAAATCGCACGGGTAGACATCACCGTTGTATTCCACCACCACGTAGCTGTCGCAGGTCTCGTGCATCGTGCAACTGCCCGGCTTCATGCCGGCCAGCGCCTCGGCCAGGTTATCGAAGAACCGGATGCGGAACTTGCGGCGGTCATCCCACCACAGGTCGAACATCTCGCACAGGAAACGGCCGTACTGCTCCGGCGTGATGGTGAAGGGCATCGGTCTGCCGTCTGGGTAAAACTCCGACAAGGGAATGTACTGAACGTTGTCCACGCCCAGGCCCTTGAAGAACTCGTGGAGCTGCTTCGGCTTGTCCACGTTCACCTGGCTCAGCACGCACAGGATGTTGAACTCCACCTTGTTCTTCTGAAAGATCTCCAGCGCCCGCATCACCTGCTTCCAGGTTCCCCGGCCGCCCTTGTCGAAGCGGTAGTGGTCATGAATCTCCTGCGGCCCGTCCAGGGAAAGTCCAATGAGCCAGTTGTATTCGTGGAACAGTTGCGCCCAGTCATCGTCGATGAGAATTCCGTTGGTCTGCAGCGCGTTGCTGACGTTCTGCCCGTCGCGCCCGTGTTGCTTCTGCAACTGCACCAGTTTTTCGAAGAACGGCAGTCCGCACAGCGTCGGCTCGCCGCCTTGAAAGGCGAACACTGAATTCGGATAGGAATAAAACAGGTACGTATCCACCAGCCGCTCCAGCGTCGCCTCCGGCATCTTCCGCTCCGTCAATGCCGCGTAAGGATCCGTCTCCCGGTCCAAGTAAAAGCAGTACGCGCAGTCCAGGTTGCACAGCGCCGAAGCGGGCTTGATCAGCAGCGACGTGATCCGCGGCGCGGCCCCTAAGCCCATGCTCAGACTCCCCCCTGCGCTCTCGCCGATGATCGGTACCGGAGAACCACCACCCATGTCTCCACGATATCACCATGAAGAAAAAAGGGACCGCCGGCTGCTTCCCCGGCCGGGTCACAGCCTTTCCGGCCAGCGTGGCATCGCCGGGGGAGGAAACGCGGTCCGGCCCCGCTAATCGGCGAGGGCGTTGCTTTCCCGGTGTGCGGCTCCGGTCTTTTCGAACAGGGCCAGGAAGCGGTCCAGCGAGAGCTGCTCGGCGCGGAGCGAGGCCTCCGGGAGCCGGTCCACGATGGCCGCCGGATACAGGCCGGCGAGGTTGTTGCGCAACGTCTTCCGCTTGTGCCGGAAACAATGCCCCACGAAGCGAAGGAACGCCTCGGGATCGGCCGGCGCGGCCGGATGCGGCGTCAGGCGCACGGCGGCCGATTCCACCTTGGGCGCCGGGCGAAACGCCGCCGCGGGTACGGGGAACAGCAGTTCAGGGTGGGCAAACGTGTTGGCCGCGACGGTCAGAAAACCGTAATCCCGGCTGCCGGGCTGCGCCGTCAGACGCGCGGCCACCTCCCGCTGCACCAGGACCACCGAGGACCGGAGCTGGTTTCCCAGCCGGAGGATCTTTTCCAGGATCGGGGAGGTGATGTAGTAGGGGAGGTTGCCCGCCACGGCCGCCGGCCCCCATTGGGAAAGGTCGGTGTTCAGCACATCGGCGTGGACGATTTCCAGCTTCGGCCGGTTCGGAAGCCGTTTCCGGAGGTACTCGGCCAGGCCCGCGTCCAGTTCAATGGCCACCACGCGGTCGGCGCGTTCCAGCAGCCACCGGGTCAGTGCGCCCCGCCCCGGCCCGATTTCAATGACCGTGCCGCCCGGCTCCGGACACACCGCCGCCGCGATCCGGCGCAGGATGGATTCCCGAATGAGGAAATGTTGCCCTAGCTTTTGCCCCACGGATCAGGTCAGCCCTTGACCTCGACCCGGTTTCCGCGGAAGCTGATCCGCAGCCGGCCTGATTTCGGCACCCCAAACATCGTCGCCGGCGTGAACTGCGTGCATAGCAAGGCGTTCTCCACGCTCCGCCTCAGTTCCGGGTCGAGTTGCCACACCTGTCCCGGCGGGACCGAATAGTCCAACATCCGGCCGTGCCCGTCAACCAGCACGTCGACGACAATGTCCTGGTCAAAGATGCCGAACGAGGCCGTCGAACTCTTCAACGCCGCCGCGGTGGTAAGCATCGTGGGAACGTCGCGGATATTGTGCCGGTCCTGATTGCCGTACATGGGCGCGATCATGCTGAACAGGACAACCGCCGAGAGTAACCCACCGGCGAAGGGCAACGCCAGCGGCCGCATCATGTTATGAATCCACACCCGCGCCGCCTCGTCCCAATAACGCAGCAGGGCTTTCACGCTGGCGTGCCGCCGGTGACGCGCCCTTTCTTGTGACGCAATCACCCGCAGCCGGGTCGTCAATTCCCGGGGCGGCGTGAGCACGGGAAGTGATCGCAAGCTGGTTCGTAATGTCCGCAGTTGATGGAACCGCAGAGCGCATGCCGGGCACTCGCTGAGGTGAGCTTCCAGTTCCCTCAGTTCCGTTCCCGAGACACGCTTGTCCACCGAAGAGGAGAGCACGTCAATGACGGTTCGGCACTTCATTCGGAGCCACCTTCAGTCCTGTTCAGCCGGCTGGGGCGTCCACCGGATCGCCCTGTCTTCCTCCAGCCGGCCGGCAAGCTCTTTCCGCAAGGCCTCCCGGCCTCGCAAGATCCTGGACTTCACCGTTCCTAGCGATACCTGCAGAATCTCCGCGATCTCTTCGTAGCTCAAGTCTTCCACGTCGCGGAGAACCACGGCATCCCGGAAAATCGGTTTCAACCGGGCGAGCGACCTGCCAATCAGATCCATCGTTTCCGCTCCGGCCGTGATTTCGAACGGAGAGCGCCCCGGGTCCGGCAGCGTGTTCGAATAGTTCCTGCCCCCGGCCCCGTCTTCCTGTTCCAGGCGCACCTCGCGCTTGCGATGGCGGCTGAACCAGCGCAAGTGATTGTGAGCCTCGTTTACCGCAATGCGGTAAATCCATGTCTTCAAGCTGCTCTGTCCGCGGAACGAGCCGATGTGCCGGAAAACCTTCAGAAACACCTCCTGAACAACGTCGCTCGCATCGCCGGGGTTGTCCATCAGCCGGCAGACCAAGTTATAGACCGGCTGCTGGTACTGGCTGATCAGCGTCTCGTACGCTGCCCCGTCCCCTTCTTGAAGGTCCTGGATCAATCCCCGTTCCCGGGCCGGCGCGACATTGTCGGCTTCATCGCCCGCCTGTTTCCAGGAATCGAAGTCAAAACTTAGGGTTGTCTCGGCCACCACGTGCCTCTATACCCTAATTGTAACCGCAAACGGCAGGGGATCTCGTGGTCCCCTGTTCAATTGGACACCACCGCGGAGGAAAAGTTCCGATCCGGCGAGGGCCCGGCCGGTGCGTCACCGGGCCGCAGCCTGTCCCGAGCAGATTTCCTCGTAGTAGCGCTCGTAGACGGGAATGATCAGTGAGCTGGAAAACCGGGTTGCGGCGGTTTGCCGGGCGGCCGCGGCGACTCTGGCGTGAAGCGCGGGATCGGTAAGCAGCGCCGTCACCCGGGCGGCCTGCCCGTTTGTGTCCCCGGGTTTTTCCAGAAAGCCGTCGACGCCGTGAGTGATCACTTCGGGGAGACCGCCGACGGCGGTGGCCACCGGCGGAACCCCGCAGGCCATGGCTTCCAGCGCCGCCAGCCCGAACGACTCCAATTGGCTGGGCAGCAGCAACACGTCGGCATGGGGGATCAGCCGTTCGACGTGGTTCTGCTTGCCAAGGAACTTCACGTGCTCACTTACGCGCAGCTCGCCGGCCAGCGTTTCCGCCGCCCACCGCTCCGGGCCGTCGCCGATCATCACCAGCTCGGCGTCTACCGTCTCGCGAACCCGGGCCAGGATGCGGACACAGTCCAGCGGGCGCTTGACCGGCCGGAAATTGGAGACGTGGAGCAGGCGCTTCTTGCCGCGGGAAGGGTCCGCGGCCGGCTTGTAGATCTCACAGTCGACGAAGTTGGGGACTACGCGAATCTCATTTTCAACCCCGAAAACTTCGATGGTCCTCCGTTTCAAGTACTCGCTCACGGCGGTTACGCCATCGGACTTCTCGATGGAGAACTTCGTGATCGGGAAGTAAGCGCCATGCGCGCCCACCAGGGTGATATCGGTCCCATGCAGCGTGGTGACGAAAGGCAACCGCCGGCGCGGCGCGCTCATCTGCTGGGCGAGCAGCGCGGAGATGGAGTGGGGGACGGCGTAATGCACGTGCAGCAGGTCCAGACGGTAGCGCTCGGCGACCTCGGCCATCTGGGAGGCCAGCGCGAGCGTATACGGCGGAAATTCGAACAGCGGGTAAGAGCTCACCTCCACCTCGTGATAGTGGACGCGCTCCACTTCCGGATCCAGCCGGATTGGGTTCGCGTAGCTGATGAAGTGAACCTCGTGTCCCCGGAGCGCAAGTTCCAGGCCGAGTTCGGTAGCCACGATGCCGCTGCCGCCGAAGGTAGGGTAACAGGTGATCCCGATTCTCACTCCGCCAGATTATCACTCGCCCGGCGCAAAGTGGCCAGGCCGATCCGCCCGTTGATATTCTCAGCCGGGTGCGCCCGGTTCCCGCCGCCGAACCAGACGCGCACCTCACCGTTTCTCGCCTCGACGGAAGGATCACAGATCACTTTCGAGTCCCAGTCGCGCTCGCCGGCGAGCACGGTCGAGGGGTCCGCCCGCTCCCAGTGAACGCCGTCCGGCGAGAGGGCCAGGCCCAGCCTCCGGTGCTCGTTGCGATCCCGGCCGGTGTAGAGCATCCAGTACCGGCCGCGCCAGGCCCAGACGGCCGGTTCGCCCAGCCCCGCTTCGTCAAAAGCTCCCGCCGCTCCCAGCTCGAGGACAGGGTTCGTCCGCAGCTTCCACCACCGCACACCGTCATCGGAGACCGCCACTCCCAGGCGCTGCCGGCGAGCCCGGTCCTGCCCCAGGTAATACAGGTAGAACTTGCCCCCGGCCCGCAGAACCCACGGATCCGCCACTCCCCGTTCGTCCCAACTGCCCCGCGGGCCTGTCTCCAGGACGGGCCGCGGATGCCGGCGCCAGCGACGCCCGTCCCGGCTGCGCGCCAGCCCGATCCGCGGCGGCTCGCCGGCCTGGTACCAATAGAAGAACTCGTCCCCCACCAGCAGAGCCGCGCCGTTGGCGGCGATGTAGCCGCCTTCCCAGCTCCCGGTCTCCGGCTCGAGAACTTGGCCTTGCTTCGTCCAGCGCACGCCGTCGCGCGAGGTGGCCAGTCCAGTGCGCCAGGTGCGGCCATCATAGCCTGAGTAGAAATTGAAGTAGAGCGCACCCCGCCGCACCACCATGGGGTTCAACACGTCCACCGAGTCCCATTCCCCAGCCTTGCCCGGGCCGAGGACCGGATCGGGCCGGACCTGCCATTCGAGCGGCGGCGGCGTCGCTTTCGCCGGTAGCGGCGGCAGCGTGAAGTCGGCGTAACGCCCGCAAGCGGCGAGCAGGGCGCCGGCGCCGAGCGCCAGTAACGGCCGGGTGTTCATAACGGAATCCGGATTTTCAGACCGGCGCCGAAACCGGGCCGCGACTCCAGCGTCAGATCTCCGCCGAGACTGCGGACCCGCCGCTTGATGCTCTCCGGTCCGAGCCGCAGCAGGTCCAGCTCCTCCAGGCTGTACTTGCCCGCGAACTCGAAGCCGGATCCGTCGTCCTGCACGGTGATCTCGATCTGCCCGTTCGCTTTCTCCAGCCCGACGGCTACCCGGGAAGCCCCGGAATGTTTTTGCGTATTATGCAACGCCTCCCGCACGATCTGCACCAGCTCCCGGGCCACGTCCGGGTCTTCCACCTGGACCTGGCCGCTGCCGAGGAAGGCCGCCGAGATCCTGGAGTCTTTTTCGAACGTATCCACCAGGCGGCTCAGCGCGGCCGCGAGGCCGGCGCCGTCCACCTCGATGGGCCGCATCGCCCGGACGAAGGAGCGGATCTCGGCCACCTGGGCCCGGGTCAGTTCCTGCAGTTCGGCCAGCTCGCGCCGGGCCGCCTCGGGATCCTGCTCCAGAAGACGCCGCAGCACTTCCAGGCGCATCTGGAGGCTGATGAAGCTTTGCTGCGGGCCATCGTGAAAATCAGCGGCGATTCTCTCCCTTTCCGCCTGGCGGGCCTTCTCCGATTCCGAGCGGAACAGCACCGCCTGCCGGGAAGCACTGAGCAGGCGCTCCACCAGCAGGTGTTTCTGGCGCGACCAGATCAGCGCCAGCGCGCCGGCCAGGGCGAAGGCGGGAAGCAGGCGCGCGGCGTCGGCCGGACGCACCAGGCAAAACAACGGTGGCAGCGCCAGCGTCACTCCCAGCACCTGCCGCCAGGAGTGCAGCAGCGTTGCGGCCGCGAGCAGGTACAAGAAGAAAAAGCCGCACAGCCAGGCGGCATAGCCCGAGCCGATACCGGCACAGATCAGGAAGAAGACCGAATCCAGGACCAGGCTGAGCAGCCCGTAAGCAGCTTGCCGCCGGTTGCGCCACGAAAAGGCCAGCACGCTGTAAGCCAGGAATACGACCAGCAGCAGGCGGATCAGGAGGCTGGAAGGGACCGCCGGGAAGAACTCGATCACCAGGCAAGCGATCGCCAGAGCCACCCTGGCCGCGGTCAACGCACGCCGCCATCCTTGCGGCACCAGAATGTACTCGTCGATCAAGACGGCTTCCTCCGTTTCCCGGCGCCCGCAGCGCCGCCCCGCAGCCGCGGCAGGCCGTCAGCGCCGGTACAGGTACAGGGTATGGCTGCGGCCCTCGCCGTCGTCCTCGATCTGCTCCACCTCGTCCGGTGTCCAGCCGGAGAACTCGAAATCGTGCGAGACCACGCGCGCCCCTTTCTTGAGCTGTGTTTCCAGCAACGGCTGGACCTTGTCGTTCGAGCTGGGCAGCAGGTAAACGGTGACGAGGTCCGCCGAGCTGTAATCCTGTTTCAAAATATCCCCATGGATGATACGGGCCCGGTCCTGCAAACCGAGTTTCCGGATCCGGGCCATGCTCTGGTTATACAGGTCGGTGTCCAGCTCCACCCCGATGGCCTTCGCTTTGAACTCCCGGGCGGCCATGATGACGACGCGCCCATCGCCGCTGCCGAGGTCAAACATCGTTTCCCCGGGCCGGAGTCCGCCCAACTTGAGCATCTTCTCCACCACGATCCGCGGAGTCGGATAGTACGGGGCGAGTTTCTCCGGTCCGGGCGGCTCCTGCGCGGCGAACAAGCCCAGCGGAAGGAGCAGAAGCAGAGCCTCTCTTCGCTTCATTGGTTTAAGTCCCTCATCACTAGTAGGTTATAGCACCACTGCCGGCCCGCCCAACCGCTCAGCGCCCGGCCGCGGTTCCAAAGCTGGGCCGGCGCCGCACCGCCCCAGTTCCGGTGCGGTCATATTCTCGGGTGTGCTCCGTGCCAGCGGCCATCGCGACACCGGTTGCTACGGCTCCAGGTACAAACGGGTGCGGTTGCTCGCCCGGCCGCCGACTTCAAGGTACAGCTCCGCCGGGCCGTAGTTGACGATCTCCGGCAGATCCACCTCTACCAGGTAGAAGCCCACGTAGCCCGGCGCCAACGTTGCCCGGGCGGCGGCGAGCGGCATCCGGTCCAGGAACACGCGCACCGGGGCCACGACCTTCGGCGGATGCTCCAGCGGGGCGGGCAGACCGGTCGGCCACTCCGGGCTGACACGCCCCAGGCCAGTGGCCAGAATCTGAATCCGCGAGCCGGAATGCGCCGGTCTCATCGCATCCAGCAGGATCCCGCTTGCGGCGTCCAGGATCATCGGAGTGCCATCGCGGTCCACAAAGATCGCGGGAGCAGAGTCCGCCAGCGGCAGCCCCACCGAGAAACGCCGCAGCGCCGCGCCCGCGCCGGCGGTCGAGAAGGCGAGCATTAACGATGAGCCGCTCACCTCGAACGGGACCTGGATCTGGGACTCCCGGTCGCCAGCCGCGAGAATCGGGACCTGCCGCTGTCCTGCCCAAGCCGAGTTCACCTTGGCGCCGAGAACGCTGAGCAGCACCCCGGGCGCAGCGCCCCGCGCGCGAAGGTCCGCGGCACTGACCACCGCGGGAACCAGGCGCCGGTGCGGCGCGGTGGTGGCGAAGACCCCCCGGCCTTCGACGGCCAGGTAGAGCTGGTTGCCCTCCACATCCAGCCGCACATCGCGAACCGGCTCGCCGCCGAAGCTGGCGCCCAACCGCACCCACTCCGTCGCCGGCCCGGCGCTCCGCAAGTCGGCCACGGTGAAGAACGCCCCCGCGCCGGTGGCCACGTATACGCTCCCGGTGGCCGCGTCCGCCGTGATTCCGTGGGCGGGCGCATCGGGAAGATTCGCCGTCAGATCGTCCCAGAAAATTCCTCCGTTGGTGGTGCGCACCACATGAGCCCCCGGGCCGGGCCCCGGGCTGGCTCCGAGGGCCGCCAGCGCCACCCGCGGCTCGCCGGGGAGAACGAAAATGCGCTCCACCGGCCCGCCGCCGGCCACCGTGAAGGGACGCCAGGACCGGCCGCCGTCACTGGAGGCCCAGAGCCGTCCTTGTTCCCCACTGCCGGCGTAGACGTAATCGCCGGCGGCGGCCACGGCCAGGATTGGCGCGCCGAGCGCCGCGCTCAGATCCCGCCGCAGGCGGACTTCCTCCGCCAGGTCGTCATCGGCAACCGGCCGCCAGGCGCTTCTTTCCCCGGGCGGCCACTCCGCTTCGCCGATCTGGTCCAGCAGCACCCGCGTGCCCCTTCCCCGTTCCGGCAGGGCCACCAGCCGGCGCACGGGCAGATTCGGCAGGGACTCGTTCAACCCGCTCCAGGACAAACCTCCATCCAGCGACCGCCAGACTCCGTAACGGCCGGCGACGACGATCTCCCGCTCGTTTCGCGGCGAGACCGCCAGATCCGTCAAACCGCCTCCCAGGATGGACCGCCGCTGGTAATCGGTCAGGTTCGTCCAATTCAATCCTCCGTCCTCGGAGCGATAGACGGCCCGGCCCAGCGCATACACGGTGCCGGCCGCACCCGGCGCCACGCTCAGCTTCGCTCCCGGCTCCGGCAACCGCAAGCCCGGCCATGCATCCGGCGGCCGCTCCGGGGGCGGCTCGAATTCCCCGGGGGCGGTCTCGGCCCAGGTTTCAAAGTCCCGCGTGAGGAACACCTTCCCGGAGCGGGCCAGCGCGAAAAGCTCGTCTCCGCTCTCGGAGTACCAGACCCGGTCCACTGCGCCCGTTGCCAGCGAGGCCAGTGAAAGCTCGACCGCGGTGTTGCCGATTTGACGCCATTCGGCGCCCGCGGCGAGATCACGCGCGGCAGGCTGCGCCGCGGCGGCTGTAACGGCCGCCAGGCAAACCGCCACCAGCGTGCCTGGCCGGCCCAAAAGCCGTGGTGTGGAGGATCGACACATCCTACGAGTCCATTTTATCCTTAGTTCCTCTTGATCTATCGGCGCCAACGGCCGAAAAATGTTGATATGATGCCGCTTCGCCGGAACTTTTTTGTTCGGCCCTTGTTTTGCTGAGCAACTTTGATGGTAGACTATGAATCTGGCGGGTGCAGTATCGGACCCGCGAGACCGATATAGGGGAAGGTAGTCTGCGTATGAGCCGTGGGCCGGGAATTCGGCTGCTCGGATGGCTGACCGCTGTCGTGACGGCGGGGATGTGCGCCGGCCAGAACCTTCCTTTCCGTCCCGCCTTGACGCCGGCGCCGGCGGAGTTGGGCGCTGCCAGGGTGATCTCGCTTACCGGCCAGGTTTCCGTTTTGCGGGATTCTTACCCTTGGGCGCTTCAGGTGGGTGACGCCGTCCAGCGGCGGCAGGTGATCCTCACCGGCCCGGACGGTTTTGCCGTGTTCCAGCTTTCCGACGGCAGCACCTTTCAGGTGTTCCCGAACTCCCGGGTGACGTTCCGGAATAACCCGGGCGACTGGCGGGACCTGCTCGACCTCTGGCTCGGGCGGGTGAAGGTCTTCATTCAGAAATTCGGCGGTCAGCCGAATCCGAATCGCGTGTTCACCCCCACCGCAGTGATCTCGGTGCGCGGTACCGTGTTCGACGTCGTCATCGAGGACGACGAGGACACCACGCTCGTTTCGGTGGAGGAAGGCCAGGTCGATGTCCGCCACCGGCTGATCGGGGAAAGCAAGTCCCGGCTGGTGGGCGCGGGACAGTATATCCGCGTGTACAAGAATGTGCCGCTGGCGCGACAAACCTTCGACAAGGGCGCGGTGATCCAGAGGATCCTGCGCGCCTCCGCGGAAGCCGTCTACACCATCCTGATCCATCAACCGGCCGCGACCGGCTCCGGTATCCCCGTGCCGCCGGGCACCGGCGGCGGCCCTCCATTGCCCGGCGACACCGGCGGCGCGCCCCCGGTCCCGCCCCCGCCCACCGCGCCTGACTCGGGCGGCTCGGCGCCCACTGCCCCTCCGGTACCCCCGCCTCCTCCACCCGGCGGCTGAACTCCGCCGGGCATGCTCGGAAGCGGTAACCGCCCCCAGCGTGCGAAACTATCGGTTTGGATGGTTTGAAGATGAAGCCTGCATTCGCCGCTTTCTCCGCGCTGGCCGTTTCCCTCCTGGCGCCCTGGTGTTTCCCGGCGCAGTCCCCGGGGCTCCCCCCGGAATGGGACGTCCGCGACATGCTGGCCGGGCTTACTGCCCAGACCCGGCGCATCGAGCCGCTGCTGGCTCAGCTCCATCCGGCCGAATGGGTGGCTCGCGGCGCGCCGGAAGCTTATGTCAAGCAGTTGGAACAGTTGCGGAAACAAATCGGTTACCTTGATCGGACCGCCGGAGAGCTTTCGGCGGAGCCGGACCGCATGACGAAGGCCCTGGAAACATACTTGCGGCTCCAGAGTGTGGAGGCAATGGCCGAATCCATGGTGGATGCGGTGCGGCGGTACCAGAATCCCGCCGTGGCGGACCTGATCCAGGATTTGATAAACGAGAACGCGAAGTACACCCAGCAGTTGCGGGATTACCTGGTGGAGCTGGTAGCGGCGAAAGAAGCCGAATGCAAGATCGCCAACCAGGAGGCGCAGCGATGCCGAAGCGAATTGATCCGCCAGCCGGCCAAGCCTTCCCCGGCGAGGGGGCCCCGGCAATGACCGAGCCGGCCGTGTTTTCATGTCACATCTGCGGAGAGCCGTCCACCCGTATCTGCGTCTATTGCACTCACGACGCCTGCGACAACCATCTGTGCGACCGCTGCCATCGCTGCAGTGACTGCTGCGAGTGTGGCCTGCCCCTGGAAGACCACGCCAAACACCCCGCCTCGGCCGGGTAAGTCCACCTGTCCCCATTTCTCCGCCGTTTCCGGTACGGGGTATGGGCCGTCCGGCAAGATCGGCACAGGCTAATTGATTGATAACAACCGGCTGGTGAGCCTGCGGCGGCCCTCTCGCTGGCTGCGGGCGGCGCCACCACCGTTCAGCCCCTTCCAGTCACCATTACGCTGGCAAATCACGCCGTTCGGCTCTTCCGGCGTGCGAAACGCGCGCGCTTCTGTATGATTGATAGTGGTAGAGATGGGCATCAACATTGGCCTGGATATCGGGGCGATCAGCCTGAAGCTCGCCGCACTGGGAAGGCCGCAGGACCGGGCGGAGCTGGAGGCGCTATGCGCCGCTAATGCTGCTTTCTCCCTGCTCGACTGGCGGCGGCCGGACGGGGAGACGTGGCCCCTGGTGCTCTCCGAGTACCGGCGCATGGCGGGGAGTCCTATTCAGTCCACCTACGACCTGCTCCAGGAGTTCTACGAATCCGTTCCCGAGCGGCGGATCGAGGGAATCCGGGTGA
The DNA here is from genome assembly GCA_964644025.1 of uncultured Solibacteraceae bacterium. Lineage (GTDB taxonomy): Bacteria > Acidobacteriota > Terriglobia > Bryobacterales > Bryobacteraceae > CAZXVW01. The sequence goes on along the minus strand of CAZXVW010000026.1, from coordinate 14,823 downwards.
CCGGCTCGGGCAGCCGCACGATCGCGAAGATTCTCGGTATTTACTTCGAGAACGAGTTCAAAGCCATCGCGCGCATGTTCGCCGGTTTCTACCCGCAGGTCCGCACGGTATTCGAGATCGGCGGGGAAAGCTCGAAATACATCCGGCTCGAGCAGGATGCCGAAAGCGGTGAGATCTCGATTGTGGACTATGACCGCAGCGGGGAGTGCGCCGCCGGCACCGGCTCGTTTCTCGACCAGCAGGCCCAACGGCTCGGCTACTCGGTGGAGGAGATCGGCGCGGTCGCCGGCAGCGCGAAGACGGCCGCGCGCATTGCGGGCCGCTGCTCGGTCTTCGCCAAGACCGACATGATCCATGCCCAGCAGAAGGGCTACACACCGGCCGAGATTCTGCGGGGCCTTTGCGACGCGGTGGCCCGGAACTTCAAGAGCAGTATCGTCCGGGGCCGGCCGGTGAAGCGGCCCGTGGCGCTGATCGGCGCCGTTTCGCGCAATACTGGAGTCCGGCGGGCTTTGCGGGAAGCTTTCGGACTGGCCGAAGAAGACCTGCTCGTGCCCGAGACCTATGCTTGGTGCGGCGCCATCGGAACCGCCATCCTCGAGGCCCAGGAGACGCGGAAACGAAGCTTCCGCGACATCCACCAGTTGCGCCAGCATGAATCCGTGCGGCCGCCGGTCGACACCACGCCCCTGTCGATGAGCAACGTGGTCCTGCTGCGGGAACAGGTTAGCCCGTACCAGCCGCCCCCCGGCGACGGGCCGATCCCCGCCTACCTGGGAATCGACGTCGGCTCGGTGTCCACCAATCTGGTCGCCATGGATACGTCTTCGCGGGTGATTCATGAGATCTATCTCCGTACGGCCGGCCGTCCGATCGACGCCGTCCAGGCCGGTCTGACCGAAATCCAGGAGAAATGGGGGCACCGGCTGGAAATCCTGGGCGTCGGCACCACCGGCTCCGGCCGGGAGCTGATCGCCGAGTTCGTGGGCGCTGATACGGTGAACGACGAAATCACTGCCCACAAGACCGGAGCTGTCCATATCAGCACCACCCTCGGCGGCGAACTGGTGGACACGATTTTCGAGATCGGCGGTCAGGACTCCAAGTTCATCGCGATCGAAAACGGAGTGGTGGTGGACTTCGCCATGAATGAAGCCTGCGCGGCCGGCACCGGCTCCTTTCTGGAAGAGCAGGCCGACAAGCTGGGCATCAGCATCAAAGGCGAATTCGCCCGCCTGGCGCTGGCGGCCCCGTCACCGTCGCGGTTGGGCGAGCGGTGCACGGTGTTCATGGAGCGCGATGTCACCTCGATGATGCTCAAGGGCGACACGGTGCCGGACCTGCTCGCCGGGCTGGCCTATTCGATCGCGCTGAACTACCTGAATCGCGTCGTGCGCGGCCGGCGCATCGGCGATGTGATCTATTTCCAGGGCGGCACGGCCTACAACGACGCCGTGGCCGCCGCCTTCGCCGGCTTGCTCGGCAAGAAGATCACCGTACCCCCGCACAACGGTGTCATGGGCGCGATCGGTATGGCGCTGATCGCCCGGCAATGGTACGAGGCGACCCGGCAGAAGACGCGGTTTCGCGGTTACGACCTGACCCGGCTGGAGATCCGCACCCGCGAGTTCGTTTGCAAAGGGTGTTCGAACCATTGCGAGATCAAGGAATTCACCATCGAGGGCCAGAAAAGCTACTGGGGCGATAAGTGCTCTGACAAGTACCGGAAGGCTTCCAAGAGCGGACGGCAACCGGTGATCGAGGATCTGATCGCTTTCCGGGAAAAGGCACTGGAGGAGGTTACCGGCGAATCGTTCACCGCCCGGAAGGTCACGGTTCGCCGGGACCGGCTCAATGTCGGCATCCCCCGCACGTTGTCGATGTTCGAACGCTACCCCTTCTGGCACCGTTACTTCACCGGGATCGGGGTGAATCCGGTGCTGTCGCGGCAGACCGATGCCAGGATCTCGGCCCGGGGCGTGGAACTGGCTCTGGCCCAGCCTTGTTACCCGATCCAGGTGGCCCACGGGCACGTGGACGCCTTGTTCGAGCTGGGCGTGGACTATGTTTTTGTGCCCAATGTGTTGAATGCGGAGGCGGGCTCCCAGTTGGTGCGGGAGTCCCATTATTGCCCGTGGAACCAGACGCTGCCCTACGTGCTCCGTTCCGTGCCGGCGTTCGAGCAATACCGGGGGAAGTTTCTCTCGCCCTCGCTCCATTTCCAGCTCGGTCGGGAGCAGATCCGGCGGGAGCTGGCGGAGATGGCGCAGAAGCTCGGCGTGAGAAGGAGGGTGAGCGATCGCGCCGTGGATGCGGCATTCACCGCCCAGCGCGAGTTCGAGCAGCGCCTGTTCGAGGCCGGCAAGCGGGCGCTGGCGAAGCTGGAAGAGACTGGGGAGCCGGGGCTGGTCCTGCTCGGCCGGACGTACAACCTTTATGACCGCGACGTAAATTGCGATATCCCGCGAAAGCTGCGCCGTTATTACGGCGCCAATGTAATCCCGCTCGATTTTCTGGTCACTGGCACGGAACTGGTGGATAAACTCCACCCCAACATGTATTGGGCTTGGGGGCGAAAGATTCTCGAGGCGGCCCGGCTGGCGGCGGTGCGCCCGAACTTGCACGTGATCTATATCACCAACTTCAAGTGCGGGCCGGACTCCTACATCAAGTACTTTGCCCGAAAAGCGGCGGGCGTGCCGCTGCTGGTCCTGCAGTTCGACGGTCATGGCAACGATGCCGGTTACATGACCCGCTGCGAGGCCTACCTCGACAGTAAGGGAATTCTGCGATGCTACAGCCCGGAACGGAAACTCGAACAGTCCAAAATCATGGCGGCGACCATCCACTGATCGGCAAGAAGGTCTTGATTCCTCCGATGGCGGCGGGTAGCGCCCGCTTGTTCGCCGCCGGGTTCCGGGTGCTGGGTGTGGATGCCGAGCCGACGCCTCCTTCCGATGACCGGACCCGCGAGCTGGGAGCGTCGTATACCTCTGGCGATGAGTGTTACCCCGCCAAGGTTACCATCGGCGACTTCATGCGCGCCCTCCAGGAGCCTGACGCGGAGCCGGACCGGCTGGTGTTCTTCATGCCGACTTCCGACGGCCCGTGCCGCTTCGGCCAATACGCCCCGTACCTGCGCCAGATTCTCGATGCCAACGGCTTTCGCCACACCCAGATCCTGTCACCGTCGAGCGAGAACGGCTATGAGGGCCTCGGGGAACTGGCGGCGCCTTTTTTCCGTACCGGCTGGCGGGCGCTGGTAGCCGGTGACATCTTGCAGAAGCTCCTGCTGATGTACCGTCCGCACGAATACCAGAAAGGAGAGGCGGACCGCGTTTACGAAAGCTGTCTTGACGATCTCTGCCGCACCATTGAATCCAGCCCGGTGGAGCCGGAACCCCAGCTCGAGGCGCTCCGGGAAGCCATGCTGCGGTGCCGGAAAAAGTTCCGGGCCATTCGCGGCCGCCGCGACCCGTCGGTGCCCTTGATCGGCGTGGTGGGCGAGATCTTCTGCCGATTGAACACCTTTTCCAACGACGACCTGGTCCGCCGCCTGGAGGAATTCGGCGCCGAGTGCTGGGTCTCCGACATCACCGAGTGGATCTGGTACACCAACTCGGAGCAGTTTCGCAAGCTGAGGCTGGAAGGGAAGCGGTTTTCTCTCGATAGCTTGAAGGCCTGGATCCGGACGCGGGTGCAGCGCAAGGATGAGCACGTTCTGCTCGATTTGTTCCAGGAGGACTTCATCGGCTACGAAGAGCCGCCGATGAAGGAGATACTCGCTGCCGCCGAGCCGTACCTGCCCGTCAGCGGGGCGCTGGGGGAAATGGTGCTCAACATGGGCAAGAGCATCTGTCTTACCCGCATGGGCGTGGACGGCATCGTTGACATCAGCCCGTTCACCTGCATGAACGGCATCGTCAGCGAAGCCATTTACCCGCGCTTGAGCCGCGACCTGGGGGGCGTGCCGATCCGCACGTTCTACTTCGACGGCGCGCAATCGGACCTCGACCTCGATGTCGGTGTTTTTCTGGAACTCGCCCGCAGCTACCAGCGCCGCAAGAAGCACCAGCGGCGCTATCCTCCCTATCCGAAGGACTGATCGGCCCGCCCGCGCGGCCGCCGAGCACCGGCTGCTTCACCGCCGGATGTAAGCTGCCGGCGCGACGCCCGGCGGTGGAAGGATGTAGTCGTAAAGAACGCGGTGCTCGAAACGGGAAAGCGTCGGAACCGCCGGCTCCTGGAGCGGATACGGCTTGCCATCGATGACCAGGGGGTTCGGATGGCGAACCAGCCGGCCGTGGTCCGCTTCCAGAAGGATGAATTTCGGGTTGGGGATCTTCTCGAGAAACCAGCCCTTCAGATTCACTGCCTCCAGTAAGTTCCCCGTTATTTTCACCACGCCGGTCCAGTTGCCCTGCAGCGCGTAGACCAGCGGCGGCGTCTCCCAGTCGCCCGGAAACCGGAACGCGTAACGGAGCAAGTACGGCAGACACCAGCCCCAGGAGGAAATCTGCCTTGTGTTTCGCAGCCCGCTCTCCTCCACCAGGATGACGGTTCCATCCTGGAGGTCGGGACAGAGCCGGAGCAGGTCGGAGAAGAAACTCTGCTGATATCGCCAACTGACCCGGTAGTCGCGCTGCACCGTCCAGCCGAACCCGAGCAGGCCCGCCAGCAGGGCCGCCAGCACCCACCTGGCCGGGTGTTTCGCGCGGGAGAACCGCGTGTAGCAGATCACCGCCGTTGACAGGCAGGCCCACAGCAGTGACGCCCCGAGCGCCGCCGCCATGTGGACGCGGGTATCCCGCCCGTCGATGATGCCGGCCGGGACAGTGAACGTCAACGGGTAGGCCAGCGCAAGCATTGCCAACCCGGCTATGGCGAGACGCGCCAGCCGGCGGTTCGTTGCGGCCGCGCGGCGCAACGCCTTCGGCTTCCCCGGCCGGTTCGGGGGGGCGGATTCCCGCAATCTCACGGGAAGCCGCAGCAGATACAGTACCGCCGCGAACGCCAGCAACGCCAGGCAAAGGACCTCCCAGTACTGGTCCAGGTTTTCCCGGAACATTTGCGCCGGCCGGTAGAAGAACATCCACAGACTGGTTACCGGTCCCACCAGCATTTGGCGGAACGGTCGCGTCAGCACTGTGTGCCAATGCAGCGCCGCGACGAACCCTTCGCCGGTCATTTTGCGCGCGAGCGCCGCGGCACCGATCATCACCGCCATCACCGCACCGTGCCGGATCATCCGCCGGGCGAGTCTCCGGTCCCACTTCTTCTCCAGCAGCGGGACGGCCAGAAACACCGGAAACACGGTCTCGTAACAGACGAGCGAGCCCAGGATGAGCGGGTAGGAGAGAATACGCCGCCGCGACAGGTAAGCGTGACTCGCGAGTAGGAAGAAGGTGATCGAGGGCTGCCCGCCGAAGGCCAGCGTCAGGTAGGCTTGCGTCGTATCGGCCGGAAAGACGCAGTAGGCCAGCGCCCCGGTGAATGCGAATAACTGCCTCCGGAACACGCGCTTGAGCAGCGTGTAAACCAGCACGGCGTTCAGGGCGACAATCAAGTACGCCACCCAGTAGATGCCATCAAGCCCCGCCAGCTTGTTTCCCAGAAACGAGAACAGGTAAATGAAGCTCGGATGCAGCGGCCGCCCCTGGCCTTCAAAGTGGGAAATCATGGTCCAGATCCCGTGCAGCAGTCCGGAACCGGTCGACTCCATCGCGTCCAGCACCCTCGCGAAATCATCCTCGTACAGGCCGAACTCCGCGCAGTGCCAGTACCGCGACGCCCACACCGTGGCGGCGAGCAAAAGCACGACTACGGGAAACGGGAACGCGTCGCCCCGCTTGCCCGCCGGGAACGCCGCCGCGTCCGGCTCACCGCCGCCTGGGGCCGCCGCTACGGCCCTGTTTTTCGGGCTCGCCGCCGCCCGGTTTCGCGGGTGCGGTTTCGGCCGGGCGATGATTCTCCTGCGCTTGGAACGCTTCGCCATCCGGAATCTGGAAGAGCTGGTCTCGAGGCCGCAAACCGGCGGCCCTGCCGGGGGAGCCGCCGCCCCGTCCGCCTGCTCGCAGCCAACACCGATTCTACCGCAGGCCCCAGGACCAGAGACCGGCTGGCTGCCGGCATTATATGATTGTATCTTCACCGGGTTTCCAGGCCCGCCCGGAATGAGCGTTATCGTCGTCACGCCAACCTACAACGAGCGCGAAAACATCGAAGCGTTCGTCAGCAAACTGCGGCACACCGTCCCCGGGACGCATGTGCTGGTCGTCGATGACAACTCGCCCGACGGCACCGGCCGGCTCGCCGATGGGCTGGCCGCCCGGCACCCGGGCGAGGTTTTCGTCCTGCCATGCTCGCGCGCATTCGCGATTGCGACCTGGTGCTGGGCTCTCGTTACCTGCACGGGATCAACGTCGTCAACTGGGATTTCAAGCGGCTCCTGCTCAGCAAGACGGCCAACCGTTACGCGCGCGCCGTCACCGGCATGCCGGTGACCGACGCCACCGGCGGTTTCAAGTGCTGGCGCCGGCGCACGCTGGCGGCGATCCCCCTTGATGAGGTCTTCTCGAACGGCTACCTGTTCCAGATCGAAATGACCTACCGGGCCATGCGGAAGGGCTTCCGCATCGAGGAGGTCCCGATCATCTTCTACGAAAGGAACCTCGGGAAATCCAAGATCGACTCCCGCATCATCTTTGAAGCGCTGTGGGGCGTCTGGAAACTGCGGTTCCGCCTGTAGAACCAAGCCGCCGCCCCGAGCACCCACGATAAAATAGGCAACGATGCCCCGAACCTATGAGTTGACTCCAAAGCCCGTCCCCCGCGTGGAGACCCGCTTCCGGCGGATCGTCACCGGCCTTCCCGTGCCCGAGTCCCTGCCCGTGCTGGAAAAATTGCACCGCTGGGAACCGGCCTCCATGCAGGGTCAGCCGCCGGTGATCTGGGACCACGCTGAAGGCTTTCAGGTCTATGATGCTTATGGCAACTGCTGGATCGACTGGTCCTCCGGCGTGCTCATCGCCAGCGCCGGGCACGGCCGGCGCGAGATCGTCGACGCCATCACCCGCCAGGCGTCGTCCCGGCTGCTCACTAATTACTGTTTTCCCAGCGAGATCCGCGCCCGCCTGGTGGAACGGCTCGGCTCCCTGCTCCCGGAGCCGCTGAAAAAGATTTTTCTGTTGACTACTGGTTCGGAAACCGTCGAGTGCGCCATCAAGCTATGCCGGACGCACGGCGTCAAGATCGGCGGGCGCTCCAAGCACGTCATCGTCTCCTATGACGACGCCTTCCACGGCCGGACCCTCGGCGCCCAGCAGGCCGGCGGGATTCCCGCGCTTAAGGAGTGGATCATCAACCTCGATCCGGGCTTCGTTCAGGTCCCTTTCCCGGACGGTTTTCGTAACGAAGACACTTCGTTCGATTTCTTCCTCCGCAGTCTGGAGGAGCACGGAATCGAACCCGGCACCATCGCCGGTGTCCTGCTGGAAACTTACCAGGGGGCCAACGCGGCCTTTGCGCCCCGCCACTACATGGAGGCGTTGCGCGAATGGACGAGCAGTCACAACATCCTCCTCGTCCTCGATGAGGTCCAGGCCGGTTTCGGCCGCACGGGCACCTTGTGGGGCTTCGAGCATTACGGCATCGTTCCCGATATCGCCACCTTCGGCAAGGGAATCTCGAGTTCGCTGCCGCTGGCCGCCGTCGCCGGACGGGCCGACGTGATGAACCTTCATCCGCCGGGCAGCATGACGTCCACGCACACCGGGAACCCGGTTTGCTGCGCGGCCACGCTGGCCTCGATTGACGCGATTTTAAGCGACGACTTGCCGGGCAACGCGCGGAAAATGGGCGCCATCCTGCAGGGCCGGCTTCGCGACATGCAGGCGCGATACCCGCAAATCGGTTGGGTTGACGGCAAGGGGCTGGTGGCGGCGGTGATGTGCGTCATCCCCGGCAGCAAGAATCCGGCCCCCGAGCTGGCCTGGGAGACGGTGCGCCGCTCGATGGAGAAGGGCCTGCTGATGTTTTCGCCGGTCGGCTACGGCGGCGCGACCATCAAGATTTGCCCGCCGCTGGTGATCACCGCGGACGCGTTGCGGGAAAGTCTCGACGTGTTCGAGGAGGCGTTCGCCGAGGCGGTGGCGCACCAGGAGGGATGAGAAGGACATGGAGAAACCGCAAGTTACCATCGTCGGCGGGGGAATGATCACCCATGACCAGATCCTCCCCTCCCTGTACCATCTGCAGCGCCAGGGGATCGTCGGCGAGATCACCGTCTGCGCGCTTCAGGCCAGGCCCTTGAAGCAGCTCGCCGAGTCCGCCGTGTTCCGTCGGGCCTTCCCCGGCCAGTCCTTCCGCCCTTTTCCGGAGCTGGCCGGCGACCTCGACGAACCGCACCCGGAGCTGTACCGCCGCGTGATCGAGCAAATGCCGCCGCGCAACCTGGTCGTGGTCGCCGTGCCGGACCACCTTCATTACGAAGTCATCTTGACCGCGCTCGGAAACAACCAGCACGTGCTTTCGGTCAAGCCGCTGGTGCTGCAGGCCGCCCAGTCCGAGGAAATCGCCCGGGAGGCCCGCTCGCGGGCCCTTGTTGTCGGCGTCGAATACCACAAGCGCTTCGATGATCGCAGTCTGCTCGCCCGGCGGCGCTACCGCGAAGGCTTGTTCGGCGAATTCAAGCTGGGCACGGCGCGCCTGCTCGAGAAGTGGTATTACCGCCACTCGAATTTCCAGAACTGGTGCACCACCGGCAACTCCGACGCTTTTGCCTACATCGGCTGCCACTACGTGGACCTGGTGCATTACATCACCGGCCTGCTGCCCGTCGCCGTGAGCGTTTACGGACTGCGCGACACCTATCCCAATGGCAACGAGGGATTCCTCTGGACCGACGCCCGCGTCATCTGGAACAATGGCGCCTGCCTGAACGTGCAGAACGCCCTCGGCTTTCCCGACGCCGCTCCCGGCACCAACGTGCAGGGTCTGACCATGTACTGCTCGGACGGCCGCCGGGGCGCCTGGATCGAGCACGATGACCAGTACCGGGGCATCCAGCACTGCTACACCCAGGCCCCCGCGGCCCCCAGCCTGAATGCCTATGCCGAGCCCAGCACGGACTACTTCCAGTACCTCGACCTTGGGGGGCCGGGCCTGGTGCCGGCGGGTTACGGTTACCGTTCCATCGAGTACATCGTCAAGACCGTCGCTCGCGTGGAGGCTGCTCCGGCCGGCGAACGCCAGGACCTGTTACAGGAAATCGATCAGACGGGTATCATGGCCACTCCGACCAACAGCCGGTACAACGAACTGGTGCTCGAGGCCGGCCGGCTCTCCATTCTCAATGGCGCCCGCGAGGCGGTGATTCAATATGAGCCGTCGCCCGCGGTGCGATTGCGCGAGTAAGGGACCACCCGCTGATCCATCGTCTCCCGCACCAGTTCCCGGATCGTCTTGCCGAGCAGCGGATGCCGGAGATCCGGCGCCAGCTCGGCCAGCGGCTCCAGTACGAACCGCCGTTCGGCCATCCGCGGGTGCGGAATCCGCAGCGCCGGCGTCTCGAGCGCCAGCTCCCCGTAAAGGACAATGTCGATATCGATCGTCCGGGCTTCGTCGCCTCCCCCGCGCCGGCGTCCCAGCGCGGCTTCCACCTGCCTGGCCCGGGCGAGCAGCTCCATCGGGGTCAGGCTGGTTTCGATTTCGGCCGCCAGGTTGAGGAACCATGGTTCTCCGGCGTAGCCGGCGCCAACCGGCTCGGTCTCGTAGATGCGGGAAACACGCGTCACGCGCAGCCGGTCGTCTTCGAGTATTCCAAGGGCGTCATGGAGGCGCCGTTCCCGGTCGCCCAGGTTCGAGCCCAGCGATAGATACGCCGTGATCACAGAAAAAGGCTGCCCTGAGGGCTGCTGCGCCCTCGCCGCGGCGTGACGCGAAAGTATTCGAAGGCGCTCGGCGTGGCCACCCGGCCGCGCGGCGTGCGTTCCAGAAATCCCAACTGCAGCAGGTACGGCTCGTAAACTTCCTCGATCGTGTCGGACTGCTCGTCGATCGAGGCCGCAATCGTGTTCAGTCCCACCGGTCCGCCCCCGTATTTCTCCAGAATGGTGAGCATGATCTTCTGGTCGATCTCATCCAGCCCGAAGCGGTCCACCTCCAGTAGATCGAGCGCGGTCTTCGCCACCGGCAGCGTGACGCGGCCGTCGGCCCGCACCTGGGCGTAGTCGCGCACCCGCCGCAGGAGCCGGTTCGCAATCCGCGGCGTGCCCCGGCTCCGGCCGGCGATCTCCCACGCCCCGGCATCGTCGATCTCTACCTCCAGCAGCTTCGCCGAACGCAACACGATCTGCTTCAGCTCGTCCCGGTCGTAATGGTTCAGCCGCAGCACCAGGCCGAAGCGTCCGCGCAACGGCGCGCTGACCAGCCCCTGGCGCGTGGTGGCGCCGATGGCCGTGAACCGCGGGACCGGCAACGAATGCGTCCGGGCGCCCGGGCCGGTGCCCACAAGGATGTCCACGCGGAAATCCTCCAGCGCCGCGTAAAGCATCTCCTCCACGTCGGCCAGCAGCCGGTGAATCTCGTCGATGAAAAACACCTGCCGTGCCCGGATGTTGCTCAGGATGCCTGTCAGGTCCAGCTTCCGCTGCAAGATGGGGCCCGAGGTCTGGTCGAAGGCGACGTCCAGTTCGTGCGCGATGATCGTCGCCAGCGTCGTCTTCCCCAGCCCCGGCGGGCCGTACAGAAGGACGTGATCCATCGCCTCGCCCCGCCGCCGGGCCGCCTCGATCGAGATGGACAGCACCTCCTTGAGCTTCCGCTGTCCGGTGAACTCGTCGAGCCGCTGCGGGCGCAGGCTGGCCTCGAACTGCCGTTCGTCTTCCCGCAGCGACGGCGAGATGATGCCCTCTTCCCGCATGCCAATCCTAGGTTACCGCACGAATTCCATCGCCCGCCGGAACAGCGGTTCAAACTCTTCCGGCGCGCCCGCCGCCTTGGCTTTCCGGACGGCCTTTTCCGCCGCCGCCCGGTTGCAGCCCAGGTTCAGCAAGGCGGACAGCACGTCCTGCTCGACGCTGGAAAGCGCCTCCGGCGCCCGGCGCGCCTCCGCCGGCGCGGCCCCTGCCGCGACGCCGTCGAGCTTGTCGCGAAGCTCCACCACCATGCGCTCGGCGGTCTTCTTGCCCACGCCGGGAATCCGGACCAGATGCTGGACCGCACCGCCGCGAATCGCCCCTACCAGGTCGGCGGTCGGCAAGCCCGACAGCACCGCGATCGCCAGCCGCGGGCCGATGCCGCTCACCGTGATCAACCTTTCGAAGACGCTCTTCTCATCCGCGGTGAGGAAGCCGAACAGGGCGAGCGCGTTCTCGCTGTGATGTGTGTGCACGTGCAAGGTGACCGCGGCGCCCGGCTCCGGCAACGCCGAGAAGGTCGAGATGGGGACCATCAGGTCGTAACCTACGCCGCCGGTCTCCACGATCACCTGGTTGGGATGTTTTTCGACGATGGTACCCCGCAAATAGGCGATCATAAGGGCGTTACATTATTGTACATGGCCCGCCGCCGCTTCTTCGTGGACCAGATCCGCCGTGGCCAGGCCGAGCTTACCGGTGACCAGGCGCATCACCTGGTCCGCGTGCTTCGCGTGGAAGCGGGCCGGCAGTTCGAGATCTCCGATAACCAACGCGTCTGCCTCGCCCGGGTCGCTTCCGCCCGCCGCGACCGCGTGCTGTTCGAGGTCCTCGAGGAGCTTCCCGTGCATCCGCCGCCGCTGCACCTGAGCCTGTTCGTGTCCCTGATCAAGTTTGACCGGCTGGAGCTTGTTTTCGAGAAGGCCACCGAACTCGGCGTCGAGCGGATTGTTCCCGTGCTGGCCGCTCGCAGCGGGAAAGGCCTGCAGAAGGCCGTCGAAGGCCGCCTCCCGCGCTGGCGAAAAATCGCCTTGGAAAGCAGCCAGCAGGCGCGGCGGACCCGCATCCCGGAACTGGACCCCGTCGTGCGCTTCCAGGACGCGCTCGCCGCCGCGGGCGACTACTGTTACTTTCTCGACGAGGACTCCGCCGCGCCGCCGATCTGGCGCTGCCTGCCCGAACCATCGAAGCGATCCCTCTCCGATACCGTGGCGCTGCTGGTGGGTCCTGAGGGCGGATGGATCGAAACAGAACGAGATCGCGCCATCGCGGCCAACTGGCAGCGGGTCTCGCTCGGCCCCCAGGTTCTCCGCGCCGAAACCGCCGCCGTGGCCGCCGTGGCGGTGCTGGCGGCTGCCTGGCACGGGGTGCGCCCTCATCCGCGGTAACTCTCGGCCGGCGCCCCTGCGCGGCCGGCGAAGGGAACCGCTACCGGCTGTACTTGGTCAGCTCTTGCGTCGTCGTCGAATGCCAGTCCTCGAGGGGCGGCGCACCCGCCCGTTCGAAGAACCGGTGAAGGTCATCGCGCAGCCCCGCCAACTGGTTGCGGTACCGGGGATCTTCAAGCACGTTGCGCTTCTCGTCCGGATCCGCCTCCAAGTCGTAGAGTTCGCTCGGCCACTCCTTTGTGCGCTCGATGTACTTGAGGTTTTCGGTCCGCACCGCCCGCACGTAGCTGTACTCGAAGTACAGCCGGTTCTCCCATTGCGGCTGCTCGCCGTGGAGGAACGGCGCGTAGCTCCGCCCGACTCGCTTCGCATCCTCCGGCGCCGGCACGCCCAGGTAGTCCAGGATCGTCGGCAGAAAGTCGTAGGAGGAAACCATGGGATGCAGCGTCTGGCCGGCCTGAATCCGGCCCGGATGATTCCAGATGAGCGGCACCTGGATGGACTGCTCGTACATGTTGAACGGCCAGGTCCCGTTGCCTTTCCCCCACACCCCATGATGCCCGGCGTTCCACCCCTGGTCCGCGCTGAAAATCACCAGCGTGTTTTCCCGCAAGCCCAGCTCTTCCAGGCGCTTCAGAATCCGCCCGACGTTGTAATCGACGCCGGAAATCAATGCCGAGTAGGCGTGCTTGGCCTCCCGGTCACCAAACATCCGCTTCAGCCCGCGGTTCTGCCAGGGGTGCATCGGCAAGTCGGGAAAGCAGGGGAACGTGGATTGGTCATACCACTTCCGGTAAGCTTCCGGCTGGTAGTTGTACGGTGTATGAGGAGCGTAGAAGGGCACGTAGAGAAAGAACGGGTCGTCTTTGGCTTCCTCCAGAAACTCGAGCGCGCCGCCGGCCACCAGGTCGGTCTTATAGCCTTCGCCTCTCACCAGCTTTCCGTTCTTGACGAACTCCGGGTCCTTGTATTTGCCTCCGCCCCCGGGCACCGTGTTCCACCAGGTGAAGCCCACCTGTGCCTTCTCGTCGTGCCCCATGTGCCACTTGCCGCTCATGCCGAGCCGGTAGCCGTGCCTGGCCAGCGCCTCGGAATAAGTGGGCTGGTCCGCGAGCCAGTACCGGGACCGCGGACCGTAGCTGTCCACCGGCCGCAGCCAGTCCTGGACGTGATGATGCGAGGGCAGCCGCCCGGTCATGTACGTCATGCGCGAGGGCGAGCAAACCGGCGTGCAGGCAAACGCGCGCGTGAAGCGGGCGCCCCCGACGGCCAGGGCCTCGATGTTCGGCGCGTGGGTGCTCGGGCATCCGTACGACGGCAGCGTCCAGGCCCCATGATCATCGGTCAGGAAAAACACTACGTTCGTCCGGCGCGAGGCGGCCCGCCCGCGCGTCTGGAGAAACGGCGCGGTCGCCCCGGCCAACAGTTTACGGCGGCTGATTTGTGGCATGATGCCGCCATTCTATATCAGCTTCGGGTACGATGGATCGGGAGGTAAATCTGATGATTTTCCGCATCGGCGCCGCCGCCGTTCTCCTGTCAGCGACGGCGGCCGCGGCCACTGCGGCCGGGCAGGCGCGAACCAGCCCGTGGAAATCCGCCTACGTCAACACCGGCGGGATCAGGATTCATTACTGGCGCACGGGCGCCGGCAGCGGCAAGCCGGTGATGGTGCTCTCGCACGGGATCACCGACAACGGGTTATGCTGGACCGCGGTAGCCCGCAAGCTCGAATCCGATTACGACCTGGTGCTCTACGACGCCCGCGGTCATGGCCTCTCGGATAAGCCGGAAACCGGCTACACGCTTGATGACCATGTTGCCGACCTGGTCGGCTTGATTCGTCGCCTCGGGGTGAAAAAGCCGATCTTGATGGGGCATTCCATGGGCGGTGCGATCGTTGCCAGCGCCGCCGCCAGGTACCCGGACCTGCCGCGGGCGGTGATCCTCATCGACCCGGTTTTCCTGCACGGCCGGCCGGCCGATCCCGCCAAGACGGCGGCGGGTTTCCGCAAGTGGCTCGAATCACTGAAACGGAAGAGCCGCGAACAACTGGTCGCCCTGGCCAGAAAAGAGAACCCGCAATGGCCGGAGGCCGAATACGGGCCGTGGGCCGAGTCCAAGCTGCAGGTGAGCCTCAATATCCTGCAAACGCTGGGCTCGCTGCCGGACTTGCGGGAACTGTTCCCGAAAATCACCGCCCCGGCACTGATTCTGAAGGCCGATGCCGATGCCGCCGGGAGAAAGGAGAATCAGAAGGTGGCCGCACTGCTGCCCCGCGGAAAGCTGGTTCATGTCGCCGGCGCCGGCCACAGCGTCCACCGGGACCGCCCGGCCGAGACGATGCGGGTTCTGAAGCAGTTCCTGGCCGGGTTGCCGCCGCTGTAGCCACATTCCGGAACGGGCGGCCCGGCCGGATATGCGCCGCGCGGTGATCGGCCGGCACTCGGAACCCGCGCGCTCACTACAGCTTGCAAACGCCTCGGCAGCCACCGGGTCCGCCATCTGGCCGTGGATGT
>CAZXVW010000025.1:0-33269 GCA_964644025.1 uncultured Solibacteraceae bacterium | reverse complement strand
CCGTTTTGCAGCACGCCGTGGCCGCGCGTGGTCAGGCCGGTAGCGAGCGTCGAGCGGGCCGCCTGGCAGATGGGATTGCTGGTAAAGGCCTGGGTGAACGAGACACCGCGACCGCGTAGCTTGTCGAAATTCGGCGTGGGAATGATCTTGCGAGCGCTTGCTTCCTCCAGCCATTTAGCCGAAAGCTGGTCCATCATGAAAAAGATGATGTTGGGTCTCGTCGCCGTCGCCGCCTCGCCCTGCCCGCGCGCTATCGTCGCGCCCCCAAGGCCGGCCGCGGCGGCCTGGAAGAAACGCCGCCGGTTCACTGGGTGGTTAGCCATGTCTGACTCCTCACTTCTTTTGTTGCTGTTCCTCCGAGTCGTCCTCATCACCACGACTTGTTAATGTTAGAATACCGCCGTGGCTAGAAAATACCGAGTTGCTGTAATCGGCCGTACCGGCCGGGGAAATTACGGGCACATGCTCGACGTGGCTGTCCGCACCTACCCTGGCATGGAGATCGTGGCCGTTGCCGATGAAGACCCCGAAGGACTGAAAAAAGCCGCTGAGCGGCTGCGCACGCGCGCTACCTATTCCGACTATGGAAAGATGTTGCGCGCCGAGCGGCCGGATATTGCCGTCATCGGGCCCCGCTGGCCGGATTGTCACCTGGAAATGGCGCTGGCCGCGGCCGAGGTAGGCGCTTCCATTTTCATGGACAAGCCGATGGCGCGGACGCTGGCCGAATGCGACCGCATCATCGAGGCTTGCGACCGGGCCGGCGTCAAGATCGTCGTCGCGCACAACATGAGGGACTGCCCCATCCTGGATGTTGTCCAGCAGAAAGTCGCCGACGGCATCATCGGCGACCTGCAGGAGATCCGGGGCCGCGGCAAGGAGGACGCGCGCGCCGGCGGCGAGGACTTAATGGTGCTGGGCACCCACACGTTCGATCTCATGCGCCGGTTCGCCGGCGACCCGGCATGGGCTTTCGGCCGGGTGACAAGCAAGGGCCACCCGATCACGCGCGCCGACGTCCGCACCGAGAGCCCGGAAGGGCTTGGCCTGATCGCCGGTGACGCCATCGCCGGGATGTATGCCTTCGGTAACGGTCTGACGGGCTATTTCGGCTCCAAGCGCAGCTCCGACACGAGCGGCAAGCGCTGGGGAATTGACCTGTACGGAAGCAAGGGCATTGTCGCGGTGCGCGCGGCGCACGTTCCCGAGGTGTTTTACACCGAATCGGTTTCCTGGACCGGGGCCGAGTGGAAACCGTTTCCGATCCCGCCGGGAACGCTGCCGCGGACCGTCCTGGAAGCTGTCCAATTGTTGGTGGGCGACCTGGTGGAGTCCATCGAGCACGACCGGGAACCTGCGGCCGGCGGCCGGACGGCCCGCTGGACCATCGAAATGGCGATGGCGATGTACGAGTCGCAAATCAGCGGCCGCCCCGTGAAATTCCCGCTTGAGTACCGCGAAAATCCCCTGAACCGGCTTTAGCCCGGCGGCGGTTTGGCGGTGCTGCCGGTCCGGCAAGGCGGTTGGTCAGCCCGGATACCGTAAGCCCGATGGATGTCCTCCAGCGTGAGGGTGCCCACCAGTTCGTTGATATTCGCGCGGCTCGCAACGGGCAGCACGGGGTATCCGCCGATCATTTTCAGCGCATTGGCCAGCTCGATGTCCGGATACAGGCGCGGTGCGGGCGGATGCTGGGCCACCTCTTCCAGCACCGCAGCGGGTCCGGCCTGGCGCGCGGCTTGTTCGAGTTCCTCCCGGCAGACCCACGACCACCGGCCGTGCCCGAGCTTTACCAGCCGGAACTCGTCGCCGGCGTTCCGCATCAGTTCCAGCGCCGTGCCGACCCGGGTTCGCGGCCCGAAAACAGCCTGGGCCGGCTGCATGGCGTCCTCAACGCGCAGACGGACCATTTCGCGCTCGTCTTCCACCGAGGGCAAGTGCAGCCCTTCGGCGGTGGCCACCATTTGGAAGAACGGAACCCGGTTCAGCCGCCTCACGATCAGGTACGCAACCGTGTTGGCGATCAAGACCGGGGCAATGATGACATAGCTGGCGCTGACCTCGAAGACCATGAAGACAGAGGTCATCGGAGCCCGAAAGACCCCGGCGAAAAATGTCCCCATGCCGACCAGCACGTAGGCGTCGGTGGGGCTAGTGGGAAACAACTGCAGGTGCTGGGCAATAGAGCCGAGCGCCCCGCCGATCATTGCCCCGGCGAACAGCGTGGGAGCGAACATTCCGCCCGGGGTGCCGGCGCTGAAGCACACCAGCGTCACCAGGATTTTCACCAGCCCGAGCGCCAGTAGCAAGCTCCAGGGGAAGCGATTGTGCAGCGCGCTGTCGATGGCGTCGTAACCCACTCCCATCACCTCGGGGAGCCAGAGCCCCGCCATGCCGACGAGCAAGCCGGCCGCCGCGGGCAGCAGATACCGCACGCGGGGAGGCATCTTCGCCTTCTGGCGAAACAACGCGGCCACCGTTTTCATGAAGAGCACGGCGAGTAAGCCCCCGGCGACGCCGATGAGCGCATGCACGATCAGCTCGAGGGGATTCGTCAGCTCGAAGGCGGGCACCGCGAACAGCGGTTGACTCCCGAGGAACCAACGGACGACTACCACGGCGGCCGTCGAGGCCAGCACAATGGAGCCGAGCACGCCGGTGTGCCAACCCGCCACCACCTCTTCCATCGCGAACAGAACTCCGGTGATGGGCGCGTTGAAGGCGGCTGCAATTCCAGCCGCGGCCCCCACCGGCGCGATCATGCGCATCCGCTCACGCGTCAGGCGGAACACCCGCCCCAGCAGGGACGCCACCCCGGCGCCCATTTGCAGCGCCGGATCTTCGGGTCCCAGGGAGTTGCCGCTCCCGATCGCCACCGAACATGCCAGGAACTTGCCGATGACCGTCGAGAAGGGCACGTAACCGTCATAGATATACACAGCCGCCTTGGCCTGGTTTACCCCGCTGCCCCGCGCCTTCTTGAACACGAAGAATACCAGGAACGCGGCGATCGTGCCGCCAATAGCGGGAGACAGCAGCGTACCCAGGTTTGTCATCTCAGCCAATGTGCCCACGGCGAACCAGTCAATGAAGTCGATCGCCATGTGGAAGCACACCACCATCAGCCCAGCGAACAGACCGATCATGATCGACAGCAGCAGGAAGCGCTGCGCATCGCTCATGGAGAAACCACCGGCTGGGCGCTTCTTCTGGGTCAGGTTCGGGAAGAGTCCAAGTACCATCTATTCAGCCAGCTTCTTCAGCAGGAGTTCCAACGCCCGGTCCGGTACCGGCGGCACGCCGCAGTTGTCCGTTCTCAGCTTTTCCAATTGTTCGGCCAGAGCGATGTTCGCCTCCATCGCTTCCGAGGTCCGCCGCTGCCGGAGTTTGCCGCTGGCGAGTTTCTGCGCCTGCTCCACCGCCTGGCGGAATGCATCCGGAAGCGTGGTGAGATCTTCGGGCAGGCAATACTCCATGGCGGCCAGGGCCCGTTTCACCAGTTCCTGGCTCCGGCGCAGCTTGGTGGCCGAGCCCAGTCCCCGGCGGGTCGGATCCAGGTCGATGATCTCGGTAGCCAGTTCCAGTTGGCTGCGGCTTTGCAGGTCCTCGGGGTTGTAGAGTAATGCCCGGCGGTAGGCCGTCCGGGCTGACAGGTAGTGGCCCATGCCGAATTCGGCGTCGCCCAGCCCGGCGTAGGCCTCGGGGTCTTTCGGGTTCTGTTTCAATACCTCGGTGAACATCTTTGCCGCGTTGTCCAGGGACTGGGCAGCCAGGAAGAGGCGTCCGATCCTCTTCTTCATCGCCGGATCGTCGGGGATCTCGTCAACTAGTCGCAGCAGCTCGGCAGTCATCTGGGTCCGCTTGCCCTCCCGATCCAGCAGCTCGATCAACTCGAAGCGGACCTTGATACGGTTTCCCTCTGCATCTTCGGGCCAAAGGCCATAGATGGCCCGCTGATAATAATCGAAAGCGCTGCTAAAGTCTCCCCGGTCCGCGTAGATCCGGGCCAGCATCAGGTTGGCGATGCCGTTGGTCGGATCCGAGCGCGTCAGTTCCTGCAGGTAGGCTTCAGCCTCGTTGGTGCGCCCAACTTTCACCAGCGCCAGAGCCAGTGCTTGCCGGTAAGTCAGGTTATCCCGGGAAAGGGTCAGGGCTTCCGTGTACTGGTCAATGGCCTTTTCGTACTGCCCTTCGGCGGCCAGCTTCTGTCCGGCCTGGTATTGCCGCTCGGCGCGGAGCTGCCTCTCGCGGCGGTATCTTCCGGTAAGGAAGCCCGTCGCCACGAACAGCGACACCATCACCGCGAACACGGCCACCAGCATGCGCGGCGTTGTACTGGCGAACACCGGGCCTTGATTGTTGAGGGTCATCCGCTCTTTCCAGGATACATGTTGAGATTGCCGGAGAACCGCCGCTCACTCTCCAAATCCGCGCCGGACGCCTCAGCCGATCGATTCAGGCTGCGGCGCCGGCCCCGCTTTCTCCGGACTTGCCTCCGGCTCGTCCTGGTAAGGATAGTGGATTCCCCGGCGGTGAAGTTTCAGCGTATAAATGCTATGGGTGAGGAGGCGGTGCGAAACCACCACGCTCGCCACCGTCGCCGTCATCAGGGGTAGCACGATCCGGTAGTCGTTCGTCATCTCGAACAGAATCAGGATCGAGGTGGTCGGCGCCTTGGCGGCCGCCGCGAAGTATGCGGCCATCCCCACCATCGCGTAGGCTCCGGAGCCGGCGGTCCAGTCCGGGTACAGCATATGCGCCACGGTCCCAAAGGCGCCACCTAACATCGCCCCCATGTAAAGGCTCGGGGCGAACACTCCGCCGGAGCTTCCCGAACCCAGCGTGGCGCAGTTGCCGATCATCTCCATAAGGAAGAGCGTGATCAGCAGGTGGAAGGGGAAGCGCACCCAAAGGGCCGATTCCATCGCCGGGAAGCCGGTGCCGAAAATGTGCGGGAAGAACCGGAGTATCAGGCCTACCATGAGACCGCCGATGGCCGGTTTCAGGTATTCCGGAAACTGCCAGTTTTCAAACCGTTCCTCAGTCCGGTAAAGCAGCTTGACGTAAGCAATAGCGGCAAAGCCAGCCACCAGCCCCAGCAGGAAATAGAGTGGCAGCTCGCGCGGACTGGCCAGCTCGTATGGTGGGGCGTGGAAGGCCGGGTAATTCCCCAGATAGTGCCGGGCGACCAGCGCAGAGCTGAGCGAGGTCAGCAGTACCAGGAGAAAGTCCGCCTGAATTCGCCGCATCAGCACTTCCATAGCGAAGATGGCCCCGGCGATCGGCGCGTTGAATGTGGCCGCGATGCCTCCCGCCGCCCCGCAGGCCACCAGCGTGCGGATATTGCGGGCCGAGAGCTTGGCCAACTGCCCCACCGCTGACCCGATGCCGGCGCCGATCTGGACCATTGGACCTTCCCGGCCGGCGGGGCCGCCGAAGCCGATGGTGAAGGCGGAAGCGAGAACCTTGATAATCACGACCCGCTTGCGAATCCGTCCCCCGGCCGTGGCCAGGGCCGTCATCACCTCCGGCACGCCGTGGCCCTTGGCTTCGCGGGAGAAGCGGGTAATCAGTGGACCGGCGAACAAGGCGCCAAGGGCGGGCAGCAGCACCAGGTTGGCTGGACCGAAGACCTCCATGTAGTTTGCCACCAGGTCTTGCGCGAAATTCGTCAGTGCGCTCAGGAAGTAAATGAAAGTGACCGAACCGAGGCCCGTGAGCAGGCCGACGAGGATGGCGATGATGATCAGGTAGTTCTGCGTCGGCAGAAACGAAGATTTCGTGGCCCGGTGGCGGAATCTGCTCAGCAAGTACATCAGCTCTTAGCCGGAGGCCCGCGGACCCGCCCCTTTCTTGCTCGACAGCGGAGAGACGGCGACGATTTTCACCCGGTCCCCACGCCGGATAGTCAGCACGATCGGCCGCGATCCCTTTTCAAAGTTCAGGAACGGCATTCGGTCCCGGCGCGTGAAGCGTCTTCCCCCGGAGCCTAGAATCGAATCGCCGGCCTGAATTCCCGCGCTCGACGCCGGGCTGTCCTCAGTGACGCGCACAACCTTCCATACTCCGTCCTCCCATTCCAGGCTCAGGCCGAGCCGCGAGAAGACCTCCAGCGGCGGTGGGGCTGGCCGACAATCCGGTCCCGGCATTCGGGTGGCCCCCGTCACAATGCGCCGGTCCCGCAGCACCCGGTAGGGGATCAGCGCGCCAGGTTCCGCCTGGTGATAAAGATCGTTGAACTCCTTCACTGTGCTGATGGGATGCCGGTTCCAGGCGAGTAGAATGTCGCCTTCCCGGATGGAAGGCTCCGGCACGAAAGCCGCCTCCCGCACTCTTTCCACCACCACGCCGCTGCGGACCCCAAGCAGCTTTCTGACCGGCTCACTCAGTTCGCCAACTTCAATCGCCTGGCAGAAGCCGCCCATGGCGAGACGATCCACGATCAGCGGAATGGCGTCGGCGGCGAGGGTTCTCCTGCCCGAGGCCGCAGGAATCGACACCCCGACCAGTGCCCCGTCCAGATCCACGATGGCGGCCGGGGGGAAGTTCTCCGGAAACGGGATGGCCAGGTCCAACACGGTGCCGGCCGGTTCGCCCGCCTTGGCAGGACGCAGGGAAACGATCGTTCCCGGGCTGATCCGCACGCGCCGGTCGGCTGACAGGCTCACGGCCGCCACATAACTGCCCGGAGCCAGTTTATTCATCTCTATCAGGGAAAACGTGCCGATGGTGCGCGGTTGCTTGATGGCGAACAACGCCAGCCCCAGTTCCGCGTCAATCCCCAGGAGCCGCTGCGTAACCAGGGAGCCGGAGGCCGAGGAGGCCTGCACGGCCCCGGCGGCGGTCTCCTCTCCCTCGTCTTGTTGCCGCGACCTGCTCCGCAGTGCCTCGCTGGCGGCCTGGATTGAGCTCAAGGCCACGCCGGGCGCCACCACAATCCCGGCAATCTCTTGCGGACCCAGCAGCACCAGCTTGTTCTTGACCAGCTCTCCCAACTGCAGCCAGTAATCCGACACATACGTCAGGGGGGTCTTTTCCAGGTCCGGCCGCAGCGTGGGGGCGTCGATCGGCGGAAGAGGGATGGCGAGTTCAGGGGGATTTTCCCGCGGTTTCGTCTTTTCTGTCAGCGAACCCTGTACCAGCACTCCGACGACCACCAGCCCCAGCAGCAGCGGTGCCAGCAGTCGCCTGGCGTGTAACTGTCGAATCACCGGAAGCTGAAGCAGCCACCTCACCCTACTCGAACCTCTAACCGCAATTCCATCTTTATGATAGCTTCATCGCGACACGCGAGACTAGGAATCTTCGCCAAGGTCCGCGCGCAATCCCCGGCGACACGTTCTTGTCTGTCCACAGCCATCTTGCGACCGGCCGGATTCGGACATCTTCCAGCTCTGCGGCTCCCGCCGTAGCAGGAACGCTGCCGCTCTGCCGCCGTAGCTCTCGCTCAGGTGCGGCTCGTTGCGCGGCTGGAAAGGCTCGTTGCCGGCTGGGCGCCGCTTGTTACAAAGATGGACCCGTCCGTTACAAATTCCGAGTCCCGGCAGGCCGATGCATGGTAGAGTCTTGCCATGAGAGTCGCACGCCACTCGCCTGCTCCATTTCTCGGTGTGCTCGCTGTTCTCCTCGTAGCAGCATTTGCCGTGCTTGCACCGGCGAATACGGACCAGACGAGGGTTCCGGAAAGGAGCAAGAGATGTTCATTCCCAGTAGATTCTTGAAGCGGGTTGCGGCGGGGTCGAGCGCGGTGGCGCTCTTGCTGGTTGCGTCCGGATGTTCCCGGGCACCGGCATTCACCGAGGCACCGACGGTCATCGCAAATCCCAACCCGGCGGTCCCGCTGGCGGCCGTGGTGCGTTTCGCCGCTGACCGGCCGGTAACCACCACGATCCACGTTACCGACGGCAAGCACGCCTGGGATCTGAACTACAATGCCTCCCATGACCCGCGCAAAGGCCTCGCGGTCATCGGTATGCGGCCGGACCGCAAACACGAGATCCGGGTATCGATTCGCGATGCGGATGGCAACGCGGCCCAGGCGCCTCGGGTGCTCGAGTTCAAGACACCCCCTCTGCCTTCCGACCCCGATGAATTTCCTCCCATCCGGATTACCGTGGAGAAAACCGACAGGATGGAACCCGGCTTCACCCTGTTCAACCCGCGGCGCCGGAAGGTCGGGGATCAGGGCTTCGGCGCCAGTTTCGGGATGTTGCTGGCGGTCGATGCCGACGGCGTGCCGGTCTGGTACTACCGCACCAACTCGCGGATCAGCGACCTGGAGCGGCTCCAAAACGGACACGTTCTGTTCGTGACCCAGGATTACCGCGCGGTCGAGATCGACATGCTCGGCAACGTCGTCGCCCAATGGTATGCCAGCGGGCGGCCGCAAGGCCCGGTCCAGGGAGCCATCCCGATCGATACGCTGGCCTTCCACCACGACATCGATGAACTCCCCAACGGACATTTCGTCGTTCTGGGAGTGGAGAAACACGAGATCGACAACTACTACACCAGCGAATATGACCCCAAGGCGCCCCGCAAACGGCAAGACGTGATGGGCGATGAGATCATCGAGTTTACCCGTGAGGGTAAAGAAGTCTGGCGCTGGAAAGCCTTCGATCACCTCGATCCGTTCCGGATCGGCTATGAGACGTTCAGCCCGTACTGGGCTCGCCGGGGCTTCCCCGAAACGGTGGATTGGACCCACGCGAACTCGCTCGTCTATGATCCGCGGGACGATTCGCTGCTGGTAAACATGCGGGTCCAGAGCGCCATCGTCAAAATCGCGCGCCCCAGCGGCGAGATCCGGTGGATCCTGGGGCCGCCGGTCGGGTGGCCAGCGAAGCTGAAACCCTTGCTGCTGAAGCCGCTCGGGTCACCGTTCCGCTGGTTTTACCAGGAGCACGCCGTGAACTGGACCCCGAAGGGAACGCTGGTGATCTTCGACAACGGCGACTACGAAGCATTCCCTTTTACCCCGCCGGTGCCCCCGGCCAAAACCTACAGCCGGGCCGTCGAATACGCCATCGACGAAAAGGCGATGACCGTGAAGCAATTGTGGCAGTCCGAAGGCCCCGGACCGGATGCGGTGCTCAGCTTCGCGATGGGGGATGTGGACTGGATGCCGGAGACGGGCAACATCCTGGTCCATTATGGCGCCCTGATCCCGCCGCCTCATATCGGCAGGTTCAATTGGCGCAACGCCCTGCAACTGGATTTCTGGACGCGGATCCGCGAGTACACCCATACCAGCCCACCAGAGGTGGTCTGGGAACTCGTTCTCGGCGACCCTTCCGGCAAGAGCCGCACCGGCTGGACGCTGTTCGGCGGTGACCGGGTGAAGAACCTGGGGGCCGCCAGCGGCGTATCGCCGTAGGCCCCTCGAAGGTGCGGTTTCTCCCGGCGCCCGGCGCCCGAGGTTTCGCGGTCGCCGGGCCGTGCGGGGTTGCTGCATGCCCACTGGCCGGGCAAGCCATTGTTGATGATGCGAGGAAAAGATGACACTCTGATTGCAGCGTAATGATGGCGCCCTGAGCGCTCGTGCAGATGACGCGGCCGTGGAAAGTGTGCTCCGCCCCCGGTTGCGGTGACGCACCCAGCCGGCCGGCTGCGGCCGATCGCGCTTCTTCAGCCTCTGGAGCTGCCGCCGGTTCAGATTCAGTAGTTGGTCGGCGTGGTTAACGCTGAGGCGTCCCTCCACGAGGTTCCCAATTACCTTCACTCGCTGTAGTTCCTTTTTGCGCGCATCGATCACCTCTCCAGCATCGCCCGGTCTGACAGAGTTTCGTTGCGGCTACGGGGTGACATCATCCGCGAGCATCTTCAGCGGAGAGATGATGGGCCTTGACCATCGGCCGGAAAGCGTTATAATGCGGGAGTCCCCGGAGGGCCCGCCATGAGCCATACACCGGAAACGCCGTTTGATAGCATCGAAGGTACGCATGAGTACATCGAGCTGCTCTTGGAAGCCATCGAGGAGGCGCGCAAAGAAGTGGATGCCGACCTCGCCGCGGCCTCGCGGAACGGAGCGGTCCGGCGCCAGGAAGCCCTGCGGCTGGTGGCGCATAACCTGCACCGGCTGTGCTTCCACATCACCAAGAGCCGGCGGATCCTCAACGATTTACGCACGCTGCGCCGGCTGCTCCTGGAGGAGCGTTCCCTGAAGGAGCCCGCACAAGTTAGCCGGGCTGCCGGGGCGGATTGACAACCGTGCTTACCCGACCCCTCCCTTTGCGAAACCGATTCCGGTAAGCTGCTATCCAATCGCCTCTCATTCTGACGCCTCAGGCTCGCCGTCCACCCGTCCCAGAACCGGGCGGAATCCGGCATTCGGTATCATGACGAGTTAGCATGGCATTGGCGATTTCGGACCTCTTGCAGGAACGGGCGCGGAGGAGCAGGGACTCGGTGGCGATCCTTGCCCCCGGCCGCGACCCGCTCTCCTACGGCGCGCTGCTGGAGCTCGCCGGCCGGATCGCCGGGCAGCTCCAAGCCGCCGGTATCGGCCGGAATGACCGGGTGGCGGTGGTTCTGCCCAACGGACCCGAGATGGCCGTGTCTTTCCTGGCCGTCTCCTGTGCCGCCACCTGCGCGCCGCTGAACCCCGCTTACCGCGCTGAAGAGTTCGATTTCTATCTTGCCGACCTTGGCGCCCGGGCCGTGATCGTGGCTCATGGCCACGCCTCGCCGGTGCGGGAGGCGGCCCGCGCCCGCGGCGTCCCTGTCATTGAGCTTTCCGTCACCGGTGGCGCTCCCGCCGGCACATTCGAGCTGGACGTGCGGCCCGGCCCGGCCGGCCGCGAATTCGCCGGCCCGGCCGACATCGCGCTGGTGCTGCATACCTCCGGCACCACCTCGCGGCCGAAAATCGTCCCGCTATCTCACGCCAACCTGGTCGCCTCGGCCGGGCACATTCGTGCCGCGCTGGCCCTGGAGCCGTCGGACCGCTGCCTGAACGTGATGCCGCTGTTCCACATCCACGGTCTGATCGGCGCCACGCTGTCCACGATCGCCGCCGGCGGCAGCATCGTGTGCACGCCGGGATTCCAGGCGCCGCGCTTCTTCGAGTGGCTCGATGAATTCTCTCCCACCTGGTATACGGCCGTTCCCACGATGCACCAGGCCGTTCTCGCGCGGGCCGACCAGAACCGGGAGATCCTGGCGCGGCGCCCTCTCCGTTTCCTGCGTTCCTCGTCTTCCGCGCTGGCTCCACAGGTGATGGCGAAACTCGAAGAGGTGTTCCGAGCGCCCGTCATCGAGAGCTACGGAATGACCGAAGCCGCCCACCAGATGACCAGCAACCCGCTCCCGCCCGGGTGGCGGAAACCGGGATCGGTCGGCCTGCCGGCTGGACCCGAGATCGCCATCATGGACGAGGAAGGCAATCTGCTCCCGCACGGAGAAACCGGCGAAGTGGTCATCCGCGGCCCGAACGTCACCGCTGGTTATGAGAACAACCCGGAGGCCAACGCAAAGGCGTTCACCAATGGCTGGTTTCGCACCGGCGACCAGGGCTACTTGGACAAAGACGGCTACCTGTTCCTGACCGGGCGTCTGAAGGAGATCATCAACCGCGGCGGCGAGCTGCTTGCCTATTGGGAGAACCAGCTCGCCGGTCCGCTCCCCGTGCTCGATCTGCCAGCCGATCACCCGCGGCCGCGGCGCCGGAGCTACGCCGGGGCCCGCGAATCCGCGCTGCTGCCGAAAGCGCTGGCCGATTCCTTGGAAAGCTTCAGCCGGCGGGAAGGCGTGACGCTGTTCATGACTCTGCTGGCGGCCTTCTATGTGCTGTTGCATCGCTACACCGGGGCTGAGGACATCGTCGTCGGCTCGCCGGTGGCTGGCCGGACGAAGCCGGCGACCGAAGCGCTGATTGGCCCGTTCATCAACAGCCTCGCCCTGCGAACCGATCTATCGGGCGGACCCGGTTTCGCCGAGCTTCTGGGCCGGGTGCGGGAAACGGTCATCGGCGCTCTGGCGCACGAGGAACTCCCGTTCGAAGTACTGGTCGAAAAACTCAACCCGCCGCGGAGCCTCACCTACACACCGGTGTTCCAGGTCATGTTCCAGCTCCGGAACCTGCCGCCCGCGGGAGCCCGGTTCCCCGGGTTCGAGTTCGATGAGGCCGACATCGACCCGGGCACGGCGGAGCTCGACCTTTCGCTCGAAGCGGAACTGACCGACGAAGGGCTTCGCGTAGCGGCGATTTACAGCACGGACCTGTTCGAGGCGCCTACGATTCGACGCATGCTCGGCCACTACCGGACGCTGCTCGAAGGAGTTCTAAGAGATGCGGGCCAGCCGATTTCGCACCTGCCGCTCCTCACCGAGGCCGAGCGGCGCCAGATCCTGGTCGCGTGGAACGACACCCGGGCCGAGACGCCACGGATCTGCGTCCACGAGGCATTTGAACGCCAGGTCGCGAAGACGCCGGAGCGCACGGCCGTGATCTCCGAGGGACAGTACATCTCTTATGCGGAAGTCAATCGGCGGGCAAACCAACTGGCGCGGCATCTGCGGCAACTCGGCGTGGGGCCGGAAACCCCGGTGGCAATTTTCCTGGAACGGTCGCCGCAACAAATCGTTAGCTTGCTCGCGGTGCTGAAAGCCGGCGGCTTCCATGTCCCGCTGGACACAGAACATCCGCCCCACCGGACGGCGTTCATTCTCGAGGACGCAAGCCCCGCCGTAGTGATCACGGACTCGGCATCGAAAGCAAACCTGCCCCCGGTGGGTGCCACGATGGTCGATCTCGCTGGCGCCGCCGGCCGGCTCAGCCGTCTGCCGTCGGACAATCTGGCTCCGGCGGCCACGCCGCGCAACGCGGCCTACTTGATCTACACCTCGGGATCCACCGGAAAGGCGAAAGGCGTGCTGATCGAGCACCGGAGCGTGGTGGACGCGATAGTAGGAGAGGAGCGCTTGTTCCACCTCGGTTGCGGTTGCAGGATGCTCTACCAGGCGAGCTTTGCCTTCGACGCCGCGGTGCTCCAGATCCTGGACCCGCTTTGTTCCGGGGGCGCCGTCGTGGTGGCGCGTCCCGGCGGGCAGCAGGACCTCGGCTACCTCCTGGATCTTCTCGCCCGCGAACGCGTCACCAACATCGACCTGGGGCCGGGCTTGTTGCGCGCGCTGCTCGATGAGCCGCGATTCGCCGAGTTGCCGGCCCTGCGCTCAGTCGGCGTGGGCAACGAGGCGGTCCCCGCTGAGCTCGTGCGCGAATTC
The DNA here is from genome assembly GCA_964644025.1 of uncultured Solibacteraceae bacterium. GTDB lineage: Bacteria > Acidobacteriota > Terriglobia > Bryobacterales > Bryobacteraceae > CAZXVW01. The sequence goes on along the minus strand of CAZXVW010000025.1, from coordinate 20,045 downwards.
TTGCAGCGTTCGAAGGCCGAGCTTTGGAACGGGTACGGGCCCACGGAAACCACGATCGTCGCGACGTACTGGCGCTGCCGGGCAGAGGAGTTCGAAACGATTGTTCCTATCGGCTATCCCACGCTCAACACGGAGGTCTACGTTCTCGACCGCCATCGGCAGCCGGTTCCGATCGGCGTGCCGGGCGAGCTTTATATCGGCGGCACTGGCCTGGCGCGCGGCTACTGGAAGCGGCCCGAGGAGACGGCCGCGGCGTTCCAGCCACATCCGCTCGGCCCCGACTCCGGCGAGCGCGTCTATAAGACGGGGGATATTGTCCGCTTCCGCCCCGACGGCGCGTTGGAATTCCTCAGGTGCGGCGTCTCGGCGAGGGCCAGCCGGTCTACGGCGTCCAATCCCCCGCCCTGAGCAGCGCAACGGCGCCGTTTGAAACCGTCGAAGAGATGACCGCCCACTACATCACCGAGATCGAGCAGGCGTGGCCGGAAGGCCCCTACTGCCTGGCGGGCTATTGCCTCGGAGCGTACGTTGCACTCGAGATCGCGCGGCGGCTGGAAGAGAAAGGCCGCGAGGTAAGCCTGCTGGCGGTGATCAACACGGACGGCGCCTGGCGCCTGGTCCGGTCGGTGCGCCAGTCCGTCGCCTACCACCTGCGGCGACTGGCGCCCCTGAGCTTTGGCGGAAAGCTCGCCTATGCGGCCGGCCGCCTGCGGTACCGCCTGGCTCGCATTCGTGACAGATGGGAAGAATTCCGCGCCCGCTCCTACGAGGAGGCCGGCCGGTCGCTCCCGGCGGATCTGCGGCGCCACTACGTCGAAGCTGTCAACACCAAGGCCAATCGCCGGTTCGTCCCGCAGCCCTGCCGCAGCAAGGTCGTTTGCTTCCAGGGAGCAGCCGACCGGGTCGCCGATCCTGAGCCTTTCTGGCGGACGGTGGCGCGCGGCGGCACCGAGCGCATCCTCGTCGCCGGCAACAGCATCGACGTTCTGTTCGAACCGAACGTGCGCGACCTCGCCGCCCGGCTCCGGTCGTGCCTGGACCGCGTCGCAGTGGCGCCGAAGCGATGAGGCAAACCACCAGCCCGCCGCGGCCGGCATGGCAAGCCCCGCCCGATCCCCTGACGCTCGGCGACGACGAAGTCCACGTCTGGCGCGTCCCGCTGGCGCCGGCTCCGGCTGAACTGGGCCGCCTGCGGCGCCTCCTGGCCCCCGCGGAGACCGCCCGCGCCGCCCGGTTTCACTTTCCCCGGGACCGCAACCGGTTCATTGCCGCCCGCGGCCGCCTCCGCACGGTGCTCGCATGGTACCTCCGGATCCCCCCGGGCGAAGTGCGCTTCGGCTATGGCGCGCGGGGAAAACCATTTCTCGTCGGCCCGAACGAGGAGCTGGAGTTCAACGCTGCCGATTCGGCGGACCTGGCCCTGTTCGCAGTAGCCCGGCGCCGGCCGGTCGGCGTTGACGTTGAGTTCACGAGACGCCCAGTCGACGAGGAGCAGATCGCGGCCCGCTTCTTCTCGCCCCGGGAGGTGGCCGCTTTGCGCTCCCTGCCAGCCCCGGAACGCCGGCTGGCTTTTTTCAATTGCTGGACCCGCAAGGAGGCCTATCTGAAGGCGATCGGAGAAGGGCTTGGCTTTGGCCTGGACCGGTTCACGGTCTCGCTGGCTCCGGACGAAGCACCCGCGCTGCTCGAAACCCCGTTCGATCCCGGCGAAGCCCGCCACTGGCAGCTCTATCACCTGGAACCAGGGCATGGCTATGTCGGCGCGCTGGCGGTCCGGGGCGCTGTCTCCCGTTTGTCGCTTTGGCGCTACCCGTCCGAACCGGGAGATAATGTGTAAGCCTATGGCTTTGACAAACCGACAGGTTCTGCTCGCCGCCCGGCCGGCCGGCTATCCCAAGCAGACCGATTTTCGGATCGTCGAGATTCCGGTCCCGAAGCTCCAGGAAGGTCAGTTCCTGGTGCGTCTCCTGTACTTGTCAGTGGACCCGTACATGCGGGGCCGGATGCGCAAGGCGGCCTCCTACGCGCCTTCGCTCGAAATTGGCGATCTGATGATCGGCGGCGCCGTCGGTGAGGTCATCGAGTCCCGGAACCCGGACTACCACTCCGGCGAAATCGTCGAGGGCATGTTCGGCTGGCAGGAGTACGCCGTGGCTGGCGCCGATACCGAAGTCCGCAAGATCGACCCGTCGCTGGCGCCCATCTCGACCGCGCTCGGCGTTCTGGGGATGCCCGGCCTCACGGCGTATTTCGGTCTGCTGGAAATCGGCCGGCCCCGGCCCGGGGAAACGGTTCTCGTTTCCGGGGCCGCCGGCGCCGTCGGATCGGTGGCGGGACAGATTGCCAAGATTCGCGGTTGCCGGGTGGTGGGCATCGCCGGCTCGGACGAGAAGGTCGGTTACCTGACCGAGGAACTCGGTTTCGACGCAGCCTTCAACTACAAGACCAGCAAGCGATATGGCCGGGTGCTGGCCGAGCTTTGCCCAGGCGGCATCGACGTCTATTTCGACAACGTCGGCGGCGCCATCACCGACGCCGCGTTTGCCCACCTGAAAACCGGCGCCCGCATCGCCGTTTGCGGGCAGATCTCGCAGTACAACCTTGAAAAGCCGGAACTGGGGCCGCGGCTGCTCTGGCACCTCATCGTGAAACAGGCGCGGGCGGAGGGTTTCCTGGTTTTCCAGTTCAAGGAGCGCTACCAGCAGGGACTGGCGCAATTGGCCCGGTGGGTGCGCGAAGGCAAGATCCGGTACCGCGAGCAAGTGGCCGAGGGGCTTGAAAATGCCCCGTCCGCCTTCATTGGCATGCTTCGCGGGGCCAACATCGGCAAGCAACTGGTGAAGGTCGCGGACCTCGCCGGCTCCACTTGATGTGCTACCATGAAGCTGAATCCTGTAACCGGGCCGCCTGGCGGTGAAGACCGCCTGATGCGGTGGCTGTTCAGCCTGGAAACAGGAAACAACCCGGCGGATACTCTCCGCCGTTCTTTGAGGCACCCCCGAGGTATCCGTGGACAGACTCACCCGGAAGGAACTGAAAACAGATAAGTTTGCGGCTGAGGTCAGCCGTACCGTCGAATTCCTGGAAGAACACCGGCGGGAAAGCATTATCATTGGCGTCATCGCCGTGGTTGTGGTGCTGGCTGCGACAGGAACGTACTTTTACCGCAAGCACGAACACCTCCAGCGGCAGCGTGAGCTGCGTCAGGCCTTGCTGGTCTTCGAGGCCCCGATTGGCCCCAACTCCAACCCGTACATTGTCACCTTCCCCACCAAGGAGGCCAAAGAGGCCGCCGTCCAGAAGCAGCTTCACGGTCTGATCGAGAAATACCCCGGCACGGACGAGGCGGCGATCGCGGCCTACTACCTGGGAGTGGACGCCGCCACGAAGGGCGATGAGAAAGAAGCGGAAAAATGGTTTCGGACGGCGATGGCATCCGACAACAAGGTTTACGCCTCCCAGGCCAGTTTCTCTCTCGCCCAGCTCTATGCCGGCATTGGAAAGACCGAGGAGGCGGAAAAGCTCCTCCGGGAGCTTGTCGCCCATCCGACGATCCTGGTATCCAAAGAGCAAGCGACCATCGCCCTGGCCAGGGTATTAGGGAAGAAGAACCCCGAGGAGGCGCGAAAGCTGCTGGAACCGCTGCGGACGGAACGTAGCGCCGTGAGCCGCGCCGCCCTGACCGCCCTGGGCGAGCTTTCCCGCCAGCCGTAGCGCGGTAGCCGCCCATGCCGGAAACGCTCCGCCGATTGCGCTTCCCCGCCAGCCGGAGCCGGGGGCGCCGCTACCCGGAGCCTCCCCATCCTTACCGCAGCGACTTCCAGCGGGACCGTGATCGCATTATCCACACCCGCGCCTTCCGCCGCCTGGAGAACAAGACCCAGGTCTTCATGCCCGGCCTCTCTGACCATTTCCGGAACCGTTTGACGCACACCATCGAGGTCGCCCAAATCGCCCGCACCGTGGCCGGTGTGCTGGGACTCGAGGAAGACTTCACCGAGGCGCTCGCCCTGGCGCACGATATCGGTCACCCGCCGTTCGCCCACGCCGGCGAGGCGGAGCTGGACCGGCAGATGCGCCGCTTCGGCGACCGGTTCGATCACAACCTTCACGCGCTGCGCATCGTCGATGTCTTCGAGCAGCGCTACCCGGAGTTTCCCGGGTTGAACCTGACCTTCGAGGTCCGGGAAGGAATCGTCAAACATTCCCGCGACCTGGAACCCGGCCAGGACACCGCACTGGAGGAGTTTCTGCCGGGTTTGCGCCCCCCGCTGGAAGCGCAGTTGATCGACCTGGCCGACGAGATCGCCTATAACACCGCGGATCTGGATGATGCACACTCGGCCGGCTTGATCACTTACGAAGAGATTGCGGCGGCGGTTCCGGCCTTCGGCGACGCCGCTCGCGAGGTCGAACGCGGCTTCCCGGCCGCTGGCGGCCGGCTATGGTTTCACGCCACGCTGCGGCGCCTGTTCGACTGGCTCGTCTCGGGTTTGATCCAGGGCACGCTGGGAAGCGCCCGGCAGGGCGCGCTGGACAGTCCGGAAGCGGTCCGCCGCTACCCGGGGCGCGTGGCGCAGTTCACCCCGGAGGCCATGGCCGCCGTCAGCGCCTTGAAACGGTTCCTGCAGGCCCGGGTTTACAGCTCGCCACCGCTGGTGGCCGGACGCGAGCGTTCCGCCGCAATGATCGAGAGGCTATTCGCCTTTTACCTGGATCACCCGGACCGGATGCCAGAGCCGTACTCCCGCCAGGCCGCCTCGGAGCCGGTGCACCGCGTAGTCTGCGATTACATCGCCGGCATGACCGATCCGTTCTTCGAACGCACCTACCGGAACACTTTCGCCTGAACCGGTCAACTCCCCGGGCCGTTCCAGCCGCTGTCCTCGGAACGGGAGACCGCGTGGGAGAATTCCACTGCGCGCACCCCGTAGACTCGCCGCAGTTGACGCTCGATCTCAGTAACGAGCCGCTCGAGCTTCTCCTCCGGATCCTGATCGATTTCAACCTTGAAATAGAGGTCCATCTGCGCCATTGATGTAAATGATACGATAGAAGCTTACAAAGGCAGCGGAATGGACCGGGGCCGGAGCTGACCGCGTCTCGCCTCGCCGCTGGGATGGCTCCCGCAATTGCTGAAACCCTCATGAGCGTTTGCGAACTCTGTGAGAAGCGTCGTGCCCGCCGGTACTGTCCGGGTGTGCGCGGTGATATCTGTCCCCGTTGTTGCGGCGAGGAACGGGAAATCAGCATCGACTGCCCGCTGGAGTGCGAATTCCTCCAAGAGGCCCGCCGGCACGAGAAGCCGCCCGAAGTGGATCCGGATGAGATTCCCAACAAGGACATCGAGGTCACCAAGCAATTCCTGCACCGGAACGAGCATCTGGTGAATCACATCGGCCGCGCGCTGGTCACGGCCGCGCTGACGACGCCCGGCGTGGTGGACAGCGACGTCCGGGAGGCCCTGCAAGCGATGATCCGGACCTACCTGACCCTGGAGAGCGGGTTGATTTATGAAACCCACACCAACAACCCTTACGCCGGGGCGATTCAGCAGAGGTTGGGGACCGCGATCAGCGAATACCGGCGCCAGATGGCGGAGCAGACCGGCGTCCACACCATCCGGGATAAGGACGTGCTCGGCGTTCTGGTGTTTCTCCAGCGGGTGGAGTACCATCAGGCCAATGGCCGCCGGCGCGGGCGGGCGTTTCTGGACTTCCTGCGGACCCACTTCCCCGGAGATCAGCCTTCGGCGGCCGGTCCCGTCGTGGTTCCCTGAGCCGCGCCCGAGCGGCGGCGCATGGGGCACTGACAGCCCGAGGCAAGCGTGAAAACCGGACTGGTCATCTTCGCTCACGGTTCCCGCCTGGAAAGCGCCAACCAGGCGGTGCGCGCCGTCGCGGCGAGCGTGGCTACGGCCGCCGGCCATGAGCTGGTGGAAGCCGCCTTCCTCGATTGCGTTGCCCCGGACTTGCCGTCGGCCGTCGACCGGCTCGTGCGGCGGGGCGCCGAACGCATTCTCGTCCTCCCGTATTTCCTCACGCTCGGCCGCCACGCCGCCGAGGATCTCCCGCACCGGATCGCAGAGGCCGCGCGCATGTATCCGGGCCTGCCAATCCACACGGCGGCGCCGATGGGAGGGCACCCGGCGCTCGTCCAGGTGTTGCTGGACCGGGCGCGGGAAGCCCTCGAAGAATTGCAAGCGGGAAGCGGGGCGCCCGTCGGCCCGGAGCCTTCCTCACCGTCCGCGGCGAAACGCTGAGCTTGAGGTGTCCGCCAACTCCGGGGGGTCAGCGGGGAGCGCGAGCGCCCGTGCCTACCCGGTTGCCGTTTGCAGGGGGACGCCCCCGAAACGGCGCTCGCGCCGGCGATAGTCCCGGATGGCCGCTTCCAGATCGGCTCCGGTAAACTCCGGCCACATCACCGGGGTGAAATACAGCTCGGCGTAAGCGCATTCCCACAGGAGAAAGTCACTGAGGCGTTGCTCGCCACCGGTGCGAATCAGCAGGTCGACCTCCGAGACGGCGCCGTCCCCGCCGGTCAGCATCCGAGTGAATTGGGAGCGGGTGATCTCCGGGCAGGAACGCAAACGCCGGACAGCGGCGAAGATCGCGTCCCGGGAGGAGTAATCCACGGCAATGCGGAGATGCAGCGTCTTGCCGCCGGCGGTGGCGTTTTCCGTCGTCTCGATCGCCGAGCACAACGCCAGCGAGAGGCGGTCCCGCCGGCCGATCACGCTGACGCGGATGCCCTTTTCCACGCAGCGCGCGGTTTCCTGCCGCAAGTAGCGGTGAAGCAATTCCATCAGCGTGTGAACCTCCGCCGCGGGCCGCTTCCAGTTGTCGGAAGAGAAAGCATACAGGGTGAGCGTCCCGATGCCGAGCCCCGGGGCGGCTTCCACGGCCCGGCGCACCGCCACCGCGCCGGCCCGGTGGCCGGCGGTTCGCGGCCAGCCGCGCGCCGCAGCCCAGCGCCCGTTGCCATCCATGATGATCGCCACGTGGAGGCGTCTTTGTTGTTCCGAAGTACTTTCCATTACAAAGCCTCGCCGCAAAAAAGCCCCGGGCTACCCTTCGCGCATCGCCTGGATCAGCGCTTCCATGTGGTTGAGGTAGCGCTCCAGCGCCCGGCGTCCCGCCGCCGTCAGCCGGTACTCGGTCTTGGGCACCCGGCCGACGAAAGACTTCTTGCAGGTAATGTACTGGGCGTCCTCCAGCTTGCGGGCGTGGATGGCGACGTTGCCGTCCGTGGTCCCGAGCAATCGCTTCAAGTCGCTGAAACTCAGCGACTTGTTTACCGCCAGCGCGCTCACAATGCCGAGGCGCATTCGTTCGTGGATCAGGCGGTCCAGCTTCGGCAGACCTTTCCCGGGCCACTTGACCGCGGACTTGCCGGCCTGCCGGCGGCCGCCCTCTTGTTCGGCAAAGGCGAGTTGTCTAGCCACCGTACCTCCTTGCGATCCAGATTCCGAAAATAATGTGCAGCCCCCCGAAACCGGCCGCCAGGAACAGGTTCTCCCAGCCGGGAGGAACGAACAGCGCGGCCGCGCCGGCGACCATGAAGCAGAAACCCATCACCGGAACCGGCTTGACCGAGAAGGCCCCCCCGGCCATCACCGCGGTACCGTACAACAGCAGCCAGACTCCGGGGATGGGCGCCAGGGATCCGGCCCGGTACATCGCGATGGTCAGCAGGCCGCCGGTCACCAGTGGCGGGGCGAAGCTGAGGATGAACTTGCGTGCTGGCGCCGCCAGCGCGGGAGTCTCGGCGGTCCGCAGCTTCAGGCCCATCGTTAGCAGGCCCAGGCTCAGCGCGAGGGCCCCCGCGACGATCCAAACAGCCAGCGCATCCCGCATGCCGGTTTGCCGGGAAGCCACCACGCCGGCCGCCACGGCCACGGCTCCCATCGCCACGGCGCCCCAGCCCGGCACCGCGGTAAAGGAACCGGCGCGTTCCATCGCCTGGCGGATGTAGCGGAGGTTGTCGAGAGCGTGCGCGTGGATACCAATGCTTTTCACCACTCGCGGCCGGAGTTCCTTTATGAGCCCCACGGGGTTATTATAGCCCCTTGGGAGATAATCAGCAAGTACTTGTCACTGACAAGTGCTCGTCCTCTCCAGCGCCGCCGAACGGCAATTCCCGCTGGGCTTCCCCGCGCCAACCGGGGGGCCGATATTCCGGGAAGCGGCCCGGCAGCGCGCGCCTCGCGCGGACGCGTTCGAGCCTCTCAGTGATCCTGGATGAGCAGGAACCGCGCGGGAATCCGTTTCCCGCGAACCACCGCCGGTACGGCGCGGCCAGAGACGGGAAGTGCTGCCCCAGGAAAGCAAAGAAGACCTGCCGGGCGCCCGGCTTCAGAAACGCCAGGCCACCGCCAAGGCAGGCCGCGCGGGCCCGCGCCGCCGCCCGCGCCACTGCGTCGAGCGCCGGTTCGCTGTCGTTGATTTCCGGCAGGATCGGACAGAGCAGCACGCCGGCCTGGACTCCGGCCGCCCTCAGGGTCCGCACCGCCGCCATGCGCAAGCGCGGCGCCGGGGCATATGGTTCGAGCAGCCGGGCCAGGGGCTCGTCCATCGTGGTGATGGAAACGGCCACGTGGAGCATGTTCCTTCGCCCGATCGAGACAAGCAAGTCGAGGTCCCGGACAACGAGATCGGACTTGGTGGTGATGGACAGCCGCCGGCCGCGCACCCGGCTGAGCACGGAAAGCAGTTTCCGCGTTACGCCGTACCGCCGTTCGGCCGGCTGATAGGGATCGGTGGCGGTGCCGATCGCAATCCAGTCGGCCGGCGGGATCTTGCCAAGCTCCTCCCGGAACCGGGCCGGGTGGAACTGCTTGACAAAGATCTTCGTTTCAAAGTCGAGCGGATCGCGTAGTTCCAGAAACTCATGGGTGTAGCGTGCGTAGCAGTACCGGCAACCGAACTCACAACCGCGGTACGGATTGATCGTCCAGCGGAAAGGGACCCGGCGGCTCCTGCACCGGTTAACCAGCCGCTGCGCGGGCAGATTGAGATACTCCACGCGCCGCTTGGCGGCCAGCACGCCGCCGGAGGCAGCCAGGCGAGCAAGGCCAGCGAGGCGCGGCCGGGAATACTCTGTGAACCACATGCGACACCAGCTCTATCTTCGCCGTTTCTTCGCCCAAAGTCAAGTCTGAATTGCGCACCGAGCCCGTCCAGATCGGTGCGCGCACTGGATCACAGCACCACGCGGGTGTCCCCGTCCCGGCGGGTGATACGTTCCCGGTCCAGGTACTCCAGCAGCGGGATGGCGTACTTGCGGGAGATGCCGGTCCACCGCTTGAACTCGGGGACGGTGAAGCGCTGTCCCCGGCGTTCGGAGAGCAGACGGCGCAAAATCCCGATCGCCGAGGAATGGAACACCAGTTCATCGCCCACTTTGACCAGCCGTTTCCGGCGGAGCAGGATTTGCAGGAGGTGGCGGGCGCGAGCCGGCTCGACGCCGCATTTGGCCAGCACCGCGGCGGTGGCCGGAACCGCCAATCCGGCGCGTTCAAACGCCTTCTCGATCCTGGTGAGCGCCTCCTTCTCGTCCTGCCTGAGCCGCACTTCATGGGAGGAGAGCCGCACGGTTTCCCCCTCGCTTACGAGGTCGCCGGCCTGGGCCAGCAAGGCGTCCAGAAGGAACGGGGGCGCGCCGGCCAGCTCCCGCGATCGCAACTCCTGCTTCGACATGCCCGGCTGCAAGGGACTGGCGCGATGAAACGCGGTGAGAACCGCCCGCAGCTTGTCGAGCAGGGAAGCGAAGCGGCTGCGGTCGATCAGCCATGGCGGCGGCCCGGCGAGGAACAGGAGCCGGTGGTCCTGCCCGGCGGCCTGGATTTCCGCGGGCAGCAGGCCGGTGCGGCGGACCAGGTCATTGACGCCGAGACCGAAGGGCGCTTCCTTCACCAGCAGCGCAATCCGGTCTTCAGGTGAACCCGTGAGCAGAACCTTGAGCCGACGGGCCGACTCCGCCCGGCGCAGACGCGGCGGCGGTGCGGTCTCCAGCACGCTTCCTCCGCCGATGGTGACCACCGGGGAAAACATTCGGACGATGAACCGGTCGCCGGGCACCAGCAGGATCGGCTCCCGGAGGAGGAAGCGGACCAGGGCTTCGCCGCCGGGAGCGACCGGCTCATTGGAGTCGAGTAGCCGCGCCTCGGCCACTGTCTCGGCGGTACCGGCGTGAAAATGCACCGGCGCCCGGTGCCGTAGCGGCCTGGCCGAAGGCAACAGCTCGAAGTGGCAATCCACTGCCCGCGTGGCCTGGAACAGGTCCGGCTCGGTGAGCGTCACCCCCCGGCGCAGGCGCGCCACGCCGGCCCCGGCCACATTGAGCGCCGTCCGCTGGCCGGCGAATGCCTGCTGCGCCTGCCGGCCGTGGACCTGGATTCCCCGGACGCGCAACCGCTCTCCGCCGGGCTGCGCCTCCACTTCCTGGTCAGTGCGAACGGAGCCGGAAACCAGCGTTCCGGTCACCACCGTCCCAAAACCACGCATCGTAAACGCCCGGTCCACCGGCAGGCGGAAGTACCGCGAGCTGTCCTTCACGGGGATGCTGCCGGCGGCCTCGGCCAGACGCCGGCGAAGCTCCGGAATGCCCTGGCCGGTCCGCGCGCTCACGGCGACGACCGGCGCCCCTTCAAGAAAGGATCCCTTGACGAACTCTTCGGTTTCCAGGCGCACCAGGTTCAGAATTTCGCGGTCCACCAGGTCGGCTTTCGTCAGGGCGACAATGCCGGACCGGATTCCCAACAACCGGCAGATGTCGAAGTGTTCCCGGGTCTGCGGCTTGATGGATTCGTCCGCGGCGATGACCAGCAGGAGCAGGTCGATGCCCCCGACGCCGGCCAGCATATTCTTGACAAAGCGTTCGTGGCCGGGGACGTCGACGAAGCCGAGGCGGAGGTCCGGACCCAGCTCGAGGCCGGCGAAACCGAGTTCGATGGAAATTCCCCGCCGCTTCTCCTCGGCCAGCCGGTCGGTATCGACGCCGGTGAGCGCTTGCACCAGCGCAGTCTTGCCGTGGTCGATGTGGCCCGCCGTTCCGACGATAATATTACGCATGGGGACGCTATTCATCCTACTACTGGCGGGGGGCATGGTCGCGCAGGAGATGCCCATCTTCCGCGCCGGCGTAACGCTGGTCAGGGTGGATGTCCAGGTAACCGCGACCGAGAAGCCCATTTCGAACCTTTCACGGGACGACTTCGTCCTGCTGGATGAAGGCGAGCCGCAGCGGATCGCTTACTTCGGCCGGGAAACCGAGCCGCTCTGGGTGTTGTTACTGCTCGACGTGAGCGGCAGTATGGGGCGGTTCCTGCGGCAGATCGCGACCGTTTCCCAGCGGGCGTTGAGCGGATTGAATCCCGGGGACCACGTGGGCGTCATGCTTTTCAGCCGCGCGACGGCGGTCCCGCAACGCTTCACCACGGACTTCGTCAAGGCGTCTGAGGCCGTCGCCGATGCTGTGTTCATCCGCGGTCTGGGCACGGCCACCCGGCTGAACGCCGCGGTCATCGATGCGGCCCACTACCTTCGAGCCGCGGCAGCCGACGCACCCGGTCGCCGGGCCCTGATCGTCCTCACCGATAACGGCGGTATGAACTACCGACTCCCGAACGAGGCGGTGATCCGCGCGCTTTACGATGCGAACGCGGTACTGAACGCGATTGTCATTGGTGAGGCGTCACCGCCTCCCCGACCGCCACGGGGGCCGGATGTGAATGCCGATTTCACCCGGTCCGACGTGTTCGCGCTCGCCCGGGCCACCGGCGGTGAAATCATCCAGGGCCGGCACGCCGATTCCGCATTCCGGGCGCTGATCGAACACATCCGCACGCGTTACAGCCTTCACTATTATTCTCCGGGCGGCGCCCCTGGCGCCTTCCGGCATATCCGCGTTGAACTTTCCCCGGCCGCCCGCAAGCGGTACGGCCCAGTAAAGATCAAAGCCCGAGGTGGTTACTACGTTCCCCAGGTTCAGTAACGGCGCGAGGTGGCTGGAAAGTTGAGGTTTTCCACAGCGTACCCCATTGATACACAATGGGATAGCAATAAATTGGGTTCGTTTCGCAAGTTTATCTGCCGGGGGGGTGGAGAAGGGCCGCCAGGAGGCTCGAAACCGGGAGCGGCGAAACGCACGCGGGACCCCAGTTGCGTCCGGTTTGGACGCTCTATTCAGTTGCCAAAGAACGCGGCGGCCGGTGGGGATGCCGGGCCGGTATGTTTATACCACGGGCGAGGCGGAAATGGAGGGGCGCGGCCGGGCAAGCGGCGTGTTTGCCATGGCTTTGGCGTGGCGAAGCGGTGGTGAATGAAAAAGCGTTTGGATGAGGGGCAACAGGGCAAGGATGAACGAGGAAGGCGGAAGGCTGGAGTGCACCGCAACGAGGTTAACGGGACGAATACATTTTGAATGGAGAGCTGCATCCATACGGCCCGGAAAGGATACAGCCGGGAATTGAAGGCCGCCGCGATGGGAGGGGGCGATAGGGAGAGCAGACTCGGCGAAGCGGCCCGGCAGGGGGATTGAGCCTGAAGCTGCTGGAACCACGGTGGAGGAGTTGCCAGCCTCGGGGTGAACCAGCGCTTGCCGGCCTCAACCGGGAGATTGCAAGGCTGCGGGTCACGGGGTCGGCCCGAGATGCCGGGTTGGAGGGCAATGTCCCGCTCCACTCCCCGCCGCCGCGCGGCGGCGGCAGCGTACTCGAATTGGAATCGGCCTTCGACCACTGAGCAGAGTTCGGGCACCAGCGATGTAACCGCTAGAAAAAACAGGCACTTTTTCTTTGACACAGCCCGGTGTTCATGTTAGCGTGGAAGGAACAGCTACGTTCGGAGGAGAAATGACCGCAATTGATACCAGCGGGTTGGGCACCGCTGGCGGCAAGGGGTGCCTGGTCACCGTAGTCAGCGATAGCTGGCCTCACGCAGCCGCTTTTATTTCCGCGCTGGCGGATGAGCCAGGTTTCATTGGCGTTCGCATCCCCGTTGCCCGGGAGACGGTGCGCTCGCACATCGACCGCTTCCGGCCGTCAATACTGCTGCTGCACTATGACTTGTGGGCCGAGCTAGCGGCTGACCACACCGGCGAAAACAGGAACGCCGGTATGACAATGAGAATCATCGTTGTTGACGATGCCAATCACAGCCGAATCAAGGATTTGATCTGCCAGGGCTGCGCGGGCGTGATTCCGCCAGACGCATCAGCAGATTTAGCCCTTAGGGCGGTGAAAGCCGTGGCGCGGGGTGAGACCTGGGCTTCGCGCCAGGCATTAGCCGACGCAGTTCGTGCCCTGGTTGCGGTTGGCCGCAGAAGCGGGTTAACGAAGCGGGAAGACGAAGTCCTGGACTTGGTGATCGAAGGCAAGAAAAACAGCGAAATTGCAGAGGCCCTCTTCATCAGCCGTGAGACGGTTCGCTGGCACCTGAGGAGGATTTATGCCAAGCGAGGCATTCATCGACGCAAGGATGTACACCGGACGAGCGCCTCCCGAAGTCAGCCCGCGTAGCTTGACTCCTCTCATAACCCTCGTAGAACTTAAGTCTTACACGCACGCGAAAACAGATCACCCCGTGGCGCCGAGTTTCAATCCCGGTGGGGAGGTCTGCGGCCGGACTGAACTTTTCGGGACAGCGTGAGGCGTCTGTGCTTGCTTCAGATGAGTGTTCCTGGCGATTCCGCTGGGGCGTCCTGTTACAGCCCGGTCCATCCACCCCGCTCGAGACTGCTCTGATCAGGGCCGCGGTATGATTCGTGCCGGCCCCTCCTCCGTGTACGCCTCCGGCTACCAGTGTCACTGCTGGGGCGGACGGCCAGGCCCCGCGGATACTATTCCTGCACTGTGTGCCCATAAGGTATGAGGTCATTTTGGCAGGCCTGAGCTTCCAGCGATGGGGGAGGAAACCACCCGGGGGTGGTAACGAATCCACCCTAGCGTTCGGAGTACGTTCGTAAGACAATGAAGAAAGTTGCGAAGCCGCAGTATTGCGGCAGAGCAAATTGATGCTTTCCGCAAACTGGGAAATTGGAATCGTCAATTAGAGGGCGGTAGCACGCCTTTTCGGAGGCGATAAGCGGTAAACACATCCCGGTTGTGAGAATCTCACCATGTCCAACAATTTCGTTCACCCTTGGTACGTCGTGCGGGTCAAGCCCCGGTTTGAAAAATGGGTGACCCTGCACCTTCAGGGAAAAGGCTACGAGGTCTATTTACCACTCTACCGCCAACGCAAGCGGCGGTCGGGAGGATATCGCAGTGTGGAGCTGCCTCTTTTCCCGCAGTACGTGTTCTGCCGTTTCGACTCACGCCGGCGGCTGCCTATTTTGCAGACTCCGGGGGTACATCAAGTCGTGGCCAGCGGCGGGCGCCTGCTTCCGGTGGAAGAAGGCCAGGTGGAGGCCGTCCGGCAGGTGGCCGAGTCGAAACTGTCCGCAGAACCCTGGCCCTGCTTGAGGGAAGGTCAAAGGGTCTGGATCCACGACGGACCGCTGCGAAATGTGGAAGGGATCCTGGCCGACGTCAAAGACCACTGCCGTTTGGTGGTTAACGTAACGCTATTGCAACGTGCAGTCGCCGTGGAGATCGACCGCGACTGGGCGAGTCCTGTTCCGGCCTGAGAGGCCGAAACCTGTGTTTTCCCCTATTCAGCGACTGCTGCTTAGGAAGTTCGGACGAGCCAAGAAAAGCAAGTGCGGGAAAGGTTGGGGAGGGATTCGGTATGCCAGTGGATAACCAGAGGCGACGCCTGGTGAATTTTCGGGTTTCTGAGCAGGAGTACGTGAGATTAAAAGCACTTAGCAGGGAATGCGGCGCTAGAAGCTTTTCCGAATTTCTCCGCTCGAGTGTGATCTGGTTGATTGAGAACGGCAGGCGGGACCTGTTGGACCTGGTGGGATTTTCGCCGGTCCGCCCGCGCTTGCATCCGCTATCCACGATCCAGAGAACTAAACGGGGCGGTGGGGAAGGTCGTGGTGAATCCCACCTTGATCGGCCAATCCCAGGCAAGCGTAACGAAACTTAAGGGACTGAGAGAATGTTGCGATCACTGTTCGGATACTTCCGTAACCGGGCACCGGCGTGACCGCGACTCAGGAGAAAGAGAACTATGATGTCAGCAACATGGAGAGTATTGGTACTTGTCGCGGCGACCGCGGCCCTGATGGCGCCAGCAGAGGCCCAGCAACGGCCTGGAGTCGACAACAGCCGGCCAGCACCGCGGCCCGCGGTGGAGGCCGGGGGCGACCACGTGCTGAACGCCGGTGACCGTTTACGAATCGACGTGCTGGACGCCGATGAAATCAGCGGCCGGCCCTACCAGGTCGGCGAGGATGGCAAGATCAGCTTGCCGCTGCTAGGCCGAATTCAGGCGGCGGGTCTCAGTGTGAACGAGTTCGAGAGCACCTTGGTGACGGAACTGAGCAAGTACTACCGTGACCCGCGGGTGGCGGTGACCGTCACCGAGCTCCGGGAGCGGCCGGTGGTGTTGGTGGGCGCGTTCAGTTACCCGGGAACCTACCAACTCCGGGGCCGGCAACGTCTCTCGGAGATTGTATCCTCTGCGGGTGGATTGCAGGAGCACGCTCAGCGGCGCTTACTCATCACCCGCCGGAGGGAGGCCGGAGAAATTCCACTGCCGGGGGCTTCATTCGATCTGAAGCGGCAGGTGAGTACCGCGGAGATCCTGCTTAATGAACTGATGCAGCCGGCTGTTCCCGGGGAAGATCTCGAAATGAAGCCGCATGACATCGTGACGGCGCCGCGTATACAAAGCGTCTACGTGAGTGGCGAGGTCGGCCGACCGGGTGAGTATGAGCTGGGGCGGCGCAACACGCTGCCGGTAACGCGCTTGATCACGCTGGCAGGAGGATTAACGACAAACGCCATGGCCAAGAAAGCTTACATTCTGCGCCCTACCGGAGAGACCGGCCAGAACGAAACGGTCCCGGTGAACGTGAAACAAATCATGAAAGGCGCAGCGGAAGACGCCGGCATCCGTCCCAACGACGTCCTTGTCATCCCGACCAGCTCGTCGAAGAGGGTGTTCGCCACGCGGATGATGATGGTCGTGCTGCCGGCCGTGGTCACCACCGCGATTTGGGTGGCGAGCCGCCGGTAGAAGAGGAAGAGAACCGTGAGCTATTGGAACAAATACCCGCCGCAACTACCGGAGAGCAGCAATGAACGTTTGCCGGTACCGTCGCCGGCCGTCGAGGCAGGTTTCCTGAGAGACGTGGAGGAGAGCGAGAGCCCGCTGGCCGAGTATCTCGAGATCATCCGGCAAAACAAGCTCAAAGTTCTTGCGTTCACGCTGGCCGGACTACTCGTTGGCTTGGGGGTGATCCTCTGGCGTCCGGTCCTGTACAGCGCGAGTTCCACCCTGGAGTTGCTGGCGATCGACGAGAATTTCCTGAACATGAACAACGCGGACCCGCGGCGGGGTGTCTATTCGGCTGATCAGGCCAACATCCAAACGCAACTGTTAGTAATGCAGAGCAACTGGTTGCGCGGCCAGGTGCTCAACGAAATGCTGCAGGACGCGAGTCTGCCTGTTCCGCCGCGTCATGGGATCATATACGCGGTTCGCAATGCGGCCGGCCTGGAAGCGGAAGACGATGACACCGCGCGGCGCCAGGCGATTTACCTGGCAGCGGGCTCGCTATCGGCTGTGCCCCTGCGGAACTCACGTGTCATCGCGGTGAGGAGCAACTCCACGAGCCCGGAGATTGCCGCCGAATACGTCAATCGCCTGACGGGCCGGTACGCTGAATACAGCGTGGCGGACCGTTACGACCACAGCCGGCGCACGGCGGAGTGGATTCGGGATGAGCGCGAAAAAGTGAAGAACAAGCTGGAGCAGGCGGAGCAGCGGCTGCAAACTTACGTGCGCCACTCCGGGCTTGTTCTTGTGGGTGACCAGCAGGAGGTGCCGCAAACGCTGGCCAGTGCGAAGCTGCGGCAACTTCAGACGGAACTTGCCCGGCTCGAAGGCGAGCGCATCGCCAAAGAGGCCCGTTACCGGCGTGCCACGCAGGATCCCACGCGGGCCCTGCCGAGCGAACTTGATGATGGTAGTTTGCTCAGCTACCGGACGCGTCTGACCGATCTCCGGCGGCAACGCGCCGAGCTCGCCTCCTATCTTAAGCCGGCGCACTACCGCGTAGAACGACTACAGGCGCAGATTGACGAAATGAAAGCCGCTATGCTCCAGGAGCAGCAGGAGATTGTCCGGCGGATCAAGGACGAATACGAGTTTACGTCCCAGCGTGAACGGATGCTCGTGGCGGCTTACGAAGCCCGCTCACGGGAAGTCACATCCCAGGCCGTGAAAGGCATCCAGTACAACATCCTAAAGCGCCAAATGGATAGCTATCGCGATCTTTACAACGCCATGCTGCAGCACAGCAACGAAGCGACCATTGCGGCCGCCGTACCGGCCAACAGCGTACGCGTGGTCGACCGGGCTTCCCCGGCTGGGCGGCCCTTCCAGCCACGGACAACCAGCGTGCTGGCAACCTCGCTGTTTGGCGGTCTGCTATTCGGGTGCGTGGTCCTGGTGTTGGGCGAAAAACTGAACCGTACGCTCCGGCAGCCCGGGGACACCTCCAGACTTCTGAGCGTGCCCGAACTGGGAGTAATCCCCGCTAATAGCGCGGCCTCCTGGAAGCCGCACCGGCCGAGGCGCGGGCGGTCTGCCGGACTTTCGATCCTTTCCCGGAACACGAACGGAAATACAGCGGCCGGCGGCGCGCAAGTGGACCTCGAGATTTGGCAGCCAGACAACCCGTCCACAATGGCTGAGGCATTCCGGACAGTTCTGTCATCGCTGATGTTCTCCCATGATTTGAAACGGCCACCGGAGGCGGTGGTGATCACGAGTCCTCATCCGCGTGACGGAAAAACTACAGTTGCCTCGAACCTTGCCCTGGCGATGGCGGAAGCGAACCGCCGCACGTTACTGATCGACGCTGACCTTCGCCGGCCAAGTCTGCACGCGGTCTTTGGGGTTGCCGACGGAAAAGGATTGGTCAGTCTGCTTGGGGGCAAGAGACCGATTCTCGACTACGAGATGAGCACGATCATTCGCCCCACCGCGTTTCCAAACCTGTTCGTGATGCCGGCGGGCTTGACTAATGGCGCTGGGGTGAATTCGATGCTTTACTCTCCGCGGGCCGCCGAACTGCTTGCCCGGTTACGCGGTGAGTTCGACATCGTATTACTGGATTCTCCTCCGCTGCTGCAATTCGCCGATGCGATGCTGCTGGGAAGGATCACTGACGGCGCCATTCTGGTGTTGCGGTCCGGGAACACGGACCGCGCCGCCGCCTTGGCGACGCACCAGCGTCTTTGCGAGAGCGGGGTCCGCATACTGGGTACGATTTTGAACGACTTCCGCCCCCGTGGGCCGGGAGCAGCGTATTACTATTCCAAGCGATACTACCGCCATTAAGATTTGGGAAGCCGGCACCCGGTTGGCACCGGCGCTTCCGGAGGATGAAGGGCGCACTTTCCGTCCGCCGCCAGGGGTCACCTTGGCGGCGAAATGCGATAAATGGCGAGCCCGTTCAGCAGCGGGTCTCCTTTGCCTGCATTCATGATGTCGATGTCGAGCGCCCCGTCGGCAACCGTAACCGGGTACGGACCGTACCTTGCCCAGTGGCCCAGAGGCAGCTCGCCGATCTTCTCGACTACAGGCGTGCCCTCCAGCCGCACGGACATGGCGCGATAGTTGTCACGGTAGTTCTCGAGGAGATAGAGATAGATCTCATATTTGCCGTTCGCAATCGGCTGGGTCAAGCGCAGGCCCTGACCAGCGGCGGTGCCGGGCATCCAAATGCCGGAGGACACTATGTTCAGTGTTGCGGCATCAGGCGTGGGGACCAGGGGAAACTGGTAGCGGGTCAAGAATACCTTGTCGGTATTGAGGACAAGTCCGGCGGTGGTGGCTTCGACATGAGACATCCACCGGCCGCCTGCAATCGTCAGTGCCGGTCCGCCAAAGTTGATGGCCTGGTAAAAGGCCGCCTCGGACGTCGGGGTTGCCGGCGGCGGGCCGTCAGCGGAGCTGGCACGGAAGATGGTATAGCCGGCGAGCCCGGGATCGCCCCGGCCGGCATTGACCAGGTCGATGTTCAACTTACCATCGTTAACGCTCACCGGATACGGCCCGTACCGTTTTCAGCTTCCGAGCGGGAGTTCCCCAATACCCGCGGCGGCGGTGACACCTTCTAACCGGAGATCGAGTACGCGGTACGCATCGCGGTAATTCTCAATGAGGTACACGTAGACAAGATAGTCACCTCTCGGGAGAGGGTGAACGAGACTGAGGCCTTGGCCGGCGACCGTTCCCGGCTTCCATACAGCGGAAGACAACATTTTCAACGTCGCGGCATCAGGCGAGGGGATCACCGGAAAACTGTACTCAGCGGAAAAACTGGCGGCGCTGTTCAAAATCAAGCCCGCTCTCAGAGCGGCGGCCTGAGAAAGCCACCCATGGCCTTCGATGGTGAGTGCTGGTCCACCCAAATTGACACCCTGGTAGAAGGCAGGAGCCGCATCGACGGGCGGGGACGGCTCCGGAGCCGAGGCAGTCACCGTCACCGTCACGCTGACGGGTGCGGACGTAGAGGTAGCGCCGGCGTTATCGGTGGCTCTGGCGGTCAACAGATAGGAGCCGGCAGGAACGTTGTTCCAGTGGAACTCAAACGGCGGTCCGGCGGCGACACCGAGCAGGGTTTGGCCCGTAAGGAACTCCACTCTGGTGACGCTGCCGTCAGGGTCGGAACATGAGGCGCGAATCGTAACAGTGGCCGGGGCGAGAAATACATCACCAGTGACAGGAGTGGTGATTGAGACAGTAGGAGGCTGGTCGGATTGTTTTACGGTGACGGTGACCGGTGCGGTCACCGTCACTGCTCCATCGTCATCAGTCACACGGGCCCAGAGCGAGTAGGCGCCGGGAGCTACGTTACTCCACGTGATTGCAAAAGGAGCAACCGTTGCGACGCCGATAAGCTGCGATCCGGCCAGGAACTCA
>CAZXVW010000024.1:0-33648 GCA_964644025.1 uncultured Solibacteraceae bacterium | reverse complement strand
GTCATCAACGTTAGCGAACGGGCCAAGGCGGTCGAAATCGGCCAGAAATACCTGGAGAAGGAGGCACGGCGGCTCGGTATCCCGCTGAGCAAGGTGAACCGCTCCGAGCTGGAACGGGTGGCCGCAGAATACGGCTGCGGTAAGATTGAGGACCTTCATGCGGCTCTCGGCTATGGCCGCTTTTCCGCGCGCCAGATTCTCCAGAAACTGGCCCCGGAAAAGGCCCCTCCCCCCGAGCCGGAGCAGATGGCGCGGACCTCACCCGCCGTCCGCCAGGCCCGGCCGGAGGCCGCTGCCGACCTCGTGGTCCGGGTCAAGGGCTTCAACGACTTGCTGGTCTACCGGGCCAAGTGCTGCAATCCGATTCCCGGCGAGGGAATCGTGGGCTATATTACGCGCGGTAAAGGAATCGCAGTTCATTCGGTGAATTGCTCGAACGTTCAGAACCTGATGTACGAGGTGGAGCGCAAGATCGACGTGGAATGGGCCCGGAGCACTTCCGAGACGTTTGCAGTGCGGCTGATCGTTTACGCCGACGACCGCCCGGGCGTTCTTAACAGCCTGACTTCGATCCTCTCGAAGGAGAATACCAACATCCGCACCCTCGATGCGCGTTCCGATGAAAGCCGGGCGGGCGACGGGGCGATCATCGAGATGACGATCGAGGTGCGGGACAAGAAGCAGTACCAGCGGGTCACCACCGCGATGAGGCGGATTTCCGGGGTCCGCGATATCGAGCGAGTACAGTAACTATATGACGCCGGCAACCGACCCAGAACGCATCGCAGTCTCCAAGTCCACCGGTGTCCGGATCGACTGGAAGGACGGGCACCACAGCCACTACAGCCTGCAATACCTCCGCGCCCATTGTCCGTGTGCTTCCTGCACTGCGGCTGGCGGTGCCGCCGGCGGGCAACAGGCATCGCCGTTTCCCATGTA
Organism: uncultured Solibacteraceae bacterium; assembly: GCA_964644025.1. Lineage (GTDB taxonomy): Bacteria > Acidobacteriota > Terriglobia > Bryobacterales > Bryobacteraceae > CAZXVW01. Next base: position 32,709 of record CAZXVW010000024.1, on the reverse strand, counting down.
CAAGCCCGCTCTGAGGATCGAAGGCGTTGAGCCGGTAGGTAATTACGCGATCAAGATCCGGTGGAACGACGGGCACGACGCCGGCATCTACACCTTCGAGCACCTGCGGGCCATTTCGCCAGGCGGGCCCAAAGACGGTTGAGGTTCCGCCCGGCCACCGCTGGTTCGCCAGGAGGTGATTCGCCGGGCGGTGGACTTGCTGAGCTGAGTCCTTACAACAGGCGGAAGTTCACTTCGATGGTCGCCGCGACCGCCACTGCCTTGCCGTTCAGGTAACCGGGGCGGAAACGCCATTTCTTCACCGCCTCGATTGCCTTCTCATCCAGACCGAGCCCCAGCGCCCGCACCACCTTGAGGTCGCGCGGCATCCCCTTCTCGTCCACTACAACGTAAAGCACCACCGTGCCCTGGAACTTTGCCTTGCGCGCCTCTTCGGAGTACTCCGGCTCGACCTTGTAAATAAGCGTGGGGGCGGTCACCCCGCCGCCGATCCGGTAGACGCCGCCTCCGAAGCCTCCGCCCTCGCCGGGGCCGAATCCGGGGCCTTTGCCGGAACCGACTCCGCCGCCGGAGCCCGTCCCAATCCCGCCGCCGGAGCCCGGTCCACTCGATGGCGGCCCGATCGCGCCGAGCGGGTCGCCCCAAGCCATGATGTCTACATCCGGAAGTTGGATCGACGGTGGCACGATGATGCTGGGCTGCATCACCAGCTTCGGAGCCGGGTTGTGCACCACCGCCGCCGGCGGAACGAACTGCCGCGGCGCCACCGGGGGCAGTTTACCCTTGCTGGCCGGCATCGGCGAGCGGTCCCCGCCGCCGCCTCCTCCTCCCATCGGCTTCGGCTTGGGCTTGGGAACGTAAGGGGCGATATTAATGTCGGGAGCGACCAGATTAACCGTTTCCTTCACTTCCTGCTGGGTCACGTACTGCGCTCCGGCCAGGAACATCAGGGCCACGGCTCCTACGTGGATGCCGGCGGAAATCAGGCCTGCCTGGCGTCCTCTGCCGCCGGAGAACCCCCAGACGCTTTTCACCTGGACGGGCTTGGAAGTGACCTTCAGAGGCGGCTGTTTCGGTGGGAAGAAATAGTCCCGAATGTCGTCATAAACCGCCTTGTACCAGGGCACTTCCTCGCCGCTCCGGGCAAGACGCTCCAGGTGGTCGCTGTCCACCTTCACGCCGGGCCGGAACGCCGGGCTGAGCTTCGGCGGCCCGGTCGGAGACTCTTCCCAGGCACCCGAGTAAATGTAGACGCCGGCTCGCACTTGCTTGGGAGCCAGCGGCCGGGAAGTTACCCTCAAAGGCGGCACCTTCTCCGGAAAGAAGTATTCCTTTACCTCGGAAAAAAATCTCAACAGCCACGGCTTCTCATCACGCGATACGAGGAGCCTGTCCAGGTGATCGGCTCTGCGGGTTACACGCCCATCCTGGCCATCGTGATGACTGTTTGCCTGTTCCGACATGGTTACTTCCAGCCAAGGACTTCAGCCGAAAACGTGGTCAGAAGCCTCTCTTCCTTACTATTATGACGCCATGTGCCGCTGTGGAGTTGCACCAAATGGTACTTCCACCGCCGGCCCCTCTACCAGGAAGTGTAGCACACTCAATCTAAACCGCTTGGCGGTCCGGAATTTGGAAATCCCCGCCTTGCGGCGCCGGGATCCAGTTCCCGGCAGCCAGCGGGCCGGCCGTGTGGTGGCGCCCCGGCGGCTATCGGACCCCGATTTCCCTACCGGGGCCTTTCCGCCGGGCCGAAGCGGATCTCCGTGTGAACGGAGAACAGGTGGTAGTTGGAATACGTCGCGACATTCTCCACCACCAGCCGGCCGTCGGTCAGCTCCTCGTAGTCCACCGCCGCGGGCAGAATCACTCCGTAAGCGCTCGGAAAGTAGTCCACCGTGGCCCGGTGTGTGGTGGCATGCTTGTCGCCGGCCACGGTGGTGTTCAGCGTGATGCGGAGCGGGACGAAGTCGGATTTCCGAACCCAGAGTTCCCCCTCCAGGCGGGCGCGGGTCGCCGTGCGGCCCGCGAAAATCGTGAAGGCTTCCGGACCCTCCCGCTGGCGGTAGCCGAGCACGAGCACCGGGTCGGCGCCGAGAAAAGCTTCCCGGAGCTGGTGAAATTCGTACCGGGGCAGGTTTGGCCGCCGAAACAGGAGGATCAGTTGCCCGAAGTCGGTGGTGGCGCCGACCAGGCCGTGTTTCTCGAAGCGACGCAGGAGGTTCTTCTTCAAGCGGTCGTCGCTGGTGGTTACGCCCAGGGTCAGCGTTTCGCGCGCCTTCTCATGGCCGGTTACCGGCCGGCCGTCCACTGAGACCACCTGGCGCAGCTCGTGCAGCGCCTCCGGAGCCTCCCGGAAGTGCGTGAAGCCGTATTCAGAAATGATTTCGCGGTGCTGGTAGCGGATCAGCGGTGGCTGCAAGGCGTCTTTGCCGATGCGCAGGCGGAACCGGCGCCTCCTTGGCCGCGCTTTCTGGTGCAATGTTTCCCGGGCCACGATTTTCGGAGCAAGGCGGCGGAAGACCTCCGCCTCTTCGGAAACCCGGTCGAGCACTTGCGCCAGCGGGCCGGCGGCGCGCAGGGGGGTGAGCGCCAGAAAGAGGAACGCCAGCACGCCTCTGCGCATGACTCCAGTTTAGATAGAAACCGGTGGTTCCTGGGGCGTGGCCGCCGCGCACGCCGCGGAAGGGCTATACTGGCCGGTAGGACAGGAGGCGCCGGATGCGCGCGCTAATCATCGTGGCCGTGGCTGCTTGCCAGCTCACGGCGCAGCAGGGCCCGCCGATTGCCATCTTGCGGGGCGAGCTTCTCAAGTGGGACTTCTCTGGAAGGTTCAACGTCAGCACGAAAGACCACGGGCTCTGCCAGTGCACTTTCGACCGGGACACCTACTTGACCAAGAACGGCTCGCGCATCACCGCCGCCGCCATCAACTCGGGCTCCCTCGTAGAAGCCGTGGTCGACCGGCGGGGCCAGCCCGGCCGGTGTCACGCGCTTACCATTTACGTGCTCTCCACCGGCAAGGAGGCGCCGCTGGAAGCCTACAAACGCATCCTGGACCGCCAGCGCCACCTGCTGGATCACATCGCGCCCCGCGGTGAGTATGCCTTTGCCGGGATCGTGCTCGAAGCCGATTCCGGGCGGCTGGTTTTGAGAACCCGCTCCCAGGGGCGCAAGGTGCTCCGGCTGCGCGAGGATACCCGCTTCACCAGCGAGGGCAAGCCGGCCGATGCCTCCATGCTCGAGGCCGGCGACCGGGTTTTTGTTCGCGCCGGAACGGGTCTGGACGGCGAGCTGGAGGCACACCAGGTGATCCGCGGCCGGATTCTCATCCCGCGCTGATTTTGTTACACTTGAGACTGAATCAGAAACGCGCCCGCGTCAGAATGCGTCCACTGCGCTTGGTATACTGAAAAACTGTGTAGCCTGCGAACAAGATGAGGTTCCTCGCACTTTTCCCCCTTCTGGTTGGCACTCTGGCCGCTCAGACTGGTTTCCTTACCGGTCAGGGGGCCCGGCTGGTGATCGGGCAAGAGACGTTCACGGCCCAGAACCCCGGCGCGAGCAGTAAACTGCTCGGGGGGGTCGGCGGGGTCGCCTACGCCAACGACATGCTGTTCGTGGCGGACTCCAACCGCCTGAACGCCACCCCGCTGAACAACCGCGCCCTGATTTACAAGAACATTTCTCAGAAGTTCCCCGGTCCGTTGGATGAGCTGCCGCAGACCAGCAGGTGCCCGGTGTGCGTGGGTGAGGCGGACGTGGTCCTGGGGCAGAAGACCATGGAGGACCATGAGCTGGTGGAGCCGCCGGCCGCCGATACGCTGCGGGTGCCGATCGGCATTGCCAGCGACGGCGTTCGGCTGGCCATCGCCGACACCGACAACAACCGCGTGTTGATTTGGAACTCGATACCGGCCGTCAACGGCCAGCCGGCCGACGTCGTGCTCGGCCAGTCCAGCTTCACTGCCAATGCCTCGAATGGTTTCAGCCCCACCGCCCAGAGCCTCAAGGGGCCGCAGGGCGTCTGGATTCAAGATGGCAAGCTGTTTGTCGCGGATACGGGCAACAATCGGGTGCTGATCTGGAATTCGATCCCAACGAGCAATGGCCAGGCCGCCGACGTCGTTCTGGGCCAGAAGGATTTCACCACCTTCGTCCAGCCGGACTTGACCAAGGCCAAACTGGAGCCCAAGGCTACCACGCTGCTGACCCCCGTCTCGGTCACCAGCGACGGCCAGCGGCTTTACGTGGCTGATCTCGGCCACAACCGGGTCCTGATCTGGAACAGCATCCCCACCCAAAACCAGGCTCCTGCCGATATCGTCCTGGGCCAGCCGGACATGGAAAGCGCCGAGGCGAACAATGTCCAGCCCCTCTGTGCCGCGGTCGGGACCGACGAGGAAGGAAACGATATCTTCCCCGATCGCTGCGGCGCCACGTTGAACTTCCCTCGCTTCGCTCTCTCGGACGGGGAAAAACTGTTCATCGCCGACGGCGGCAACGACCGGGTGCTCGTCTACAACCACCTTCCTACCACGAATGGCGCCAAGGCGGACGTGGTGATCGGGCAAGTCCGGGACACGGCCAACAATACTTCTGACAGCGCGTTCCCCGACGACATCGCTTCGGCCGGCACCGTCCGAACGCCGACTTCGCTCGCCTGGGATGGACTTAATCTTTATGTGACCGACCCGTTCAACCGCCGGGTGCTCGTCTTCACGATGGCCGAACGCCGGGTGGCCAACACCGGTGTCCGGAACGCGGCCAGCTACCAGGTTTTCGCCGTGGGCCGGATCTATTTCCAGGGCGAGGCCCAGAAGGATGACGAGGTCACGGCCGTCATTCAGAAGGACCGCGAATACACCTACAAGGTGAAAGAGGACGATGACCTGGTCGATATCACCAACGGCCTGGCCGCCGCCATCAACGCCGGTGAAGGCGACCCCGACGTTCTCGCCACGCCGAATCCCGAGTTCTACAGCATCATTCTCACCGCCCGCATCGCCGGGGAGGTGGGCAACGATATCGAGTACGATGTGAAGACCTCCGACGGCGCCAAAATCCTTGCTCGGAAGGACGGTTCCAAGCTGAAGGGCGGCGAGGAAGCCTCGAAGATCGCGCCCGGCACCATCGTTATGATCGTGGGCAACGACCTGAGCGAGACAACCGCCGCGGTTCCCCCTGACGCCGTCAAGCTTCCCACCGAGCTCGCCGGCGTGCAGGTGTACCTGGATGGGATCCGGGCGCCGCTTTACTTCGTTTCGCCGACCCAGATCAACGCGCAGATGCCGGTGGAGGTGGCCGACACCAAGAGCGTCAGCGCGTACGTGCGCACCGTTCACGCCGACGGATCGGTGACGGCGAGCAACGCCATCCCGGTGCCGATCATCCCCTTCAACCCCGGGATTTTCGCCGCCGCCGGCACCGACCCGCGCCCGGCGGTGGCCGTGCATTCCAGCAGTCACGCCACCGGAGTCATCTCCGTCGACGGCACGGCCAAGGCCGGCGACGTGGCGACGGTCATCATCGAGGACCGCAAGTATTCCTACACGATCACGCAGGAGGACGAGGACGCCGGCAAGCCCCCAGAGAGTGAGGATTCCGAAGACCAGACGCCCACCGCCGAGCAGCAGGAGGCCGGACGGCAGCGGGTGATGCACGCTTTGATCAACCTCATCAACCAGGACCCGAAGGTCGAGGCGTTTCCCTCAGGCCAGTGGACGAGGATTCGGCTCCGCGCCCGGGTGGCGGGACCCGCGGGCAATGGTATTAAGTACAACGTGGAAACCAATGACGGCTCCAGCATCATCCTTTCCGTATTCACTACCGCGTTGTGCTGTGCCAACCAGGCCGGCGCTCTGGTGACACCGGAGAACCCGGCCAGGCCCGGCGAGATCATCTATGTGTATGCAACCGGTCTTGGCCTGGTTGAGCCGGACGAGGCCCTGCAGGCGCAGAAGACCGGAGAAGTCTACACTGGTCCCGAACTGAACAAGGCGGCGGAATTCGTCTCCTCGTTGGCCGGCGGCCGGACGGCGAACGTCCTGTACGCCGGGCTGCAGCGCGGTACCATCGGGCTGTACCGGGTGGACTTGCAATTGAATGAGGGCCTGCCCACCAACCCGCTTACCCAGCTCACCATCGCCCAGGGCTTTCAGGTGAGCAACATCGTGACCATCCCGGTTTTCAATCCCAAGCCTGGGAGCGAGTAACTCCCGCGGATCGAAATTCCTCCTTGCTCCGGTGGTGTTTTACCCGCTGGGTTCGTAAGGGTGGTAGCCGTGGTGGGAAAGAATCGCGCGGGCTCGTTCCCGGTCGTCGGGGTGCACGTAGAAGAAGGCCCCGATTCGGGCCGAGCGGAAGATGACACCGCCGGTGTAGGTGTCGGGTTCCACCAGGTAATCGATACTCCGTTCCGTGAGCACCTTCTCCAGCGCCAGCGCCTCTCGCAGCTTCTTGGCGATGTAGATCAGGTCAAGCTCTTTCTCTCCGAAAAATTCCGGCGGCCTCAGCACAACTTCCCCTGTTCCTATAGCTTACACCAGGTAGCGTTCCACCGCCTCCCGGTCGACCTCCACGCCGAGGCCAGGCCCCTCCGGCAGCCGCCATTTGCCCTCCTGGAACTGGATGGGAGTCTTGACGATGTTGTTCCGCAGTGGATTCTCCGTCTGATCGCACTCGATGAGCTTGCGTTCCGGCGTCAGGCTGGCGGGGTGAGAGGGTCGCGCGGCGTAGAAGTGCAGCGCGGCCGCCTGGCCAACGGCCGAGCCCCAGGCGTGGGGGGTGACGTGGATCTGGTAAACCGAGGCCAGCGTGGCAATCTTCATTGCCTCGCTGAGGCCCCCGCAGGCGCACAGGTCCGGCTGTGCGTAGTCGAGCGCCCGCGCCCGGAACAGGGGCTCGAAGCCGAAGCGGGTATACTCGCACTCGCCGCCGGCCAGCGGGATCGGGATGTTTCGCTTCACTTCCCGGTATCCTTCCACGTCCAGCGGCGACACCGGCTCCTCGAACCACGTGATGTCCAACCCGGCGATCCGGCGCCCCAACTCGACGGCCTCGACCGGGCTGTAGGCATGGTTGGCGTCCACCATCAATTGCACCTGATCGCCGATGGCTTCCCGCACGATCCTCACTAACGCTGCGTCCCGTTCCACGCCCAGGCCCACCTTCATTTTCATCGCCCGGAAGCCCGCGGCCAGGTACCGCTCGGCTTCGGTTGGAAACTTGCGCTCCAGGGGTTCGTCGCCCCCGAAGTAGAAGCCCGTGGCGTAGCACGGAACCCACTCCACCGGCTCGCCGCCGAGCGCCCGGTAAAGCGGCTGGCCCGCGGCCCGGGCCTTGATGTCCCAGCAGGCGATATCGAGAGCGCTGATGCCGGCCACCAGGATCCCTTTCGAGCCGTAATCAATGCCCCGGGCGAACAGGAGCCGCCACAGCGCCTCGGTGTCCCGCGGATCCTTGCCCCGAACCAGCGGGGCGAGAAACTCCCGCACCGCGCTCTCAGTGAGCGGCGTGGGCCCGTAGGCCTCGCCCCAGCCCTCCAGGCCCGTATCGGTGCGCACCGACACCAGCAGGGTCTCCCGCCGCCGGTAGGTCCACTGGGAAAAGGCGAACGGCTCGCTCAGGTCGCACGAAAGCCGGTACGTGCGTACGTCGGCGATCTTCATCACATTGGTTATAGCGCAACTGGGGAACCGCGCGGGCGATCCGCTCCTGGCTCCGCCCGTCTTGGCTGCCCGGAGCTCGCGGGGGCAAAGCCGTTCGGGGACGCCGCTCTATTTGCCGGCGGGCCGCAGCAACTGCGGCGGTCCCACCAGCAGGGAAAGCGAAAGCAGCCGTTCAAACAGGCCTTCGCTGTCGTTGACGCGAACCCAACTGACGAGGGCCTGCTCGCCGGGATCGGAAAAGAAGCCGATGCCGCCGCGAGGATGACGGGCGTCGCTCCAGGTGTCGACGACCTGGCCGTCGATCAAGGTGCTGAAGCGTTTGTCTTTCACCGTGACCCTGACCTTGTATGGGGTGTCCTCCTGGAGCATGATCGGCAACGGCAGTTCCACGCGGTCCAGCTTCCGGCCGTCCACCACCACGTAGCGGATGATCTCGGAACGCTGCGCTCCGCCCCGGCCGGCGATCGTGAGCTTGGTAGCGTAATAGTTATCCAGATCCGAGGCGCGGAAGGCCCAACCGATGGCCTTTGATTCGATCTGGCCCTGGAACACCATTTGATAGTTTGCCAACTGGAGCGTGGGTTTCCACAGGCGGAGGCGTCCGAGCTGGATCTTACCCATCCGGCGTGACCAGCCGGCGGCTTGCCCGCCGGCGCGGCCGATCCAGTCGGCCGCTCCCCGGCGAAAATCCTCGCGGAGGTCGAATGTGGGCGCCCCGGGTATGTATTGCTGCAGCCTCTCGAGCAGCGCCACCCGCCTCGGCTTCGGGGTCGAGAAGGAAGCACGACCCTGACGCTGCGGATTCGTTACCACCAGCGCGACTGCCAGCGCGACCAGCAGAATGGTCGCCGGCGCCCCTAAACCGGTGCCGGACGATTTCCGCTTCTGTTTGCCCAGCCCTGGCGTGATCAGCCACGGTTCTTCCAGCTCGTCGGGATCCTGGGTATCCCTGATAGCGCGCGCGGACAACCTCCGAGCCGTCTTGCGGTGGTGGTCACAACAGTACCTCCGGTCGAACAGGCGGCGAATCGGACCGATATCTTTGCCGCAGACCAGACAGCGCATATCCGAGACACACTTCCACTTTCATCCTACCAGTGGATTGCCGTGACTGAACCGCCATAGGTAATAACACCCTGCAAATTAGGGGATTAGTACTAGTGACAGCTTCGGGCAGTCACCGCGCGGCGCCCGGGATCGGCCGCCCGGGCTTCCGGCGTACTAGAATAATGGAGAAGCCGGAGGTGAAGGGCATGCCAGCAGAGCCGGGTGCCGGTGAGGAGCCGGTACGCATCCCGATCACCGATGTCTTCGACCTTCATAGCGTTCCCCCGCAAGACGTTAAGGCCGTGGTGGAGGCGTACCTGGAGGAAGCGCGGGCCATGGGATTCAAGGCTCTGCGCATCATTCACGGGCGCGGGATCGGCGTGCAGCGGGAGATCGTCCGCTCCGTGCTGGCTCGCTCGGATTTCGTGGTTTCCTACGCCGACGCTCCGGTGGAGGCCGGCGGCTGGGGCGCCACCGTGGTCACCCTGCGATGAAGGGCTGTTCCCGGTGCCGGCGCTTCCGCTGCCGAGGTGGATGAGCAGGCGAACCAGATGTTTACCGCTGGTTGGGAACCGGCCGGGGGAAGGACCGCAATGAGAATTTTTGTAGCCTCTGAGCGGAAATACCATTAAGATAATGGAGTGGGTTATCCTCAATTGACTGGTTCCCGCAGGCAGAGCCGCTTGACCGGCCTTATCCTGCTTTTGCTGATTCTTCTGATCGGCGCTCGCACCATCGCTTCCTTCATAATTGATTTCGCCTGGTGGAAGGAGATGGGCCAACTGTCCACCTGGATCAGCATGCTGCTGTACCGGGTGACGCCGGTGATCGCGGCATCGCTGATCGCTTTCGCCGTGCTGCTGCTGGCCCATGCCCGGGCCTTGCGCTTCGCCGAAGCCGAGACGGGGGGGCACCCGTGGTACCGCCGCATTGCCGCTCTGATCTTGCTGGGTGTGGCAGTGCTGGTGAGTGTCTCCAGCGTCGATACGTGGACGGTGGTTCGGTTCTTCGGAGGCTTGCATCTGCCTGCGGAGGCCAGGAGTTGGCAGGATGCCGTTTTCAACAAGCCGCTCACGTTTTATTTTTTCGACCTGCCGTTCTATGAGATGCTCCGGCGCTATTTGCTGGCGGTGACGATCGCGGCGGCATTTGTCTACTGGATGGCGGCGCGCGGTTGGCAGTTGAAGGACAAACTGCCCGAGATCCAGCAATCGCAGGAGGTGGATCCGGCCCTGTTCCGACTGGAGGGCGCTCTGGAATCAAAGTTCCTCCGCGGCGCGGCCGCCGTGTTCCTGGTGGCCCTGGCCATCAGTTACTTCCTGGGCCGGTATGAACTGCTGTTTGCCGACCACGGTTTCATGGTCGGCGTCGACTACGTCAACCGCTACATCACCTTGCCGCTGCAATGGCTCGTGATTGTCTCCTGTCTGGTGTCGGCGGTTTTCATCTGGCTGGGGCGGTGGCTGCTGGCCGGTTCGGTGATTGTGGCGATTGCTCTGCAGGTCGTGGTGCCCCGCATCGTGGACGCGGCCTACGTGCGGCCGAATGAGATGGCTGTCGAACGCCCGTACATTCAGACACACATTGAAGCCACGCGCAGCGCTTACGGCCTGGACAGGCGGTCCAGGGAGGTGGAGTATGAGGCTACCACCGAGGCAAAGATTGATCCTGCCAAGCACCGGGCGCTGTTCGACAATATCCGCCTCTGGGACTGGCGGGCGTTCCACGACACCATCACCCAGATCCAGGCTTTGCGCACTTATTATGTCTTCGCTGATTCGGATGTGGACCGCTACATAATCGACGGGAACCTGCGCCAGGTAATGGTTTCGCCCCGGGAGCTTGATATCAACCAGTTGCCAGACGCGCAATTGAGCTGGATCAATTCGCACTTCATCTACACCCACGGTTACGGCATGGTGATGGCGGATGCCAACCGGATCACGGCCGAGGGTCTGCCTAAGCTCTTTATCAAGGATGCTCCGCCCGTGGCCGAAACCAAGAGCCTTCAGCTCACCCGGCCGGAGATTTATTACGGCGAGATGAATCACGAACCGGTTTTTGTTAACACCGGGCAGAGGGAATTCAATTACCCCTCCGGCGACAAGAACGTGTTTTCCACTTACGAGGGGAGCGGGGGAATCCCGATTTCCTCGATTCCGATGCGGGTTGTGGCCGCCATCGCGATGGGCGATGTCAATATCGTGTTGAACGCGCCGCTCACCCCCGGCAGCCGGATGATGATTCGCCGCAATGTGCGCCGGCGCCTGCAGGAGCTCGCCGGGTTTATCACCTGGGACAGTGATCCCTATCTGGTGCTCACCGACGAGGGGAGGATGGTCTGGGTCGTGGACGGGTACACGAGTTCCCGGGCGCATCCCTATTCCAGGGGTCTGAGCGTGGAGGGACCCGGAACGGTGAACTACATCCGGAACTCGGTGAAGGCCACCGTGGACGCCTATACCGGCAAGGCGCGGCTTTATGTCTTCGACCCGGCGGACCCGATCATCGAGGCTTACTGGCGTCTGTTCCCGAAGCTGCTGACTCCTATGTCCGAGATGCCGGAGGACCTGCGCCGCCACATGCGCTACCCTATGCTCCTGTTCCGCGTCCAGGCGGAAATCTACCGCATCTACCATATGAGGGACCCGCGGACCTTCTATAACAAGGAGGACGTCTGGGACGTCGCCAAGAACATCCAGGGACAGCAATCGCGGCCGGAGCCGAACGCACCCACCTACGTCGTCGCCAATCTCCCGGGAGAGGACCATGCCGAGTTCTTCCTCATTCTCCCGTTTGCCCCGCGCAACAAGGACAACCTGGTCGGACTCATGGTGGCCCGGTGCGACGGGGAACACCTCGGCGAACTGCTGTTCCTGCAACTTTCCAAGGAGAAGCTGTTCTTCGGCACCATGCAGATTGAGGCGCGCATCAACCAGAGCCGCCTCATCTCGAAGGATTTGAGCCTGTGGAACCAGCAGGGTTCCCGGGTCTTGCGCGGCCAGATGTTGGTCTTCCCGGTCGAACACACCCTGATTTACGTCGAACCCTTGTACATTCAGGCCTCCGAGGCGCGCATGCCGCAGCTCCGGAAGGTGATTCTGGCGATGGGGAACCAGTTGATCTATCGCGACAGTTACGAGGAAGCGGTGGCGGAGCTGGCGGCCCTCAGCGGCTTCGGACAGGCACCGCCCGGGCAGGCGCCCGTTCTGGCCCAGGCGGCGCCCGGCAAAGCGCCCCCGGCGCCGTCCGCTCCGGACCCGCGCCTGCGTCAGATCCGCCAGCACCTCCGGCGGTACCAGGAGCTCGCCGGTGAAGGCCAGTGGGCCGAGGCGGGCAAGGAACTGGAAGCGATCGAGGGGCTGGTTCAGCAATAGCGAACCCCTACACAGTGCTGCGCCCCGGCCCGGCGCCATCGCGGGGCGAAGCCCCGGCAGGCTCTCACCGGGAACCGGACTGGCCGCCGTTTGTGTGTTTATAGTATGCTGAGAGTGGATATCAACAGCCGTAAGTGGAGGTCGGTTTTCATGGCAATACTGCTGCGCAGGCTTCTTATCGCGGCCGGCTGTTCCGTCTTGTTGGCGGCCGGCGCGTGGGCGCAAACTTCAGCGATCGAGGGTGACGTGATTGGCGAGGACGGAAAACCGTTGAAGGGCGCCCTCATCAAGATTGAACGAGTAGACATTCGCGGTCATTACCAGGTCAAGACAAACAAGAAAGGGCATTACTTCCACGCCGGTCTGCCGCTCGGCCGGTACAACATCGCTTGCGAGGTCAACGGGAAGGTCGTGGACCAGGTCCAGGGCGTCCGGACCACCTTGGGTGAAAACGTGAAAGTGAATTTCGATCTCAAGGCACTCGCCGCCAAGCGAAAGGCCCTTCAGCAGGCCGCCGCTTCCGGCCAGTTGACCGAGGAGCAGATGCGCGGGCTGACACCGGAACAACGTCAGGCGCTGAAGAAGCAGATGGAAGAGCGGACCAAGGCATTACGGAAGAACAAGGCGCTGAACGACGCCTTCAACGCCGCCATGACCGCCAAGCAGGCCAAACAATGGGATGTCGCCATCCAGAACTTCGAGAAGGCCGCCGAGATTGATCCGAAACAGCATGTCGTCTTGGCCAACCTGGCCGATACCTACATCCAGATGGCCGGGACCAAGGCCGGCGCGGAACGGGAAGCGGCGCTGACCAAGGGGATTGAAGCCTACCAGAAGGTCATCGAGATGAAGCCGGATGATGCCGCTTACCACAACAACTTCGCCCTGGCGCTGGCGAAGGCCGGCAAGCTGGACGAGGCCCAGGCGGAACTGGAGCAGGCCGCCCAGATCAATCCCGCCGGCGCCGGGCAGTACTACTACAACCTCGGCGCGGTGCTAGTGAACACCGGCAAGATGGAAGCGGCCGGCGCCGCCTTCAAGAAGGCCATCGAGGCCGATCCCAAGTACGCCAATGCTTACTTCCAGTACGGCATGTACTTGCTCTCGAAGGCGAAAATCGGTGACGACGGCAAGATCATTCCGCCGGAAGGTACCAGAGAGGCGCTTGAGAAGTACCTGGAACTCGAGCCAAACGGTCCCTACGCTGCCTCGGCGCAGGGCGCGATCCAGTCGCTGTCGGGTTCGGTCGAGACGCAGTACACAAATCCGGAAGCGCAACGCCGCAAGAAGAAGTAAGAAACCGGCCGCCGGCTAATGAATCGCGGGGGGCTCGCCCGGAGCGCGCGGTGCGATGATACGGACGCTTGTATATCTGCTGCTCATCATCTTTCTGATCACCATCGTCCGTGCCGTGGCCGGTCTGATCGGAAAGGCTGTGGCGGAACTGTTTCAGCCGAGCGCTCCCCGGCGTTCTTCCGGCAAGTCAGCCACTACTCCCGCTGGCGGTGAACTGAAGCAGGACCCGGTATGCGGGATCTACGTTTCCACCGAAACCAGAATCCGAAAGACCGTCAACGGCAAGACCTACTACTTCTGCTCGGAAGCCTGCCGGGATAAGTTCAAAGGCTGATGCGCCTGGAGACTGAGGTCGAAAGCCAGGCTAAAGAGACTCCACAGTACCAGTCCTCCACTCACCACCGCCACCGGCCAGAGGAAATCGAAGCGGCCGAATGCGAACAGGCCGCCGCTGGCGCTCTTGGCCGATTCGGCGCAGTTGAACCCGAACGCCTGCATGCTGCGGGGATTGATTTGGCTACTGCTGGGAGTGGCCCTGGCAATCTTCTTCGTCGCCTTCGGAGTGGCGGAGGGAGACCGGAATCTTTTTGCCGTCGCCACGATCGGGCTGATCCCGGTCGCCGTGGGCGGGGCGTACCTGATCTGTTATCGAAAGTTGAAGCCGGAACAGGGCGGGAAGCCGCCGGATGCCTCCACCGGTTGACGGGTGAGCCTCAGCCCACGGCCTTGAGCAAGCGCGCCGGCAACGTGACCAGCGCCCAGATCAGCTCCAGCACCGCGCCCACGGCAATGCCCAGCAGCCGGAACGGCAGCAGCACGAGCCAGACCACCGGATACAGGATCAGCGCCAGCAGCGCGAGCGGCCAGCACAGCACAAATAGAATGCACCACAGCAGGAACTTGACCATCGCGTTGTCCTCCTCACAAATCAGTACGGCCAGGCCGGCCTGTTGTTCCCGGAATCGCCAATCCGGCTGGTTTCAGGCTCCCGCGTCCGCGTGGTAGGAGCTTCGCACCAGCGGGCCGGCCTCGACGCGGGAAAACCCCATGGCCAGCCCTCGGCGGCGGTAGCCGGCGAACTCTTCCGGTGGAACGTATCGCTCGACGGGCAGGTGCCGCGGCGAGGGCCGAAGGTACTGCCCGAGAGTGAGGATGCTCACCCCGCAAGCGCGGAGATCCTTCATCACGGCCAGGATTTCTTCCGGCTTTTCGCCCAGGCCGAGCATTAAGCCGCTTTTGGCCGGTGTCGCGGGCGACAGCCGCCGGGCGCGGGCCAGCAGTTCCAGTGACCGCTCGTAGCGCGCCCCCGGGCGAACCCGGGAGTACAGTTGCGGGACCGTTTCGACGTTATGGTTCAGCACATCGGGCCCCGCCGCCATCACCCTGGCCAGGGCCTCGCGGGAACCGCGGAAATCCGGTACGAGAACCTCCACCCGGCAGCCGGGAACCTCCTCCCGGATGGCGCGGATGGTCATGGCGAACAGTTCGGCGCCGCCGTCGGGACGATCGTCCCGGGTGACGCTGGTGATGACGGCATAGGCAAGGCCGAGCACCTTCACCGCCTCGGCTACCCGGCGCGGCTCATTGTAGTCCACCGGCGCCGGCGCGCCCTTTCTCACGCCGCAAAAACCGCAACGGCGCGTGCAAACATTGCCCAGGATCATGAACGTGGCCGTGCCGCGCTGCCAGCATTCGCCGATATTCGGGCACGCGGCGCTCTCGCACACCGTGTGGAGCCGCAACTGGCTCACCAGGCGCTTTAGCCGCCGGTACTGCTCGCCCGCCGGGGCCGGAGCGCGCACCCACCGCGGGCGTTGTGGTTGCCGGATATTGATGGGGGCCGCCACTCAATCCATTGTATCGTGGCGCGCCACGGCGGCCTCGGCGAGACGCTTTTCCAACACCATTGAATCAGGCGGGTGCTCAAACTGCAGGTCGCGCCCGGCCATCAGCTCCAGTGCTTTCTGCGGCACGAGGCCCACGATCTCACTGCCGGCGATCTTCACGCCCAACGAGTCGGCTTCCCGCTTGACAGCCGCATAAGCCCGATGCGGGGGCGTGCGCTCGAAATCGGTGAGGTTCATCGACACCTGGGCGAGATTCCGCGACCTCAGCAGCACGCCCATTGCTTTCACGTGCGGCAGTCCGCCGGAGGAGGCGCGCACTTTTCTGGCAATCCGCTTCGCGATTTCGACGTCGGAGGTGGCGAGTTGAATGTTGAAGGCGATCAGGATTTTCCGCGCCCCGACCGCCGTCGCGCCAGCCGTGGGATGCAGTTCCGGGCCTCCAATGTCCGGCCGCCGGTCCGGGTCGCGGCGCACCGCTTCCCGAAGTCCCTCGAACTGGCCCCGGCGAACGTGAGCCAGGTTGGCGCGGTCCGGCCGCCGGGCTGCTTTCTCGTAAAAATAGACGGGAACGTGGTAACGGCGCCAGATCTGTTCGCCGGCTTGCCGGGCCAGCGCCACGCAGGTCTCCATGCCGGCGCCGCGCAGCGGGACGAACGGCAGCACGTCAAGCGCGCCGATGCGCGGATGAACGCCCTGGTGTTGGCGCAGATCGATCAGCTCCACGGCCTTCCCGGCCCCGCGCAGAGCCGCCTCCAGCACCGCTTCCGGGCTGCCGGCGAAGGTGACCACGGTGCGGTTGTGGTCCGCGTCGGAGTGGCGGTCCAGCAGCAGAATGCCCGGCGCCGTGGCGATCGCCGCGACGATCGCCTCCACCCGGGCCGCGTTCCGGCCTTCGGAAAAGTTCGGAACACACTCCACTAGCTTCTCGACCAAGGGAACTCCATCCGCGGGCAGATCACGTCTCCCCGCTTCATCGTCAGTGTCACCGGGTTCATCCCGAAATGATAGGGAATCTCCCGGTAGTCCGGCACGTTCAGCATGATGAGGTCGGCCTGCTTCCCGTACTCCAATGAGCCCACGCGGTCCGCGCACCGCAGCGCGTGGGCCCCATTGATGGTGGCCGCGGTGACGGCCTCGGCCGGAGTCATGCCCATCTGGTTGCAGGCGAGCGACAGGATGGCGGACATGTTGCAGCTCGGGCACCGGTCGGAGCTGTAGCCGGTGGCCAGGGCGACCGCCGCGCCTCCGTCAATCAGCGCGCGGGCCGGTGCGTACACCTCCCGCCGGCGATGGAACGAAGCGCCGGGAACCAGCGTGGCCACCGTGGCCGAGTCCGCAAGAACGCCGCAATCCTCTTCGCTGAGATGCTCCAAGTGGTCCACGCTGGCCGCTCCCAGCTCGACGGCGAGGCGGACGGCCCCGCTCGAGGTGAATTCGTCCGTCGTGAGACGCAGCAGAAATCCCTGCTCCCTGGCCGCCAGCAGGTAGCGCCGTGCCTGCTCGGGAGTAAACGCTCCCTCCCCGCAGCGCACTTCGGCGAATCGCGCCAGCTTCAGCCGACGGATTTTCGGCAGCACCCGGTCGAGGATCCAATCCAGGTAATCGTCACTGGTGCCGTTGTGATCCGGGGCGACGGCGGCGGCCCCGAAGAACGTGGACATGATCTCGAGCGGCCGGCCGTCGACTGCTTGCAACGCCCGCAGGATCTTGAGCTCGGTTTTCTCGTCGAGTCCGAGTCCCGATTTTGCCTCGAGCGTTGTCGTCCCGTGCCGTACGAATTCCTTCAGCGCCTTGCGCGCCAGCAGCTCCAGGCGTGGGCGCGAGGAATTTCGCACCGCCCGGATCAGGGCTTCCGGCGCCGGTTCGCTTGCGCCGGCCCCGCTCCCGGCGGCGCCCGTGATGCGCGTTTCATAGTCGTCCAGCAGCGGCGGGCCGGCGATTAAGCTGGTCCGCGCATCAACGAAACCCGGCATCACCACCCGGCCGTCGGCGCTGATTTCGATCGCCTGGCGGGCTGCGGCCAGGTTCTCCACCCGGCGGCTGGGTCCGACGTCGCGAATCATACCATCGACAATCAGCACGGCCCCGTCCTGGATCACGCCCAGCTCGCGCATCGCCGCGCCGCGGCGGGCTGCCCTCGGACCGTGCAAGGTCACGAGTTGCCGGGCTCCGCGTAACAGGATTCGCTTCTCCATGTTGATCGAGTGAACCGGCCCGCCGGGCGAGGGCGGGACGAACATGTCTCGCTCTATCTTAGCGGCTCCTGACGGACGGAGCTGGGAGGCTGGAGCGCGGGCCCGCTTCGCGCTCAGCCGGCCAGCGTACTATCGCCGGCCACCAGCACCGGCAACGCGCGGGGCAAAATCGTGATCTCCAGCGGCAGCGTCCCCACCGGCTCGCCATCTACCTCGATGCGGGTCGTCTCCGGCGAGGTGGCCTTGATACTCCGCGCCCGGAAATGCCGGACCTTCGGGTGCTCGTAAATGTTGCCGTTGTAAAGATAGCGGACATCCTTGATGAGCGTCAGCACGCTGAGGTCGTCAATCACGGTCACTTCCAGCACGCCGTCGTCGAACCGGGCCCGCGGGCAGACGTGCATCCCTCCGCCATGGAACGAGCCGTTGCCCACGGCGACGTTCAGCACGCGGTAGCGCCGCGGCCGGTCCCAATCATCGAGCATGAGGTCCACTGGTTTGCCGCGATAGCTGGCGAAGGTTTTCAGCGTCGCCCAGAAAAACGCCGCCTTCCCGCCGAAAAGGCCAAACGCGTTCTTCGCCCGCGCTGACACCTCGCCGCCCATGCCGAAACTGGTGAGATTGACGAAGTAGCGGCTCCGTGTCTGCCCCTCGTAGGCCCGGTAGGTGACCGTGCCCAGGTCGATGAGAAGCGGCCTCCCGCGGACCAGAACCGCAATTGCTTCGTCGGGATCGGAGGGAATTTGCAGGCTGCGCTGGAAATCGCCGCCGGTTCCAGTGGGGACCAGACCCAGGCAGGCGTCCGGCCGGATGAGACGGCCGCGGTCGAAGAAACCGTTGGCGATCTCATTGAACGTGCCATCCCCGCCCACGCCGACGATCCGGTCGCAGCCGCGCCACAGCAGCTCGCGCGTCAGCTCGGTGGCGTGGCCCGCCCCTTCGGTGAAGCGGATCTCCAGCCCGTCCAGCTTCGCTTCGAGCGCCCGGCGGAGCCGGTTCCAGCGCTTGCCGGTCCTGCCTCCGGCTGAGAGTGGATTAGCGATGATCCCGGTACTCATGGCTGGCGCTGCAGCAGGTCCTCCACCGTGGCCCGGAGCGTCTCCATCGGATCGCGGGCGCGGAAACCCAGCTCCCGCTCCGCCTTCGTGGAGCGGAAGTACCAGAAGTGGGCCGACATCTCAATGGTGACGTCGTCCATCTTGAACGACTTTCCAATCAGTGGAAGCACGCGCCGCAGGATGCGGGCACTGGCCAGGGAAAACCGTAACGATGGCTGAAAGCGGGGTGCCCGCCGCCCGCTGATTTCCGCCACCCGCTCCATAATTTCCTTGAAGCTCCAGTTCGCCCCGCCCAGCAGGTAGCGCTCGCCCACACGTCCGGCCCGCATCGCCCCGATCAGGCCCGCGGCCGCGTCGCGCGCGTCCACAAAACACATTCCGCCGAGCGGCAGCGCCAGCACCTGCCCTTCCAGGAACAAGGCAATGTCGCCGGTCGAAGAGCCCAGCTCGTCTCCTGGCCCGAGCAGCAGCGCCGGATTCGTGATCACAATCGGGAGATCGTGCCGCCGGACGTAGTCGAGCGCCGTCTTCTCGGCCTCGATCTTGCTCATGTAGTAGTGCCACTCGCGGACGATGTCGTAGGGGTAGTCCGCCGTCTCGTCGAAGATCTTCGGCTCCTTGCTCACCGCGATCGTCCCCGATGAAGATACGGCGACGATCTTGTCCGGGCGGTGTCTCAGCGCCGCCTCGCAGATGTTTCGTGTGCCCTCGATGTGCAAGTCGTACATCTTCTGCTTGTCCCGCGGGTCCCGGGAAACGGCCCCGGCGAGGTGGTAGACCTGCCCGCAGCCTTCCATGGCGCGTTCCACGTCTTCGCGCCGGAGAATATTCCCGTCCAGGATTTCAAAGCCGGGCTGGCCGCGGTACGGGCACGGTCCGTAGTTCAGGATTCGGAGCACGGGCGCCTCGGGCGCGCTGCGTAACTGCTCGACCAGGTGTTTGCCCAGAAACCCCGTGGCGCCGGTGATCAGGATCGGTTTCGCCATTTCAGATCGCCTCCCAGAGCCCGGAGACCGCCGTGGGATTGCCGAGCGAGCCGGCCAGGGCCGTCAAGCCCGCCGCGCGAGCCACGCTGGCCAGGCGGCCACCCGGGTTCGGATCCGGGGGGAACTCGAACTTGCGGGTCCGGATTTCCTTCATGGTTTTTCCCA
Source organism: uncultured Solibacteraceae bacterium (assembly GCA_964644025.1). Classification (GTDB taxonomy): domain Bacteria; phylum Acidobacteriota; class Terriglobia; order Bryobacterales; family Bryobacteraceae; genus CAZXVW01. The sequence goes on along the minus strand of CAZXVW010000024.1, from coordinate 13,068 downwards.
CTGCTGCTTCCATGGCTTGTTTTTCCTAAGATCAAGGATCGGCCATCCCCGGCGCCGGGCGATTCGTTTCAGCCGCCGGCCTGGATGCACCACCGCCGGCAAACCCACCGCTTCGAGCATCGGCAAATCGGACATGCTGTCGGAATACGCCTTCGAACGTCCCAGATCAGCATCACATTCCCGGCTGAGCTTCCGCATCGCTGCCACCTTTTCGGCTTCTGCGATTAGCGGCGGTGCGATTTCACCGGTCGCCACGCCGTCCTCGAACACCAGCGAGTTCGCGATCAGGTGATCGAACCGGAAGTGACGCATCACCGGGCCCAGCGCGAAGTCCAGGCTCCCGGTAACCAGCACGGTGCGGTAACCCTGGCTCTTGTCGCTTTCCACCAGCGCTCTGGCGCCGGGATAGATCGACGGCCGGAAAACCGCGGCAAAAAGGCCCTCAGCCATCTCTTCGAGCCACGCCCGCCGCAAGCCGCGGTACTCGCGGTAGAAGACGATATTGAGCCTTGTGCGCGAGTACAGTTCCAGCGCGGCGAGCAACGGGATCTGGATCGCCACTCTGGCCGTGCGGACAGCGGCTTCCCGCAACGAGGGCGCGTGTCGCGCATACCAGGCGTACTGCGTCACTACGTTGCTCGAAACCAGCGTTCCGTCCCAATCGTAGAAAGCGAGGCGTACCGGCTCCGCCATACGCTATGCCCGCACCGCGGCGGCGAGCCGGCTCAGATTGCTCTTGTGACGCCAGGCGATGATCGCGAACATGACGGCGGCGAAAACGGCCTCCCGCGCGCCTTCCACCGGCAGAAGCAGCACTGCGAACAAGAGCCAGGAGCTGAGCGACGCCAGGGCGCCGCCTTCCTTCCAGCCGCGCTTCTTGCCAAGCACGCGAAGCAGTACGTAAGCCGCCACGCAAACCACCGCCGGCTTGACGTAAAGCACCAGCATCACTCCCGCCGAGGTGGAAACTCCCTTGCCTCCGTTGAACTTCAGGAACGGAGAATAGCAGTGACCCAGCATCACCGCGAAGGCCAGCATCCAGGCCATCGTCATCGGTTCGCCAGGCCGGTAAAACGCCAGGATCGCCAGGACCCCTTTCCCCAGGTCGCCGATCAGGCAAAGGACCGCCCGCTTCTTGGACACGCGCAGCACGTTGTTGAAACCCGGGTTGCCGGAGCCCACCGTCCGGATATCGATGCCGCTTCCGCTCATCGCCAATACCGCGAACGGGACCGAGCCGAGCAAGAAGGAGGCCGCCACGCGGAGCAGCAACGTTACCGTAATCTCAGGCATGGTATTCTCCAATCGCTTCCCGGACCTTGTCGCGCAAGGCGAAAAAGTTTACCGCCCCCGGCTCTTCCACCGGCTCCCGGACGATCACCTTCGTCACTTTCCGCACCCGGACCCGCTCGCCCGGCGGCTGCGGCTGGGCGCGCTCCCGGATGGCCATCGGGTGCAGGCTCGCTCCCATCTCGACCGCCGCCTGGAACGGGTCCAGCCGGTAGCGGCTGCGGAGCACCGGCGTGCCGGCCGGACTGTCCGGAAACACCACCACTACGCCAGGCTTTTCGAGAACGCTGGCAACGCGCCGGCGCAGCACCCCTGCCCGGGGAACCGCGCGCTCGTGGTCCGGGCCGGCCACCAGCGGTTTCAGCAGGAACGCCAGCGGCCGGGACAGGCCGTTCAGGGCGGTCGCATCGGCAAAGCGGATCTCGCCGGGAAGCGTCGCCACCGCCACCAGCGGATCGAGCACGCCGGACCGGTTGGCCACCAGCACCGCGGACTGGCCCTTCTCCAGCAGTTCCGTTCCTTGTGCCGAGAAGCGGCGCCCGTGAAGTCTCAGAATCCGCCCGCAGGCGGCTCGAACCGCGGCCGGCCTTCTCGCGATGCGAACCCAAATACCGCCGGCCCACGCCACAGCCGCCGCCGACACGACCGTGGAAAGCTCGGCCGCTGAGGAGCTGACCCGCCGTATACCCAGTCCGATCAGCGCTCCCAGGTTTTCCCAGCGCAGCCGCACAATCTGCAGCCACGGCGGGCGGCTGCCCGTGCGCAGCTTTCCTTTCTGGTACAGTGCCCGGATCTCGTTACGCCGGATTTTGCCGTTCGAGGTTCGCGGCAGGCACCCGGGCTCCACCAGTTGCACCCGGTCCGGCGGCATTCCGAGCGAATCATCCACCACCCGCACAATCTCGGCTTCAATCCGGCGGAAATCTTCCTGGTTGTTGGCGGGCGTTTCGGCCACCACGACGAGTTGCTCGGCGCCCGTGCTCGGATCCGGCACGCCGAGCGCCACCACCGATCCCGGCACCACGCCCGGCAGGCTGCCGAGCGCCGCCTCGACGTCGAGCGGGCTCATGCTCCGGCCGGCCTTCACGATGGCATCGGTGGCGCGCCCGGTGAAGTAGAACTCGCCTCCGGACAGGTAACCGAAGTCGCCCGAATCGAACCAGCCGTCGGCGCGGACGGCTGCGGCGGTAGCCTCCGGATTCCGGTAGTAGGCGGCCATCATGGTCCTGCTGCGAAACAGCAGTCGGCCCACGGTTCGCTCGGGCGCCTCGTTGCCATGCTCATCGACCAGGCGGATCTCCTGTCCTTCGATCGGCCGCCCCACCGAAAAGAAACAAAGCGCGGAGGTGTCGTCCGGCGCGGCCGGTACCGCTTTACCTTGGGTCTCGAATTCGGTCCGGCGGACGCGCTCCCGCAGCGGCAGACGACCGGCCGGCGACATCGTCAGGGCCACGCTCGCTTCCGCCAGCCCGTAGCATGGCATCATGGCCTCCGCCGGAAGCCCATAGCGGGCGAAACGCCGGGAAAAGCGGTCCACGGTTTCCGGCAGCACGGGTTCGCCGGCGTTCACCGCCACCCGCCAGCAGCTCAGATCGATCCCTTCCAACGCCCAGGCGGGGATGCGGCGGGCGCAAAGCTCATAAGCGAAGTTCGGTCCTGCGGACAGCGTTCCCCGCGAACGGTGGATCGCCCACAACCAGCGCTCGGGCCGCTGCAGGAACTCCAGCGGCGAAACGGCCGTGAACGGAATGGCATAGTAAAGGCTGAGCAGCCAGCACCCGATCAGCCCGAGATCGCTGTAAAGCGGCAGCCAGCTCACCAGCGCGTCGCCCGGCCGCACTTCCACCGCCGCTCCGATGGCGCGGATGTTGGAAAGCACGTTCGTGTGACTGAGGGCCACGGCTTTCGGAATGCCGGTGCTCCCGGAGGTGAATTGCAACACCGCCGTTTCCGCCGTTTTCACCGATCCTGCACCCAGGCGGCCGCGCGCTTGCCGCAGGGTCTCCACCGTCGTCACATCGGCCAGGGAGGGGAGATTCACCCGGAGGATCTGCACCACCGGCTTGATCCGCGCGAAGCTGATCAGGAACCGGATGCCGGTGCTCCGCAGCATTTCAATCTGGCGGCGCACGTAGTCCTCGATCCGGTCGGGCCGCGTCGGAGGGTATACGGGCACCGGGATGCCGCCGGCCAGCATTACGCCGAAGAATGCGAAGAAGAATTCCGCGCTGGTGGGCAGCATGATGCCGACCGTCTCGTTCCGGCACAGGCCGTGTTCGGCCAGTCCGGCCGCCACCGCGGAGGCTTCCTCGTACAGGCGCCCGTAGGTGATCCCTTCGCCGGAATCTTCTTCCAGGAGGTGGATCTGAACCCGGCCCGGATCGGCCTCGGCGTGGCGCACCAGGGCTTCCACCAGTGTCTTCGCCGTGACCGGTTCACTCAACGCATCCAGCGGCGGTGGGGGGATCCGGTAGACGCTCTTGATTTCGGCTTCCCGTCCGCCTTCCAGAATCGCCTTCACCCAGGCGGCCGGTGTGTCGGCCTCCTCGGCGATCCGGTCCGGCAGCTCGACTTCCAGGCGTTCTTCGCACCGCAGGATCAGCTCCACCAGGTCCGGGTCGCCGAGTCCGAGGTCCCGCTCGAAGGAGGAGTTCCGCGTGACCGATTCGGCCAGCTCCGCCTTGCCCGTCTCACGCAGCAGTCCCCGGATAATCTCCAGCACCTCGGCCTCGACGGCGGAAGCTCGAAGTTGTGCGGTCGCGGTGGCCATCGGATGCTCGTTCTATCTTCGGGATGCCGTCTCGCCCCAGACCCACTTCTGGACCCCGGCGACCTCGTTGTGGATCCAGTAGTCGCGCCAGTTGATTTTCTCCGGCGTCCAGGGCAGCCGTTCCCGGTCGGCCTCCGACAACCGCCGGTAGGCAGCGCGCATGTTTTCGGCCTCGAAGACGAACCGGTTGTCACGCATGAACGGCTGGTACAGCTCCAGCGCCTGGTTGCGGATCATGGCTTGCAAGGAGGCGGCCCGCAGCGCCGAGGCCAGGCGGCGCAGGTGTCCGGCGCCGGGCACCCCGGAACGTTCGGCGGCTCGCCGGAGCCCCGCCGCCCACTGCTGGAGCTGGCTCAGTGTCTTTTGCTGCCGCTCGCCGCGAGCCCGGGCCTGCTCGGGCTGTAAAACCCGCACCCGCGTCGGCAGGCCTGGCAACGGCAAGCCGCTGCCGTTGAGCCGGTGGCGGCGCTGGCGGCGATATTCGCGGTGCAGGAGGCGGATCAGGAACCCGAAGTGGACCGGGTTTACATCCGCCGTGGCTACCTGGTAAACACGCTCGGCCTGCCCGTTCAGTAACATCACGGCAGCGATCAGGATCGCCGTCGCCACCAGGTCCACCGGAATCACCTCCATCGGTGCGTCTTCCCGCACCGTCCAGTGGCGCAGCCCGCTCATCGCCATCATCACCAGCGGAGCTGCTGTCCGCCCGCCCTCCACCCAGCCCGGGAAGGGGAAACTCAATGCAGCCTCCACGATCGCCGGCCGCACGATGGTGTATTCCAGGTCTTTGGCCGAGGCGATCAGTTGCTCGCCCAGGCTCTTGGTGTAGGTGTACGTATTCACCCAGCCCCACTGCGCCGCCCGCTGCCGGCCCAGGTCGATGAGTTTCTGGGAAAGTTCCCGTGGCCGCCTCTCTCCCCGGCTGATACCGGCCGATTCGTATGCCTCCCGGATGCGCTCCCGCATGTAACGGATCTCGTGATCGTGGCGGAAACCCTGGTCCCGGGGGCCGCGCCGCCGGGGGTAGAAACCTACGATCGGATCGCTTTCCTCGATGAGACCTTCCGCTTCCCCGCAGACGAAACAGGTGGAGACGTGCAACAGCCGCGCGCCCAGCCGTTTCGCCAGTTCCACCACGCGCTCCACGCCGTCCACGTTGGACAGGAAGGCCTCGTCCACCGGCGGAAAGAAATCCACCAGCCCCGCGCAGTTGATCACCAGTCCGATCCGCCCGCTCAGCTCTTCGAGGGTCTCTTCTTCCAACCCGCAGACTGGTTCGCCGAGCTCACCCGTGTGAATCGTGATCCTGGCCTGGGCCGAGGCGGCTTCCGGCCGGGCCAGCACGGTTGCCAGGGGCGGGGAAGCGAGCACTTCCTGGGCGAACCGGTCTGCTGCCGAGAACTTCCGCTTCCCCCGCATGAGGATGTGCAGGTGCTTGAAATCGGGGAAACGGTCCAGGAGCAGCCCGAGCAGGACCTTCCCGAGGAAACCATTGGCCCCGATCAGCAAAATCTCATGCCGGCGAAGGGTTTCACGGGCATCAGTCAATTTTGGGATACTCCTTATTCGATAGGTGTCCGGCCGGTCACCAGACGCCGCGACTATCAAGCCTAGCACAGCTAGCGGCTCGCAGAAAGCTCCTCCGGGACGCCGCCGCGGCGGCCGTCTTCTCAAACCACCAGCGGTTCAATGCCGAACAAACCGCAGTAAGCCGTCAGGTGACGTTTCCACTCACCGTAGAAGAAGATCTGATGGAAACCCGGGTAGGTGAGAAGATCGGGCTCTCCGTCCAGTTCCACCATCACCGAAACCACGCACCCGCCCGAGGGAGGCACGGAAACATTGCCCACCACCGTGCCGCTCGAGATCACCATGCCCGGCTGCGGGCGGTCTTCGTCCACCAGCAGGAGATCGGCCACGGTCATTCTCTCGCCCGGCCTCCATTGCGGCACGGGGACGGCATCCCGGTTGCCATGGTGATGAGACAGAAAGTAAGGCTCGGCCGGCTCGCTCCACCCGCGGAGCCGCGTGGCGCAGGTGCAGTGCGCACCCACCAGGCAGTTGCGCGCGGTCTCCGGCACCGGGTCTTGCTGGAACCCCGGCCGGTCAAACAGGTACCCGACCAGCGCGTGCGTGACACAGGCGCCCAGGTCCGCCTCGCACGCCGCCGGAATCCCTTCATCGAGCATCCGGGACCAGGCGATGCACGGCAGGCTTACTTTCGTGTGACCCAAGGCACCGAGACAGTCCATCGTGATTCCATCGGCTTCCTCTTTCTCGAGCAGGTTCCGGGCGACGACGTAACTTTTCACACCGTTCAAAACATCCTGTTCCGAGGGGCCTCTGACCGCGGTGGCGTGGAGCACGTATCGCGAGGCCAGCTTCCGGATCTCGTCGGTTACTGGGGTGCGGTTGTACTCATCGAGAAAGATCTTCGCCGGGAGGTAGCGCAGCCGTGTCCCGGTCTCTTCCAGCCGGGTATCGCGGCGCTGCTTGCCTTTGATCACCAAGAAACGCATCTCCCGGAGCTTCGCTCCCGCCCGGATCATCTTGAGACCGTAGGCCGCCTGGCGGAAATCGTCGGTCGAACAGATGAAGACCCCGTTCCGGCCGGCCAGCCGCTTCGTGTTGGTAGTGAACGCGGTGCCGATCGGGGCGAAGATCACCGTGGGAATGCCGCTTTCAGCGGCCTTGGCCGCCGTTGGCCAGGAATGTTTCTGGCGGTCGAGCAGCGCCACCAGCAGCCCGTCCGGTTTGCGAGCTTGGGCTTCGCTCACCCAGGCATCGGCCTCGGCGGCTGAGTAGATGGGCGCCGGGCGGATTTTCACCTGGATGCCCAGGTCGGCGGCCGCGGCCTCGATCTGGCGCCGGTAATTCCGCCGGGCCGTTTCCCCGTCGTAGATGGCCCCGGGCCACCGCATGCCGTAATCTTCCTTGCGCCGCACGAAGGCGGCCATCACCCTCGGCACATATTTCGATCCCGGTCCCGTCGGCCGCACGCGGCTCCCTTCGGCCGTCGCGCTCAAGGGAAAGCCCAGCGCCGAACCTGTCCCCGCGGCCGAAGCCGCTGCCAGAAACTGCCTGCGGGAACGGATTGTCAGCGTGCGTTTCATACGAGACCTCCGGCTCAAATCCTACCACGCTGCGTGCCGCGCTTTCCTCCGGGATTCGCTATCATGGCAACGGCTGGAGACCGGCGGATTGCCACGCCTCATTGAGGCCCGTTGCCGGCCGCCCTGCCCGTCTGAAGCAAGGAGTTGAACCGATGCGACGGAGAACGTTCCTCAAAAACACCACGCCGGCCGCCGCCGGACCCTTCCTGGGACATGTCCTCGGCGCTAACGATCGCATCACGACCGCGCAGATCGGATGCGGTGGCCGCGGCCTCTACGAACTCTCCATTTGCCACCGCAACCCGCAAGTAAGCCTCGCCGCCGTCTGCGACGTCTACCAGCCGCTCATCGAGAAGGCGAGATCCCGCTATCCGGGCGTCGACGGCTACCAGGACTTTCGCCGGGTTCTCGACCGGAAAGACATCGACGCCGTCTTTGTCTCCACGCCGGATCACTGGCACGCGCTCATCACCGTGATGGCCTGCCAGGCGGGCAAGGACGTCTACTGCGAAAAGCCCCTTTCGCTGACCATTGACGACGGCCGCAAGATGGTCCAGGCTGCCCGCAAGTACGGCCGGGTAGTGCAAGCGGGCAGCCAGCAGCGCTCGGCGCCTCATTTCCAGCGTGTGGTGAACCTGGTCCAGGGCGGGCACATCGGCAAGGTGACCCTGGTGGAGTGCTGGAACTGGACCAACGAATCACCCGTCGGTATCGGAAACCCACCCGACGAAGCTCCCCCGCCGGGCCTGGATTGGGATCTGTACCTCGGGCCGGCGCCCGAGCGGGCGTACAACCGCAACCGGTTCATCTGGAACTACCGCTACTTCTGGGATTACTCGGGCGGGATGATGACCGACTGGGGCGCGCACCACATGGACGTCGTGCACTGGGCGATGGGCGTCGACGCCCCGCTGGCCGTTGCGGCCACCGGCGGCAAGTTCGTCCTCCGCGACAACCGCGAGACGCCGGATACGTTCGAAGCCACCTTCGAATATCCCGGCTTCGTCGCCCGCTACACCCACCGCAAGACCAACGCCCACCCGCTCATGAACCGGCCCTACGGGATGCTGTTCTATGGCGACCGGGGAACGATCGTCGTTGACCGGCGCGGTTTCGAGGTGATTCCCGAGATGCGGCCGGCCGCCTTCGATCCCGGCCGGAACCGGATCGCTGACCTGCTAACGGGTGCGGCGGGCAATCCGCCCATGCCGCGCACCCGGCGCCAGCAGGCAGCGCGCCGCGCGGCCGTGCCCAAGGCGACTCCGCTGTGTGAGCCGGTCAAGGTCACCGGCGTTTTCATGGAGCCGGCCATCCAGGAGGTACACGTCCAGAAGTTCCTGGACGCCATCCGCACCCGGAAGCGCCCGAACGCGGACGTCGAGATCGGCCACCGCTCGGTCACCGCCTGCCACCTCGGCGTCATCGCCTACCGCACCGGCCGCCGCATCCGCTGGGATCGGGATCGCGAACGCATCCCCGGCGACCCGGAAGCCCAGGCAATGACCCGCCGCGAGTACCGCCCGCCCTGGAAGCTGGTCGTTTGAGAAGGGGGTGCCGCTTCCTCCGGGCTCACACTCCGAACACCTTCCGGGCGTACTCCCGGCTCAGCCGCAAGTCCTCTTCGAGGGACCGCGTGATCCGGGTCCGCTTTTCGTAAGCCAGCTCGACCACCAGGTAACCGTGGTACTTGGTTGCCGGCAAGAACACGCCTGCTGGTGTGGCGGGTGGTACCGGGGCGGGATCTACGTGGATATGTCAGGCCCCGGCGATTGCATCATGCCGCGCGAAGAAATCCTCGCCCGGGTGCTGAGGGGCGGCAAAATCGCCCCTGGCGGCCCCATTGCCATCGAGGCATTGGCCCGTACCGGCGCCCCGGAGCAGCCGATTCCCGGCGCCTGACCGAGCTTCACCGCGCCCACCAGCCGCCGTCCCGGCAGAGACCGGGGACCATTGCTGAGTCAGGAAGCCGCGCAGAGGCTCGGCAAGGCCAACGCCGCCGGCGCCCACGCCAGGGGGACATGTCGCAAGACCCGGTCAGGCAGGCAGGCCTTCCGGGCACGGGGTTTCCACTGGCCTCGCGCACAGCCCTCCCGCGACTCGCGGAATCAAGAGCTCACTTCTGCGACAATCCGCAGCACTGTTTCAACATCCTGCTGTTCCAGTAGATACGATTGGCGGACGACATCCCGAACCTTGTAAAGATACTTGATCGGCAACTTTCCCGCGATCCTCACCGACCCGGCTCCGAAACGCCTTCTCAGATCTTCCACGTCAAGCAATTCCAGCGCCCAGCACTGGATAAAGCTCTCCAGGCGAAGAAAGTTGGTCGCGTTCTGAGGGATACGGACCATTTCTCTGGAGTGGCGTTCGCTTGCTCGCCAGTGCTGCTGGGATGAGATGAGGAACGCCGCCAGCTTCGTCCGGCTCTCACGCCCGACGATAAACAGGTATTTGTTCTTCGGAGGATGTCCCCGCGACGAGTACCCCTCAACGTGGATTACTGCGGCGGGCGGCAGATCAACGGTGCTAGCGCCCGGCGAGTGGCTCGACGACATCCCGCGATTCCTGCTCTGCTTCGACGAATTGCTTCATCCTGCGCTGTTCCTCACTGTCGCCGAAAAAGAGGGAATAGTCCATCGCTCCATTTTCCTCTGCCCCACGCCAGGCTGCCTCGGCGTGCGAGAGGCTGCGCAACTTTGCTGGTGTCAGTTTGCCGTACCGGTTGGACGTACTCCGCAAGACCTCCACGTCGGATTTCGAGAACGCTTTCAGGTTTGGTCTCTTCTTTGGATGAACCGAGTTCCCGATAACGGATATGTATTGCTCAAAAAGCGCCTTCTCTGCCGGTGTCCCCCGGCCACGAAGAATATCAAGTCCGCGGGATGGAATCGGCCCATGGGGCAGCTTGTAGTAATGATCACCGATGATCGGCCGGCCGAACCGCGTCAGGTGCTCTTTGTCGGCAAAATACAGCAGCTTGCAGATCTTGAGCTTGGTCGCACCAGGGCAGTTCTGGGCAAGATAGGCCACAGCGTTCACAAACTTCTCTGGCCGGAACCTGAACCTTATCGAGGCTGACATCCTTCACCTCTTTCTCGGAATCATGTACTTGCCTACTATGTCACCCACCACATCTTCCCTATCGACTGAGACCCTGATGCACTTCACTCTATCACCAGCTTAACCCAAACGACAAGCCCGGACCACCTCTCGCTGTTTCTCATTGGGGCCACCGGGCGAAGTGCATCGCTGCGTCTCGGATGCGTGAGTCTTTGGGGGTGTCCTGGCCTTCTTTGTAAAATTCCTTGAAAACGCCAACAAACCATTCATTCTCTGTCGTCGTGCCCGGTATCGGTTGTGATTCAAAGACCGCGTCAATCCTGCGGTCAGTTTGTCCGGCGTCCGCTAATAAGAACTTGTACTCCTGCAACGCCTTTTGTCCTTTGCTAATCACCCGTCCGCGCCAACTCACCAGCTCCGGCAAGCTCTCTGCAAGGAAGTAGAGCAAAAAGTACGCGACAATGGCGCCCAACAACCAAAGGAGTCGATGTGGCGTGATCTGCAGTTCAGAGAGCGTGATCCCGAAGACCTGGAGACCCGATGAATCAGCGCCCGACACGCGAAGGAGCAGAACCGAAACACTCACACCGAGCAGGGCTCTTCGGGTGCGCCGAGAGCCTTCTCCCAAAGAGTTTTCTAGGAGTACGTCGGCCAGCGCTGCTTTCACCGTTTCTGACGGCTTCTCGCTCCTCACAGCACGCAATTCTATGAGGGCTGAGGGGCCGGACGTGCCCAGCATGCGTCCTGTGGGTGCCCCACTGGGATTCCCACCCGTCTTCGATACCGCATCCCGCTCATTCTAAATAAGTTATCCAGCCCCCTCCCGGACGTCTCACCGGAAACCGGCCTACAATAAGGCGAGAGCGCCACACTCCGGGCGGCCATCTGCTTCACCCCAAGCGTGGCGCTGGCGGGAGAGCCGCCGAACAGGCCGCCTCCCACTGATCTTTGACAACCTGCTTTGCGCACTGTACCCGCTCGCCGGAGTTTGCGCGGGATCGTCACAAAAAAACCGGCGATTCGAACCCAATTTCCGCCGCTGTCCACTGTGGCGCAGGCACTCCTGCCTGCCGCGTCGACGCTTGTGCCGGCGCTTGCTCCCGGTGGGCCGGCGCCCTCGCCCGCGCGGGAGCTATTGCTCCCCCCAACGCGCCGAACTCCTCCGCATGCCGCCCGGGAAAACAGAAAAACTGAAGATTCGAACCCAATTTCGAGACACCCATCCAGGCCCGCCGTTGCACCTTAACCGCCTTTGTTTTCAACGCGAAGGCCGTGCGGCAGACGCTCCCGGCCGCCGTGTCTCACACTCCGAACACCTTCCGGGCGTACTCCCGGCTCAGCCGCAAGTCCTCTTCGAGGGACCGCGTGATCCGGGTCCGCTTTTCGTAAGCCAGCTCGACCACCAGGTAGCCTTGATAGCCGGTCCTCCGCAGATAAGCGGCGAGTTTCCGGTAGTCGATGTCTCCTTCGCCGAACGCTTCCGCCCAGACGCCGTTGTTCGCGTTGCGCAGGTGCAGGCTCGCCAGCCGGGAACCGGCTTCCCGCACGATCGCCATCGGGTCCTGACCGCCCCGGCGCACCCAGTCGGTGTCCACACACAGCCGCAACTCGGTGTTGCGGACCAGATAACGCCATTCGCGCGCGTCTGCCTTCATTTCCGGGTCATGATGGTGGAGAATCAGTTCCAGGCCTTTGTTTTGAAGCTCGCTCGCCAGTTCCCTCACCGCGGCGGCCTCCTGCCGCAGTTCTCCTTCGGTCTTCAGTGCTTTTCCGGGTTTCGGGCTGGGATTGAAGTTGATGATCCGCGCGCCGGCGTCCCGGATGGCGCCAGCCAACTTCACGGCTTCGGCGATGGTTCTGGCGGCTCCCTCGCTGGTGTGCATCGGCCCGCCGCTATAGACGATCGGCGCCTTCAGCCGGTGTTGCCGCAGCAGGCTGATGGTGCGCGGCGCCAGCTCCGGAGTGAAAAACACCGAGATCAGTTCGGCGTTCTGAAACCCGGCGGCGCGCATTCCGGCGATCACGTCTTCAAGGCCGTCGGCCAGCGTGCGCTTCTGTTGGCGCAGCACCTGCGTCCAGACGTAGGCCTGCGCCGCCAGCACCGGAGCGTAGCCGGAGGCGGCGGCCAGCGCCTTCGTGCCCAGCGCGCCGGCCAGAAACTGTCTTCGTTGGATGCGCATGGTTTCCTTTTCTCCCTCAGACTATAGTATTCATAGGTCCATGATGCAGATCGGCTTCCACACCGACGCGTTCAACAGCAGCTACTGGAGCTTCGAGCAATGCCTCGCCTGGGCGCGGGATCGCGGGCTGGCCTGGATCGAGTGCGGAACCATCGACGGCGTAAGCTGGATTCACGGGCTCGGCTACCAGCCGCACGTGGCGCTGTGGGAGGACCCGCTGCTGCTGCGCAGGAAGATGGAAAGCTACGGCGTCCGCTTTTCCCAGCTCGACGCCGCTTTCCCGCTCTCGCTGCCCGAAGGCGCCACGCTCGGCGTCGAGTACATCTTGCATACGATCCGCTGGGCGAAACTGGTCGGCTGCCCGCGCGTGGATACCACCGACGCCCGCCACCGGCCCGCCGGCGCCACGGATCGCGAAGTGCTTGACCACATGCGCCGCATCTACCGGCAGATCCTCGCGGTGGCCGAGGCTTACAGCATTGTCATCAACATCGAACCGCACGGCTACTACACCACCCGGCCCGAGTTCCTGGCCGAGATGCTGGAGTTCGCCGATTCGCCCTACCTCCGCATGAACATGGACACCGGCCACACCTTCATCGCGGGCCAGGACCCGGTGGCCTTTCTGCAGCAGTTCATCGACAGGGTCGACCAT
>CAZXVW010000023.1:24650-34606 GCA_964644025.1 uncultured Solibacteraceae bacterium | reverse complement strand
CCACCGAGATCTACACTCTTTCCCTACACGACGCTCTTCCGATCTAGCACGTTGGATTTGTCCACGCTGGTGAGCTTCCGGCGCCGGTTGCGCGCCAACTGAAAGGCCACGCGGGCGACCCGCTCGATTTCCGGGCGCGTGTAGCTCATCGTGTTCAGGGCCGAGTCGTCGCCGAGGCGGCGCGGCGTGCCATAGTAGATGCCGCCGGTCAGCTCGCGGACAACGAGCAGGTCGACGCCTTCGACGCGATCGTTCTTCAAGGGTGAGGAATCGAGCAGCGCCGGGTAAGCCTTCACCGGGCGCAGGTTCGCGAAGACGCCAAGGGTCTTGCGAAGCCCCAGCAGTCCCTTCTCCGGGCGCCTTTCCGGCGGGGCCTCATCGAACTCCGGCAAGCCAACGGCGCCGAGCAGCGTGGCGTCGGCCTCCGCGGCCAGCCGGGCAGTCTCCTCGGGAAACGGCGTGCCCGTCCGGTGGATCGCGATGCCGCCGAGCAGGCCCTCGGTGAGCTTGAGCTGGTGGTGATAGTTGTCGGCGACGCGCCGGAGGACGCGTACGGCCTCGGTGGTGACCTCAGGGCCAATCCCGTCGCCGGGCAGAACAAGAACATTCAATTCCATTGCTTTTGCCTTAGTTTGTTGTACCAGACGCGGCCGTGGAAACGCCGCCGGAACCGGGTTGCGGGCCGGCGGGAAGCGGCGGACGCCGGCGTCTCAATCGCCGGCCGGCTGCAGCTCGCCGGCCACCTCGCGGATGATAGCGAGGATTTCGTCGTTGTTGAGGCCCTTCTTGCGCTTGTCCGCGATGGCGATGAACTTCCGGTACACCTTGTCCAGCTCCTCCCGGGGCAGCTCGAACCCCAGGTCCACGCACCGCTGCTTGAGAGCGTGGTGACCGCTGTGCTTGCCCAACACGAGCCGGCTCTCGGGAACGCCCACCTCGCTCGGATGCATGATCTCGTAGGTGGTTCTTTCCTTGAGATAGCCGTCCTGATGGATGCCCGCCTCGTGCGCAAAAGCGTTCTCGCCAACAATCGCCTTGTTCGGCTGCGGGCCAAAGGTAATCAGCTTACTGAGGAGCTGGCTGGCCGGGAAAAGCTGGCTGGTCACAATCCGGGTCTCATAGGGCAGCACGTCCTGGCGGAGCCGGATCGCCATCACGACCTCTTCGAGCGAACAGTTGCCGGCGCGCTCGCCGATACCGTTGATGGTGCACTCCACCTGGCGGGCGCCGGCCTGCACGGCGGCCAGCGAATTCGCCACCGCCAGGCCGAGGTCGTCGTGGCAATGTACGCTCACAATCGCCCGGTCGCCAAACGCCTTCACCATTCGCCCGATCAGCGCCGCGTGCTCGGAAGGAATCGAGTAGCCCACCGTGTCGGGCAGGTTCACCGTGCTGGCGCCGGCCTCGATGGTCGCCAGGGAAACCTGCTCCAGGTAATCCGGGTCGGTCCGCGTGGCGTCCTCGGCGGAAAACTCGACGTCGTCTGCGTACCGGCGGGCCAGCTCGACCGCGTTTACGGCCTCCTCGAGCACTTGCTCACGCGTCTTCCTGAGCTTGTAGGTAAGGTGAATATCGCTGGTGGCGATGAAGGTGTGGATGCGTGGCTTCTTCGCCTTCTCTAGAGCTTGCGCGGCCCGCTCGATGTCCATCCTGCAAGCGCGGGCCAGGGCCGCTACCCTGGCTTCGGGAAACTCCCGGGCAATGCGGTCTACCGCCTCGAAGTCCCCCTCCGAGGCGATGGGGAACCCGGCCTCGAGGATATCGACGCCGAGTTCCACGAGCTTGTGAGCCATACGGAGTTTCTCCGGCGTCGTCATACTGCAGCCCGGTGACTGCTCGCCGTCCCGCAGAGTGGTGTCGAAGATATATACGCGGTTATTCATGCAACCTCTACGCTCCTGTCTCACAAGCTTTCGCACTCGGAAATGTGCACCGGGCCGGCCTGTTGCTCCGGACCCGGGCACAAAGAGTATTATCAGTCCGGTCTGTAGATTTGTCAAATTTATAAACGAAGAGCCTCACGTAAGCAACGCTAATAGCATAAGCGCTATTAATATACGGTTGCGATTGTATTGTATCGGCAAACAAGTATTGGGGGCCCGGTGTGCTGGTTCACGCGAAGATTTCCCGCCGGGCGGCCTCGACGATGGCCACCACACCGGGGTGCTTCAGCTTACGCTCGACCGAAATGGCGAAATACTGCTCCTTGACCGCGGCGGGACGTCCGACGACGCGGACGTTGTATTTCCGCTCGGTCTCCTCCTCAATGATGGCCGATGCGGCGAACAGCCCGTGACCCGCCTGGGCGAAAACTTTGAGCAAAGCAATGTCCTCGAACTCGGCGATCACCGTGGGCCGGATTCCCAGCTTCATAAACCACAGCTCCAGCGAACGCCGGAGGGAGGTGTTTTCGGTAGGCAGCAGCAGGGGAGCCCGGTCGAGCGAGGCGGGGAAGCCCCGGCGGTACCGGGCGGCCAGCGCGCGCGGGGCGAAGACAGAGACCGGGGAGACGCCGAGCAGGTGATTGAAGGCTTTGAGCTTTGCTTCCGGTCCCACCGGTGAATCGGAAAGGACCAGATCCAGTTCGTTCACCGCGAGCCGGGCCAGCAGCGGCGTGGGCTTACCCTCGTAGCAGATCAGGTTCACGCGTCCGGGAGGCTTCAGTACCGGCTGAAGAATCCGGTAGGCCGCCTGCTTGGATAACACGTCGGCGATGCCGACGCGGAGGCGCACGCGCCGATCGGGGGCCGGCTCCTGTTCGAGCGCAGAGAGCAATTCCTCGCCCAGAGAGAAGATGTCCCCGGCGTAGCGGTAAACCACGCGACCGGTGTCGGTGAGCGCCAGGTTGCGGCCCACCCGGCGGAAGAGCTTATGCCCGAGGGTCTTTTCCAGCGCCCGCACCTGGGCTGAGACGGTCGGCTGCGCCAGGCGCAACTTTTTCGAAGCAGCGGTCAGGGTGCCCTCCCGGGCGACGACCCAGAAATAGTACAGATGGTGGTAGTTCAGCCAGATCACGGGTTCAGTATAGTTCGAGAAAATCTATATATCAATGCTTAATTTTCTATTTGTTAATCAGTTCCCGATGCTCTATGGTGGAAACAGGGCCTCGGGAATGCCGGGGCTCGCCGGCAGGCGGGATGCCAGCGATGTGGCTGTCCCGTCGCACGGGAGCCTCCCCGCCGAAGTGGCGCCGGCACGGGGGACAAAGTTTCCCGTTATGGGGAGGCCATCCCGGCACCGAACTGCTCAGTGAGGGTGAAAGGAAAACAGTCATGGCAACTTCGGCCAAGCCGATTGAACAGATAGCCTGCGGGAAGTGCCACCTTTACACGCCCGCCTGGAGGGCTCGCTGCATCCACTGCGACCAGCCGCTGAAGGATTCCGCTCTCCGGCCTCCGCTTCAGGCGGCCAAACCGGCTCGCCGGAACCGGCGGGTTTCCAAGAGCTGAGCCGCGGTGGTGGCCGGGCCGAAGCCTGCCGGCGGCGGAAGCAAGGGAGGTTCCGGGGCCGGAACGGGCGGTGGCCGATGAAGGTGCGGGCGGCCCGGCGGGGTTCAGGTTTCGAAATAGACGCCGCCGGCCTCCAGCGTTTTCCGCAACTCGGCGTAAGGAAGCGCCCGCGTGCCGCATTTCGCTTTCGCGCACAGGGCGGCGGCCGTGCCGGCGGCCTGTCCTTGTCCCATGCAGCTCACCGTGTTGCGGGTGGACATATGGGCATCGTGGTTCGAGGTGATCATCATGCCGGCCGCCAGGAGATTGTCGATGCCGGCCACGCGCAGCGCCCGGTAGGGGATCCCGTAGGTGCCGCCGTTTTTGACCTGGAAGCGGGGCGCGGCGTCGTGGAAGCCGTAGACGAAGACGTCATCGTCGAAATGCCGCCCCTGGAGCACGTCGGACAGAGTAATGTCGTAATCGCATCTGACACACCGGCCGCGCCGGATATTCAATGAAGGACTGGTGCGGGCGATAAACGCCTTTTCACACCCCGGGATGTACTTCCGGAACAATTCGACGGCCTTGGCCTGCCGCTGGCGGAGCGCCAGTTCCGCCCTGGCCACCGCATCCCGGTTGGTCGGACTCACCGGTAGCTTCATGTTCACCTTGATGAACATGAAATAGTTGTCATGAACGGTGGTGGTGACCATGGACATGCCGATCTTCCGTGCGCCGTCCCGGAAGCCGGCGGGTAGCTTCGCCATCCGCCCTTGCAGCCGGACGATCTGCCCCGGGCGGCCGTCGCGGAGGCCTTCGGCGTACTGGCTGACGGCGTCGCGGGAATTGAGAAACTCGTAAAGCTTCTCAACGCTCACGTTGGCCAGGCCGATGCTGTTGCACACGGCGTAGTCGTTGGGCTCGGTGTAGCGGGCGCCGGCGTGGGCGGCCAGATCGCCGTAAGCCGTGCAATCGACGAACGCAGCGGCCCGGATCGCCTCGCGCCCGGAGCGGCTTTCGGTGATGACGCCGCCGAGCCGCGAGCCGTCGCGAATGGCGCCGACCAGCAAGGTGTTGACACCGACGAAGACGCCGGCTTCGGCGAGCATCTCGAAGACGACGAGCTTGTAGATCTCGGTGTCGATGGCGGTGCAGACCGAATCGTAATCGTAGCCCTTGAGCATCTCCGCGTGACCGGACGTGCCGCCGGCTGCCAGCAGGCGGTCGACAATTTGCTGGGGGATGCCACGAACCACCTGGCGCTTCTTGACGCCGGGGAAGGCTTTCCACAAGTTGTAGAAGCTGTGCAAGGCGGTGCCGCCTTCCGTAACGGTGCCCCCGGGATAACCCTTGGCTTCGATGAGCATCGTCTTTACGCCCTGGCGCGCCGCCGCCAGGGCCGCCACCACGCCGGCCGTCCCTCCGCCGGCCACGACCACGTCAAAGCTGCGGGCCGGCAGTTTTCTGGCTGGTTCCTCATAAAAGTCCCGGGACCGGGTTGCGGTTTGGCGTGGGACCGCACCGGCGCGTCCAGCCCGCGCGGCGCCGCCGACCATCAAGACTTGCCTGGAGAAATCCCGCCGGTTCATTCTTCCTCTCCTTCTAGGGTGCTGACGCTGTGAGTGTAGCGCGCCGGTCCGCCCGGCGACAAGCGGGAAGGCGCCGGACAGTGGAAAGTGGGAAAGGACGCCAGGAGCTAATCGTTGGCCGCCCGGCGCTGGTAGTGGTGAATCTCAGACGAAGCCTTCAGGCGGGTGCGCTGGGTCTGGCGCATGCGCTCGCGGGCCGATGCCACGGCCTCATCCAGTGGTTCGCCGGATATTTCCGCGGCCCCCCAGGTAAACATGACCGCCTGGGTTCCCACCGACCGGATCTGGTAGTCCCACAAGCGTTCGGAGATACGTTGGAGGCGTCTTTGCACGGATGCCCCGCGCTGCCGGGGAATAATGAGCAGGAACTCGTCCTCCGGGCTCCGGCAAGCGAAATCGTCCGCCTCCAGCAGCGATTGGATCAGCTCGGTGACCTCGGCGAGTGCATCGGGGTTCACCCCTCCGGCAGAGTCCTGATCGGGCAGCTTTACCCCAATCGAGACGATAGTGCCATGAAAAGGTTTGCTGGCGCCAGCCGCTCGCGAAAGTTCGCAATAAGGGTGGAAGCCGGCCGGCAAATCCGGTGCGGGAATCCTGGCCCCAGCCTTGGACTCATCGACGTCTGCTGGTTCCGCTCCGGCGTCCAGCGAGGCAGCCGGCACGCCGGTTTCTTCCCGGTCTTCGGAGGGCGAAGGCGCGGTGGGCAGGTTCTCCATCGCGGCAGATTCTACGGGTGCTTCAGCCTCGGCAGACTCCGAAGGCGGCTCCGATTGAGCAGATTCGAGCTTCGGGTCGACGCCGGCGACCGGCTCTTCTGCCTCTGCCTCCGGGGATTCGGTTTCAATGGGATGTTCCTGTTCGGCGGCGTCCTCAACTCCGGCAGCGGCCATCCCGGCGACGTGTTCCAGTTCGCTGGCTAACCGCAAGGCTTCGGAACCGGCGGCCCGTTCGGCGGCAACCACATCGATGGGAGTAACCTTCGCGTGAATCGACAAGGGAAGGCGCTCATTGCTGGAATCGGTCTCGGCGGAACCGGGCGCCGAGGACGGAGGAGCTGCATCCTGCTCCGGATAGCCGGAGCCTGTTCCGGCAGCCGGTCCGCGGCCGGAAGCCAGGGCCGCCGGCCCAGAATTCTCGCCGGGATCCGGCTCCTCTTCCTCCTCCTCTTCATCGCGGGGCGCGTGCCTGTTTGCGCGGCTCCGGATTCGTTCGGCCATCTCCTCCACTGTCTCCTGTTCTTCTTCCGTCGCCCAGGACACTCCTTGAGCGGGGGCTTCGCCAGCCGCACCAGCCCCGGCGGCCGGAGGGGCGGCGGGAGGCGCAACCAGCGGAGTGCAGCCCGGCGATGCGGCGTTGTGCCGGTGGCGAACGGGCGGCGCCGCGGGCGGTGCACTGGCCGGCTGGGACTCTCTTTTGAGGCGCTCCCGCTCCTGCTGACGCACCGCCAGTTCAATGTTCCGTTCTCTGAGCCACTCGTTGTTTCCTTTCAGAAAGTCGCAGAGCAAGGCAACGAAGACGGCGCCGAGAACCAGCGTCAGGCTGACAAAGATTTGTACTTCGAGCGCTCCTAAATCCATCTCTGGCAGTCATTCTATCGGCAGGCGAGAGAGATGAGAATAGGTCTGGCGGCTTAATTCCCGGTAGTACTGCCACTCCAGGAAACTGAGACAAACGGGCTGGTACGTTGGGTTTATCCTACTATCGTGTTGAATTGGAAGGGGTTGTGTTTCCGCCGGGCCCGTCGGCGCGACGATGGTTTCAGGCCGGCTGGCGCCGCGGCGCCTCGGTTCAACGCGGGAGGCGGCGTCCAGGCAGCGGCAGAGAGCGGTGCTTTTTCGTGTTGGGAAGGGGGCCACCGTCGGAATGGCGTGGCGCCCGGCGAAAGTTGTTGCCAAAATCCAGCTCTTGCTCGGTGAAGCGCAGCGGACGATCCAGAACCATCTCCAGCGTGGTTCCCTTGGCGAGGATGGCATCCGGACCGCGCGACAGCAGCACGCCGACGAGTCCGGCCGTGGCGCCGGCTGCTGCGCCGATGCCGGCGCCCATGCCCGCGTTGCCGCCAATGGCGCCCGCGATGGTGCCGGCCGAGGCACCGGCCGCCGCGGCTTCGCCGACGGTGCGGGCGTCGCCGGCCTTATTGCCCTCGCTGCGCACCGTGCCCTCCTCGCGGTCCAGTTCCTCGTCCGCCCGGCCGTCCAGGCTTCCGATCCGCGCGCGAAAATCACGGGTTACTCCGTTCGGCAGGGTCAGCGAATCGAAGCGGACGTACAATTGCCCGCGGCCGCGGACGCGGCCCGGCCTCTTGACGCTGGTCACGGTTCCGGCCACGTAGCTACCGGGAGGGATCACGATCCGGCCGTCGGACAGGATCGGGAAAACCGTTTCCAGGTAAATCCGGTCGCCGACCGCCGCGTGCTTGGTGCTGATGCTGTTAATCATGCTGAGCGGGATGCGGGTCCCAGGCTCGAGCACGTAATATCCTGGAGCGGAATCGCTGCCGGGCCGAGGCCGGACCCCGGAAGCGTCCGGCGGAGCGCTCTCCTGAGCGGCCAGCAGACAGAGGAGACCAACTCCGGCGACCATTGGGCGAATGAACATTGATCCCTCCTTGGCTCATTGTAGCCTACAAGTGAATAAACGCGGCCGGCGGGATTCGGGTTGCGGCGTTTCCGCGGCGCGGCGGGCGAGGCCGCAATCAACGGACAGGGAGCCGGATGCCGGGCGGGCTGATTTCCCCGCCGATTGCCACCTGGATTTCCGGATCCGGGTCCAGGCGCGCGGGCAGCCAGAGATTGATCTGATAGAGGCCGGCGAAACCGGGCGTCACGCCCGCATAAGCGATCGCGCCGGGGTCCACGGCAATCCCGTTCAGGAGGACGCGCAGCTCACTCAGCCGCCGGATGAGTGCCGCCGCCGGGGCGATCTGGCCGGGCGCCAGCGGCGGTTCGGTTTCTCCCAGGCCGGTGGCGTAGAGCACGACGATGCCGCCGGGATGGGCCGGCGAATCCCAAGTGACCACCGAGCCGCCAGCGGTGGTGGCAACCGCGGTAGTTTCATCGAGCTGGAACAGGGCTGGAGCCGCGCGTTTCAGGGTGATTTCGACCGCGGGGCCGGCGAAGCCGTTGCGCAGCACCTGGAGCCGCCGCCGCCCCGGCGTCAGGGTGCTGGGAATCAGCAGGTTAATCTGGGTGGGCGAGACATAGAAGACGTGGGCCGGGATGTTCTCGATCAGGATCTGAACGCCGGTGCCGCCGAGCACGGTGGGCATGACGCCGCCGCTCACGTCGCCGGGGGTAACCGCCCTGGTGACGTAGGCGAGACCTTCCCCGTAAATGGTGGCGATGGTATTGGGCGCCAGTCCAACGCAGAGATTGGAAGCTGCATTGACGATGCTGGCGGCGGAATAGGACGGCGCCTGATTGCTCCCGGTGTCCGCGGCCCATCCGTGCGACGCGCAGGACAACACAGCCAGCAGGCAGAAAGCTGCGCGCATCGAGGCGAGTCCGGCTTCGGACTCCACCCAATATTTTACTGCGTTTCCCGGCCGGTGAAGCGCCGGATCTTTGAATTCCGCCGGGGCGAGCCGGCGGGCCGCTCAGGCGGAATCCGCGGCTTCGGTGGCTTCCGTGCTCCGGCCGGACGAACGGCGCCAAAGGGCCAGGGCCTTGGCGGCCATCGTGCTGAGGGGAAGGGCGGGTAAGCGCGCAATCTCAACCCACTGGAAACCATCCGGCGTCCGCCGGAGGCCGGCGAGAGCGACGGTGACCTGGTACCGGTGGTTGGTAATCGAGTGACGGAAGCCGCCGAGGCTCGCGCGCAGGCGGGCTCCGGCGATCTGTTCCGCCTCCGGCAGTTCCCAGAAACCGGCGAGCCTGGAGGAAGCGGGGGGCCGTTGCCAGAGCAGGAGCCGGCCGCGGCGCTCGATCACCAGAAGTGTTTTTTGCTGTGCGACGATGGCCGGCGGCGGCGATTTCACCGGACGCTGCTGCTGGGTTCCCCGGCGGCGAGCCTGGCAGTAGCGGGCGATGGGGCATTCGGAACACACTGGCTGTCGCGGCAGGCAGACGGTGGCGCCGAGTTCCATCAAAGCCTGGTTGAAACGGCCGGGCCGGCGCCGGTCGAGCAGCCGCCGGGCAACCTCCTCAAGGCGGCGGCGGGTGGCGGTGGTGCGGATCTCGCCGGCGTCGTTGGTAAGCCGACTCAACACCCGCAGGACATTGCCGTCGACAACCACGCAGGGTTGGTCGAAAGCGATACTGGCGATCGCCGCGGCAGTATAATCGCCGACCCCGGGCAGCCGGCGGAGCAAGCCGTAGTCATCGGGAAACGCGCCGCGCTCGACGATCTGGCGGGCCGCGGCGCGCAGGTTGCGGGCCCGGGCGTAATAGCCCAGGCCGCTCCAGGCAGCGAGCAGTTCGGCTTCGCCGGCTTCGGCCAGCGCCGCCACCGAGGGGAAGCGTTCCAGGAAACGCTCGTAGTAGGGAATGACCACGGCGACGCGCGTCTGCTGGAGCATGATTTCCGAGACCCAGATGCGATAGGGATCACGCGTCCGGCGCCACGGCAGAGGCCGGCTGGCGCGCTCGTACCACTGCCCGAGGCGGTTGCGAATGGCGCGCTCGTGGCCCGTTTCCATACTGATGAGGCTCCCGGATTTCGGCCGTGGCTCTGCCCGGCGGCGGGCCGAGGTCGCCGCGCGGGGCCGGACTTGCGCCCGTGGCCGCAATTACCAGCTTCTCACGGTTACTCCCCGGGCAGTTCCCGGAGCGCGGCGTGGCGACCCGCCGGCGGCAGCCGGACGTATCCGGTCTCAGCAGAAGCAGAAGGCAAGAGTCGATTCCCCGGCTGGTTTTGCACCTGGATGTTTCGAGGTCGGAATAATACAACTAAGATGGGTTTCGGCTGGCGGCACGATCCCGCTCTCCAGGAAATCGTG
>CAZXVW010000023.1:0-24550 GCA_964644025.1 uncultured Solibacteraceae bacterium | reverse complement strand
AACTGAAGTTTCGCGTCACCGCTCAGCCCCGCGCGTTTTGTGAAGCTTAGCGTGCCCGGTAGGTTTCTGGTTTGCCGTGCTCGGCGGCGCCGGTCATCTTGCGAATGAATTCCACCTCTTCCGCCCTGTACGGACGGCCATCGCGGTGGAATATCTCGTGGAACCAGACGGACGGCTCGCGGTCGACGTAAGGTCTTTTCCACGAGTCCCAGGGCAGGTACGTCTGCGTCTTCCCGGCCACCAGACCCCAGTTGTACACCGCGATCTTGTTTTTCTTCGCGATCGGCATCGTCCCCTGGAACGTGCTGCCATTGCCGCGCGCCATGTATTCAGTGCACAGCAGGGGACGCCGGTAGCGCTGAAGCCATCGAACGTGCTTCGCGAATGTGTCCGGGCCCGAATAGTCGTGGAAAGAGATCAGGTCGGACATCTCCACCTGAATCTTAGCGACGGCGGGGAGTGTCTCGTGCGTGGACCAGTCACCGTGCCACACACCACTGGTCAGCGGCTGGACCGGTCCGGCCGCGCGGGCCCACTCGAAGGCTTTCGGCAGCAGCGACTGCACCAGTGCCACCTTGTCAGGCGGTTCCTGATCTCCGTAGCTGGAACGGTTCATGTTATCGGGCTCGTTCCAGATGTCCCAGGCCAGGACCCGCTCGTCACCGGCGAACCGGCCGACCACTCCTCTCACGTACGCTTCCAGCCGCGCGTACTGCGCCGGGTCCTGCAAGGCGCCGGCGCCCGGGCTCTGCACCCATCCGGAGTTGTGAACGCCCGGCTTCGGCGCCCGCTGCTTGCCGAGGCGGGGATGCGGGTCCCAGACCGAGTCAAACAACACGAACATGGGCCGGATGCCATGCTTCTCCGCGATCCGCAGAAACGCGTCGATCCGGCTTGCGAAGCCGTCCGGGTCCTGCTCCCACAACAGGTCATGCAAGAAGACCCGCGCCGTGTTCATCCCGAGGCTTTCGGCCCAGCCGAGTTCCGTGTCGATCCTGTCCGGGTCGAAACTGTCAGCCTGCCACATCTCGAGCTGGTTAATGGCGCTGGCCGGAATGTAATTGCTGCCGACCAGCCATGACTGCTGTGCGTACCACTCCCGTGCTTTCGATTCAGACCAGCGGCCCGTTTGCGCCATCAGTCCGATGTTGATGTTGAAGATAAGGCAAACGCCGATAATCAGTGTTTTCATTCTTGCCTCTCTCGTTTTCTCCGGGTAAACCATTGTAGTCCGGGCTGCCTCCGTTCCCGCGCAGCGCAAACCGAAGTCCGCGGCTAAGGTTTCCTGACCGTGTACCGGGTCAGCGACAACGGGGGGAGATTCACTTTGAGCACGCTGCTGCTGATCGCAATCGCGTCCCGCACGGGACCGATGGCGTCGGGCCGCTCCCAGTCGTTTCTCGTCAGCAGATCCGGGGCGGTCAGAGTCTGCACCTCAACGGTCCCGGCGGCCTCGAAGGACCTCAGTTCCAGGGTCGCCTCGTAACCGTTCTCCGGATCGCGGTTCACGACAAAGATGTTCCACTCGTCCAGCCCGGTGTTGAGAAGCCCGACCGCATCAACGTATGGAACATTCTCCCGCGCGAACATGTAGTTTCCCGGCGAGGAAAAACCGGGCGATGTGATGCGCGCCAGCGTGGGAATCACTCCGGGCTGTGACGCATAAAAGTCCGTGGTCCACCAGACAGGGTCGGTGAACACGAGGCCCCGATCCTTGCGGAGCCCTCCTCCGTGGTTCAGCAGGGCCGAATGCGTGAGCAATTCGACGAAATCGCCGTTTCGAATGCACGTATTCAAGATGCTGGCCAGCCAGAGGGCCTCAGCAATCGTCTTGTTCGTCGGCAGCCTCGGCGAAGCAGTGAAAATCTGCATTTCGGTCACCGCCACCCGCGGCTTCAAACCGGCGGCAGCCATGACGTTTCCCGCCGACGATCTCAGATAGTCGCCATAGCCGTCAGCGATGGCGACATATTCTTTCCACACTTCCACCGGGTCCGCATCCTCGCTGATAGGCCGGCCGGGAAGAGAATGAATCGAGACGGAACGAACGGCGTCCCCGTTTTCCTGCACCAGAAAGCGATTCCACTCAGGAGTTTCTCCCTGGTCCCGCCTCCCGCTCAGGGGGCCGTGCATACCGTTGGCGATCAGGAGGATGTCTGGGTCCGCCTGGCGCATGGCCTTAGCAAAGGACGCGTACCGCTTCGCATATCCCCGGCCGTCGGTGAAACCGATCTGCCACGGACCGTACAACTCGTTGCCGACTTCCCAGTACCGCACGTTGTACGGGGCGGGATGACCGTTTTCCGCCCGCAGCTTGCCCATGGGCGTATCGGCCGGGCCGTTGCAGTACTCCACCCATCGCCGCGCCTCGTCGGCCGTTCCATTCCCGGCGTTGACGCAGATCAAAGGCGTCGCCCCGACAAGCTCACAAAGCCGCAACCATTCGTCGTTTCCTACGTGGTTCCATTCCATGATCGGCCAGGCCGGGTTGGGAACGACGGGGCGCTTGTCCAGGGCACCGATACCGTCTTCCCAGTGATATCCGCTCGCGAAGTTGCCGCCGGGGAACCGGAGCATCGGCAACCGCGCGGCTTTGAGATAGGCCACGACTTCCGGGTCCCAGCCTTCGATATGATCCGACGGAAACAGGAGAAGCCGGTCCAGCTCCACCTTCTGGCCCGCCTCCAGCACGAGGCGCAACAGGTAAGGCTCACCCCGTTGGTGTCCGCTTGCGTCAATGGCAAGCCGGTACTGCCGCTCGGACCACTCCTTCTGAAGCGGGACTTCCACTTCGCCGAGCGGTCGCTGGTTCGTGGTGAGGATACGGACACGGATTGCCGACTGACTGCCCGCCCGGGCCTTCACGGTCAATTCGTAGCTCGCCGTCCGGTGCAGCGGGGGAAAGATGCCGATCTCGATCGCGCCGCCTCCGGCGCCCGCCAGTAGTTCTTGCGAGTCTCCGTCTGGCCTCTCTATCCAACGGCCATGAACTTCACCGCGTGAGCTCCAATAAGCGGCAAACCCTCGCCGCGAGTCCTTGAGCAGATCGGCCTGCCCATAAATGTCAGCGGCTCTTTTCAACTCCCGTTCCAGTCTTTCCCGATTGGGCCACCGTCTGGCCGGAGCAAACTCGGGGTTCGGGACGATCTGCGCCCAGGCGCCAAGGTAGACGTTCCGGCCCAAGTGCTCGGTGAACTTGCCAAAGAGGTTCCGCGAAATGGGCGGTTTCCGCTGCGATGCGTCCAGTTCAATCCGCACGGCGGCCATGACCGGTGCGGCGGGCGGGGAGGCGCAACCGATAAGCAGCAAAGCAACTGCTGCGCGGCACGGACGGACTGCGCGGGGGATCCCGGCGCCGGTCCAGCGCTGGACGAGGTCGAAGAGTTTTCGCATGAGCATCACCATGGTGCATTCTTAGGCGGCAGAGGGTCAACCGTTTCCGACATTCTGTGTGTCAGTTTCACCAGCATTTGCTCGCGGACATCGCGGTGATTCGGGCTGGACCAAAGGTTGTTGTGTTCGCCGGGGTCCTTCCTGAGGTCGTACAACTCACCGGTCTCGATGCTGTGATAGACCGTCAGTTTGTGCGTTTCCGTCCGGATCGAAGTGGCAAACGTCGGCCCTGCGTCCCGGGTGCCCGGGTTATAGCTCTCCATATAGACCGAATCCCGATGCGCTGTTGTCCGGCCTTCTAGAATATTGGTGAGCGAACGGCCCTGCATTCCAGGCTCCGCCGCGATGCCGGCCGCTTCGAGCAACGTCGGCGCCAGGTCCACCATCTCCACCAGCGAATCGATTTTCTGCCCGGCTTTGTAACGCTTCGGCCAGCGGATCATCAGCGGCACCCGCATCGAACAATCGTAGAAGAACGGCCCTTTGAGAAACATCCCGTGGTCCCCCAGCAGCTCACCGTGGTCGCTGGTGAAAATCACAATCGTGTTTTCGGCCTGCCCGGACTCCTCCAGCGCCTCCAGTGTCCGGCCGACTTCGAAGTCCACCTGCTCGATCATGGCGTAGTAGGCCGCTTTGACTTTCCGATGCGTGAGGTCGTCGGTCCGACGGAAGGAGATCCCGGAATAGGCGCGTTCGTGGGCTCTTCGCTGGTACTCCGGCTTGTTATCGAGCTCACCCTCCTGGTAGGCTGGCGGCGGCAGTTTTTCGGGGTCGTAGCGGCGATAGTATTCCTTGACCGGAAAGAACGGGTGGTGTGGTTGGAAACAGTTCACCGACATCAACCACGGGCCGTAGTTACGCTGTTGCCGGATGAAACTGATGGCTTTGTCGAAGCACCAGGCCGACTGGTGATATTTCCGGTCGATCGGCACACCCCAGGCTCGTTCCCCGCGGGGAGCTTCCGGCCACTTGATTCCTTTCGCCCGCAACCAGGCCCGCCACTGGTTCGCGTCGCCCCAGATATCGGCCAGGTCGTGACTCCACCAGAACTGCGTGTAGCCGTCGTCGATCCGATTCTCCACCCGTCCGGCGGCGCACGGGGAAAGATGCAACTTGCCGGCGAGACCGCAGCAGTAGCCGTAATCGGCCAGAATGCGAGGTACCAGGCGTTCGTTTTCGTGAATGCGTTGGCCGTTCGAGCACAGCCCGGTGGTCCGGGGATATCTTCCCGTCAGAAAGCTGGCCCGCGAGGGCGAGCACACTGGCGCTTGTACGAACGCATGGGTAAAAACGGTCGACTCACTCGCCAACCGGCGCAAGTTCGGCGTCCGGATATAGGCGTTGTTCAATTCTTCGATGGTGTCGAAACGCTGCTGGTCAGTGCAGATCCAGAGAATGTTCGGCATCTCCTCGCCGTCCGGACGCCGCGCGACACCGCGCTGACGCCGCCGGCCGACAGCGGCCCCCGGCTTCGCCACCAGCACCGGCGATGCCAATGCGCTTTTCAAGAGATCTCTGCGGTTCATGGTTTTTGCTCTCCTCGCTCCAGGCGTGACTACTTCAGTTCAATTAATCCCTTCCGCACCTTGGCAGCCGTTTCCGGATCTATGGGTCGCGCCGACAGAATCGTGCAGCCATAGATGCGCTTTCCGCCCGGGTAGTCTGCTTCCGTTTTCGGCAGCCGGCGCGCCAGGTCTCTGATCACCTCGGCGTATTTGGGATCGCCGGCAAGGTTGGTCCATTCGTTTGGATCATTCTGATGATCGTATAGTTCCTCAAAACCGTCCTCGTACCGAATGTAGCGCCACCGTCGTGATCGCACGGCGTGATTACCTTTGCCGTACGTTGTCAGAACGGCACGCTCAGACGGCGCCTCGGGATCTCTCAGCAACGGCACCAGGCTGACGCCGTCGAGACCGGCCTTTTCCGGCACTCCGCATAGCTCGTTCAGCGTGGGATAGATATCCACAAGGCTCACCGGGTCGGCACACCGCCCGCCTGGCCGGGTAACGCCAGGCGCTCGCACCATCAAGGTGACGCGGGTGGCCTCTTCCCAGAGGGTGAACTTCTCCCAGTTCTCCTTTTCCCCAAGGTGAAACCCATGATCACTCCACAGCACCACGATGGTGTTGTTGGCGTAACGCGATTTTTCCAGGGCGTCGATCAGACGGCCGATTTGCACATCGGCAAAAGTGATACTGGCCATATAGCCCTGGATTGCTTTCTTCCATTGGTGATTCCGGACGACCCACCGGTGCCACCACTGTTTGGAATGTTTCCGCGCGTCGTCCAAGTCGTTCGCCTTCACTTCGGGCAACCTGATCTTATCCAGCGGATACATGTCGTAGTACTTCCGCGGCACAAACCACGGGATGTGAGGACGAAAGATGCCGACGGCCTGGAAGAAGGGTTTGTCGTGCTTCCTTCGCAACTGGCTTATGGCCCAGTCCACCACCTTGTAATCGGCCATTACGTGGTCGTCTTCGTCGAGCGGGATCCACTCCATGAACTTGATTGGTCTTTTGCCCACGTATCCGCGCTGCCTGTCCAGCTCCGGCTGATTGGCGGGCCAGCCTTTCGGCCAGGCTGGATCCGGCATGGCCCGCAGCATCGAAGGGAAATAGAAATCCCAGCACTTCGGATCGTTGTCTCCATCACTCTTCGTTCCCGGGCCGCCGAACGACAAGGCGTGGAAGATCTTACCTCCCCCGTAGACCTCGTAACCATACTGTCGCAGGTATTCGGGGATCGTCACTGCGTTCCTGGTTCGTGGCGAACTGCGCCAGTGGATCTTGTTGAAGTAAACGCCGGTGGTTGAAGGACGGAGCCCTGTCATCACGGCCGCCCGGCTGGGTCCACAGGCCGGCGCAGCGCAATAGGCGGCAGTGAACAACACGCCGCTCGCGGCGAGCCGGTCAAGGTTGGGTGTTCGTATGGGACTGGGACAACCGCCCAGGCAGTTGGTCCAGTCGTTCAGATCATCCACCGCGATAAACAGGATGTTGGGCCTGGTTTTCGCCGTCAACGAAGCGGCCGAGAGCAGAAGCAACAGGGCCGCCGCTTCGACAATGGCACAAAATCTGATGATTCGCGTCACGGTAATTTACCTCCTTGCCGGCTCCCGAGGTCCGTTAGATTCTGGTTTCCGTCTCGCTCAATGCGGTTGCTCTTTCGTGGCCGGGAATCGGCTCCAAATGCTGAGATTGTAAGAGAGGCTCTGCTCTCCGCGGGCGGTGATGATCCTTGAGAGAGCAGAGCTACGGTGCCGGGCGATTACCCGTCAGAAAGTAAGTTTCAATGCCAACTGGCCGACACGCGGCAGTCTCGCCGTGCCGGTGATCCGGCCGAAGTTCTTCGACCCCATGCTCGTATTCGGGGCGGCGAAGTTGACATGGTTGAACGCATTGAAGAACTCCGCACGGAACTGGAGGTTGACTCGCTCGCCAATCTTCGTGTTTTTGAATACCGAAATGTCAAGATTCTTCACCCCTGGCTCCCGTGCGTCCGGAAGTGTCCGCGCAACATTGCCAAAGGTGAACGAATCAGGCAGGGTGAAAACCTCGGTATTGAACCATTGGTTGATTTGCTCGTCGCGGCTGCGGTTGCCCTCAAACGCGGCCGACTGCCCCGTGCTGTTCGGCCTCGAACCCCCGCCCAGCGAGTTCGTGTTGTTGGTCTGGGTGGTGACTGTCAGCGGGTTGCCGGTTGTCAGCGTCAGAATACCGTTCAACTGCCAGCCACCGATCAGCTTGCCGAGAAAGCCACTGGTGCCCGAACCGATGGCTCTTCCCGGTCCGAAGGGCAGCTCGTAGGTTCCGTTGAGAACGAAGCTCTGGCTGACGTCTTGGGCCGACAATGACCGTTCGGCCCGGAGGTTGTACCAGTCCTGAAACCCGCCGGAACCGTTGTCTGGTCCAATCCCCGTGGTTGCCCACGGCGCATCACTGATCAGCTTGCCAGCAGTGTAGGCGAGCAGGAAGCTCAAGCCGGTGGTGAGTCGCCGCTCTACCTTGGCCTGGAACGCATGATAACTGGAATGGCCGGAAGTCGAGTTCAGAATATTGATGCCCTCATACTGCGGGAACGGGCGCAACAATCTGCTGACGGTTACCTTCGGCTTGCTCATCACCCCAGTGTCAATCAAACCATAGAACGGATTGTCCACTGTTTTGAGCAGATCACTTTTCATCGACAGGAACTGCGTCGGCAGGGCGTTCAATTGCCGCGAGCGTGCCAGATGGACCCCGCTCGTACCGGTGTATGCCAGATCAACGGCGATTCCGCTCGGAAGTTGCCGTTGAATGCTGAAATTCCACTGCCCGGAGTACGGCTGATTCAGTTCCTTGTCCCAGACGGCAAAGCCTTGTCCCAGATAAGTGCGAGCGCCCAGGGACTTGCCTGTCGGCTGGTTCACGCCGTCGGGGAAGGGGTTCGACATGTAAGTATACGGCGTCAGGTTCCCATCGATGGAACCGATGATCGCAGTAGTGGCCTGATACCCGTAGTCTGGTTGAAACGCCACCGCGTTGTTGCTGATCTGCAACGGCGCGTAGAACAGACCGGCGCCGGCACGAATCACCGTCTTGTCCGTTAACCGGTAGGCAATCCCCGCACGGGGTGCGAAATTAACCTTCTCCCAGCGCGTCACGTGCCGCGAGTGGTTGCTGCCGGCGTTTGCATAGAAGAGCGCGCCGGTGAGGTTCGGGAAGTAAGGATTGGCCACCGGGCTCGGCGCATCGTAGTCAAAATTGGCGAGCGCGTCATACCGCTCCGTGTAAGGACTCTCGGTCTCGTAGCGCAGCCCGAGATTCAGGGTCAGCCGTGTCGACACCTGAAAATCATCCTGGACAAACGCCGCAAAATAGTAGTTCTGCATCGCGACGCCTGACATCTTGTTGATGCCGCCGCTGTTCAACGCGCCCAACAACATCGTTGCAAACCCATCACCGGCTACCGCGGAACCCTTCAACGGATCCGGTCCCTGGGTGAAACGGCGGGTGAAGCTGTACTGGCCGTTTGGCCGGCTGGCTTGCAGGTTGTTGATCCGTGCGATGCGCAGGTCTGTCCCGGTTTTGATCACGTGCCGGCCCATTACCTTGGTGACAGAAGCCAGCAAGCTGTGCGTATCGTTCCCGTTCACGAAGAACATGTTGTTGAACGGCCCGAGTGAGGAATAGCCTTGGACGCTAACATTCGGAAACATTGGGACCTGCATCTCGGCTACCAATTCGGCGGGGAGGCCCAGCTTGCTGTTGTCAAATCCATAACTCCGGCTTTTACGTGTCTGGTACCACCGGGCGAAGCCGTAGCGAATGTCAAAGATCGTCGTGGGATTGAACGTGTGCATATCCTGGAGCGTTGCGCTCTTGTTGAACCAACTGGTGCAGCCAATGTTGCCAAGGCCCGGCGATGCCACATTCCCAAACCGGTCGGGTTGGCACAGATCGGTATCATCCTGGGAGTACCGCCCGAAGATCCGGTTCATGTCCGTAATGTTGTGATCGAGGCGGAAGTTGTACTGGTCCTTGTTGATCTTGCGTGGTTTGTTGCTGATGTAGTTACTCGCGTTCGTATATTGAACGCCTGGGGTGTTCGGCTCCGGGTAGTACCCCGCGATGTTCTTACTGACCGGATCAATGCGGTCCGGCGGAAGGATATTTCCCGCGAACGCGTCGCGGATGAACCGTCCGGGATGGCTCGGATCAGGCCGGGTTGACAGTGGATCATACACCACTACCAACTGGCCCTTGTTGTTCAGCGTCTGCGAAAAATCTCCTTGCCGTTGCAGCATGGTGGGCACGTTGGTGGTGAAGACGTCGCCACGGCGCCAGCGGGTAGCTTCATAGTTGAAGAAGAAGAAGGTCCTTTCCTTGCCGTTGTATAGCTTCGGAAGCTGTACCGGACCGCCGAAGGAGCCACCGTACTGGTTCATGCGAAATGCGGGGATGTCGCGGCCGGCGCGTTTGTTGAAGTACTCATTCGCGTCAAAGACATCGTTCCGCAGAAACTCGAACAGCGTGCCATGGTATTCGTTCGTCCCCGATTTTGTCGAGACGTTCAACACCCCGCCCCCCAGGCGGCCGTACTCAGCCGACATCGAGTTCGTGAGCACCTTGAACTCCTGCAATGCGTCCACCGACGGCATCGTCGTGATCTGGTTGAAATAGCCGGCCGTACTGGGCGTCCCGTCAATGTGAATCTCGTTGCTTGTGCCCTGGCCGCCGTTAATGGAAAAATTGGCGTCCCAGGTCGTGTTCACCGGAACATCGCCAAATTGGCCCTGGGCCCCGCGAGTCCCGATGAATCCGGGGGTAAGTTGCGCCAGGCGAAATGCACTGCGGCCGTTGAGCGGCAGGTTGGTCACCTGCACGTTGTCGATGACTTCACCTTGAGAGGCCTTCGAAGTCTGCAGCAATGGAACCGCGGCCTCCACCACGACGCTTTCCGTCACCGCTCCCACTTCCAGCACGAAATCCACCCGCACCGTGTCGCTCACGTGCAAGGTAATGCCGGAGCGGGTCGTTGACCGAAACCCTTCTTTCTGCACCAGCAACTCGTAGGAACCAGGATCCAGAAGTGGAATGGTGTACAGACCGTACTGGTTGGTCGTCACCTCTCTCTTGATTCCAGTATCCGTGTTCGTTGCCGTGACCTGCGCGTCCGGAATGACGGCGCCGCTCGTATCGCTAACGGTGCCCGTGAGGCGCGCCTTCTGCGTCTGGCCGAACAACGCTAGCGAACAGCACAGCACCGCGGAAAAAACGATCAGAGTTATTCTGCAGCGATTCATACGTAACCTCATTGATTCTTGGATTCTTGGAGTCCTCTTGGATTTCTTCCTTGTAACTTGGAATTTTCAGGTGCCGATTGGCCTGCGGCCAGTCTGCTCCCGATGAAAAAGTCTTCTACGATTTGTGTTTCCAGCTCTGAAAGGCCGCTGCTGAGAGCAAGAAGCGTCCCCAGCAGATGTGCAGCCGAATCCTCTTGCCTGGCGACACCGGCGTCCGCCACTCCGCCGGCAGGCCGGTCCCCCGCAAAAAGCACCATTACCCGCCGGTGGAAGTCCACAATCTCCCGGTGAATCGAATCTGCGGCGACTTGCCACGGTACCGGCCCGGCAGCTCGAAGCTCCGGCATCGCCGGCGCGACGCCGAGAAAAGAAAACACCGGACTCAGCTTGTCCCGCAAGGTTTCTCCCATCACCCGCAGCCGGGCGGTGTGGTCGCTCAGCATTTCCTGCAACAACGCTCTTGCCGGCGAAAGCAACCTGGCGGTTCTTTCCGGAGGATACTGAGTTGCGAGGCGACGCAGTGCCCATGCCTCATCACGCAGCGCCGCGGAAAGTTCCACCACCTCGTTCGTCAGTTGCAACACACGCATGTTGACGCTGGGCGCGGTTTCGTCTCCCGCCGCGGCTTCCCGGAAATAGCGTTCCAGAGCGGCTTCCATCGGAGTCCGGCCCGGCGCCACTTTGAGAGATTGTCGCTGCGCGCTGCGCCCTTCCGGCACAATCGATCCTGCCGCCACGTCTTCGAGGGTGCGAATGTCGACGGTGACGAAATCCGGCGCCCCGATGGCCGATAGGGCCGCCTCCAGCGTCTCCTTGCGGCGGGTACTGTTTACTACTCCCTGGACCCGAATACCGTCTGGCTGCCTTCGAACTTCGATCGGTTCGCCAAGACAGGCGCGCGCACGGTGTAGCGCAAACCGGATTTGCACCTCTGTCATGTCGAGCTCCGAAGCCGTCGGAGCGGCCATGGCCACGGTTGGTGGAGCCGACGGCGCCGGCGGTCGCGCCACCGGTCGCGGTCGCGAACGGCGTCGCTCCGGAGCCGGCGCCAGTGGCACGTCCGGCCGGAACAGGGACGGCTTCACAAAGGCAGCCGGCATCAGTTCCGCTCGCTCCGGGATCAGTCTCAGCTCCAGAGTCTCCGATCCTGACACCAGGCGCAGCGATTGCAAACGAGGGCGGAGAGACTCGGCATCGAGTTCAACTACCAACTCCGCCGATGTGGTTTCGGTTTTGCGCCGTGCGCGCAGGCGAAGGATTCGCTCCCCCTCCCGGGAAAGTCCACGCTCGACGGAAAGCACCACGCCACGCTGGCCCGCGAACACGAGCACGTTGGCCATCAACGACACCGGTCGCCAGCGGTGACTCCGTATCCAGTCCATGAACACCGTCTCGAATGCTTCAATTCGGGCGCCGGAGTTGGCCAGATCGGCAAAAGTCACCGTCTTGCGCGCCGAGGGCTCAATTCGCACCGCACGCGGGCTCGGCGCTGGCTCGTAGAGATACTCCTCGGTCCGGCTGGGCCGCCAGACCGCCTGTTTCAGATCCCCACCGGAGCCGTGCCAGAGGGCTGCAAAGCGCCCCGTTTCAGTATCGGCATAGATGCTCAGCCGGCCCCGCGACACCGAATTGATCTTTCCACTCCTGGCCACTTCCAGCCGGAACTCCTGCCCCAGGAAAGAGCCACCCTCCAGAGTCTCAGCCTCTGCCTGCCGGGCTGCTGTAATCAGTTCCGCCACCGGCGGGTTGCCAGGCCGTGAGAACCAGAGAAAAGCGGCAATCATGGCTACTGCGGCGATGGCCGCGCCACCGAATACGAAATGCGGGCGAGGCCGGAGGAGATGCCCCATCCGGGGCTCACATTGCTGCTGTCGTTCATACTCGCGTGCCCACGCCTGAAAACGACGCTTCGCGGCAATGACCCGCTCCAGACCGAAAGGTCCCTCGTCCGCGTAGGATTTTGCTGTTGCCTGGGCCTGGCGCTCGATTTCGTCCAACCGGCTGCGACACTGCCAGCAGCCGCCGAGATGCCGCTCGACGAGTAGACGTTGATCGGGCCGCAGTTCCGCGTCCAGAAACGCCAACAGCGCCTCGTCAGTGCAATGTCCTTGAATCGTCCTGAGCCGCATATTGGAACACCGGCTTACTTTCGATTCCCGCTTTCCTCGCCGCCTGTAGCTTGCGAAGAGCGCGGGACAGTAAAGCGTTCACGGAATTCGGACTGATGCCCAGTTCCTTGGCGATTTCACGGTACTTCATCCCCGACAACCGGAGGACAATCACCTCTTCTTCCCGCCGCGACAGAACGTGGAACAACTCGCGAACTTCACGCCCCCAGCGGTCGTAGTCTTCGGCTGGCGCCGGGTTGACAGCCGCCAGGCGCTCACAGTCCACATCCTGGCTGAGTTTCTCCCGTGAGTTGGCCGCATCAAGTTCCCGAAATATCTTTCTTCGAACCACACAGGAAGCCCATGCCGCGACGTTTTTAACCTTGGTTCCGGTCCGCAGCGCCCGGTACAGGTCCATAAATGTTTCCTGCACAAGGTCTTCTGCGGTGTCGACGGAGCCGACATACCGCGTGGCAAAGCGTACCAGCCCGGCGTAGCGCGAGTCGTACAGACTCGTCACCAGCCGGTTGGCTTCCTCCGCATTCATCTCATGGTCCGGCTTATCTGCCCAGGCGCCACCTCAATATATCTAAGTAGCGGTTGGGCCACGGTTTCGCGACAAGAGGCCTTCGTAATTCGCCTTTGCAGCCCGAAAGTGGTATCCAGGCGGTCAGGGAGATGGCCTTAACTCCCTGCCAGAGATCCCGCTAGTTTTCTTAAGGTTAGCGTATCGCTGTGAGCCTTTCCAATGGCATGCGCCACTGTTGGCTGCCTCTGCTTGCCACCGTCCCGGCAAACCTTGCAACGCGAGCCGCATTCTGCTTGGAGATCCTCGCCTTGCGCCACCAGATCGGTGTTCTGAGACGCTCTGTGCCGAAGCTCGGTTCCTGCGTGCTCAACGCTGACCGGTCCGTTGCGTCTCATTCATCCTGGCCGACCAGCGACCAGCGACCAAGGACCAGCGACTAAGGACCAGCGACTAAGGACCAGCGACCAGCCCCGTCGAACGGACTCGCGCCGGCCCGGCCGTTTTACCGCACCAGCGCGTTGAACAGCAGCTTGAAGCTCTGGTAGCTCTGGCCGCGGTACTGCGGCCTCATCCCGAACAGGATGAGATGGCCCTTGCCCAGCGGGATCTCCAGCAGCGCTGCCCGCCCGGCAATCCGCTCGCCCCCGAGCAGCCACCCCGAGGCCAGGATCCCCGATTGCGGGTACCGCGCCACGGTCACGGCGCCTTCCGGTTTCCCGGGCTCGAAAGCCGGGCTGTGCTGGGACCAGATCGCAATCCGCGGCGGGAGCCCGTAAGTCAGTGGATGCTGCGCCAGTTCGACGTTCAGCAACGAGCCCGGCGAATAGAACTTGCTACTGCTCACCCCGTCCAGGACGTTCACGGCGCCCGCGCCGAGGCTTTTCAGCGCGAACTCAGTCGAGCCGTTCAAGAAAATCAGCGTGCCGCCGGCGGCCGCAAATGCCTTCAGCTCGGTGAGGGCGCGGTCGTTCAACCCGCCGGTATAGCGCTCGGGCATCGATCCCGGCCGGTAGCCGTTCCGAATCGTCGACGCCCGCTGGTCGGGAAAGATGATGACGTCGTAGCTGCGGCCCAGATTGCCGGCCGTGATTTCCGGATTCTCCACGTTGCGGTACTCGAAGCCGAACTGTTCGAGCAGCCACCGCGTCCACCCCTCATCCATGCTCGGGACATAGCTGCGGTACAGGCCCACGCGCGGCCGCCGCAAGGGCACCGTGTTCAGGTCCTGCTTCGGGGCAGGGTAGAAATCTCCGGTCAGCTTGTCGCGCCAGATGGCGCCGCCCTGCCGCCAGATCCGATTCACTTGCTTCCAGGAATCGATATCCGCCGCGGCCCAGCCGCCGGGTGCGGGCCGCCGGCCGGACAGGGAAAACGTAAACTCGCTGGTTTTTTTCAGCGCGGCCGTGAAACGCTCCGCGATGGTGTCGGTCTCAACACCCATCAGCAAGGGCAGCGTCTGCGCGGTGACGTCGTAAGGCCGGCGCGGCGGTCCGCCGGGATACTCCCGCAGGTCCGGGTAGTGCTGGCGCTCCAGCAGCGTCTTGGCGAAGGAGCTGTAAGGCTGCTGCATCCGGATCACGTAGGTCCCGGCCGGGTAGCGCCGCCCGCCGGCGGTGAATGCGGCGGTGGCTTTCTCGATCTCCACCATGCCGAATGCCAGCGTCTCGAGCATCTTCCGCGCTGCGCCGGGATCCCGCTGCGCCGCCGGAATCACGAAAGCGTATGGCGAGGTCCGCGCCACCGCCCGCGCCCCAATGCGGTAAAAGCTCCGCAGCAGGTCCTCCC
Organism: uncultured Solibacteraceae bacterium; assembly: GCA_964644025.1. Classification (GTDB taxonomy): domain Bacteria; phylum Acidobacteriota; class Terriglobia; order Bryobacterales; family Bryobacteraceae; genus CAZXVW01. The sequence goes on along the minus strand of CAZXVW010000023.1, from coordinate 9,945 downwards.
GGCGTATGGCGGCCTGGTACAGGCACGAGGTCCACGCAATCTCCTGGTAGTCCACGATGTCCCGCAGCGTCCACTTGCCGCCCAGCCACGGCTCCAGGTAGTTCCAGCTTCTCTGGCGGGGATTGTAGCCCCGGGCGCGTTCCCGGATCTGTTCCGGCTTGACCACAATCGGCGTGGCCAGCCGCGCGCTGGCCGACTCGCTCAGAATCCGCATCCCCGCGTGATAGGCCTGGTAGTGCCGCGCCGGCGTCCAGAAATCGTAGGAGGCGTTGATCACCACGCCCGTCTTCCCGGCCGAGGTCAAATCCGCCGCCATCCCGATGCCGATCATGTTGCACAACTGCGCCAGGATCGGGTCGATGTTCGGATCAATCGGATCCATCCACGGCGGCAGGAACATGCGGGAGGCGTACGGGCTTTGCTGGTGCACGTCGTAGACGATCTGCGGGTGCCACACATTGTGCAGTTTCGATACCGTCAGCCGCGTCTCCACCTGGGAAAAGATGTACCAGTCCCGGTTGTTGTCGTGGCCGATGTATTTGTGGTACAGCTCCGGCGGGCGAGTGCCTTCAAACTCGGTGTCCAGCGTCTGCTGATACCAGTGCCGCACGATCTCCACCCCGTCCGGGTTCAACGACGGCACCAGGAGGAAGATCGTGTTCGCCAGGATGGCCCGGATCTTCGGCGTCTCCTCGGTGACCATCCGGTAGGCGAACTCCACCGCCGTCTGCGTCGAGCCGACTTCGGTGGCGTGAATCGAACAGGTGATCATCACCACCGTCTTGCCCGCCGCGATCAGCCGCTCGGCCTGCTCCGGCGTCGTCGTCCGCGGGTCAGCCAACCTCTGCTGGATCTCACGGTAGCGGCCGAGGTTGCGCAGCGTCTCCGGCGCGGCGATGGTGGCCGCGATGAACGGACGCCCCTCGGTCGAGCGGCCGAGCACGTCGACCCGGATCTTATCACTCGCCCGGCCGAGTTGTTGGAAATAGGAGACCACCTGGTCCCAGGCAACCAGTTTCCGGTCTGTCCCCATCCGGTAGCCGAAGTATTGTTCCGGAGAAGGGACCGCGGCCCAGCACAGGTGAGCCGCCAGAAGGATCGTGCCAATCAGCAAGCGTTTCACAGACTCTTCCGCTCCTTTCCAGTGACTCCGGAATCAGCCGCCGGGCGCACCCGCCGGATTCCCGGGGCCGCCGCAAGCTGCGATTTTCCAGCCGGGACGCCGCAGCCGGCCGCGGCCGCCGCCATCGCCGGAGACGTGTTTATTGTAACGGAGGTAGAAGAGTGGCGCGGCCAGAGCAGAGCTTCGGCAAATGGGATTCGCCCGCTCTGACGAATACCGGCCGGGAGGACTTTCGCGCTTGCTGGCCCGCCCGGAACACGCGCGCCGGGCTGGCCGGCTACTGCGAGAACGGAATTTCGCGGACGCCTTCCTCCAGTCCGTAGATGCGGATCACCCGCTTCTTCGGCGGAGTTTGCCGGCGGGCCTGCTGAACCGGTTTTTCCCAGCTCCACTGGCCGCTTCCGCTGACCCGGGGGCGGACGTCAACCTTCCCCGCGCCCGAGGAAGCCATCATCGCCGGCCCCAGTCCCTGCAGGGCCTGCTCCAGTTCCTGGCGGTCGAGCGCCAGGGCCAGTTTCACCCGGGATTGCCCGGCGGAGATCTTCAGCTTGTCGGCCAGGTTCGGCGCGCCCGGCTTGCCCTGCTGGGCGGCCAGCATCATGCCCAGCATCACCTGGAGGCCGCTGGCCAGCTTATCGGCGCTTTCTTCCGACTTTGTCCCCAGGTTCAGCTCCAGGCCGAGGCCGTCGCGCAGCGAGATGCCGGCCTCGATGCGGTTCACGTCGTTGAGAAACGGCGCCTGCTTCATTCCGTCCTTGGAGAAATCCGATGGTGAGGCGGCGGCCACCACCCAGATATCGTTGGCCGCAGCCAGCTCCGAGGCGCGCAGGAACAGGGGGTTGGCCGCCTGGCCGGGGTCTTCGGCGAAATAGTGGTCGATGGCCGCCCGGACCGAGCCGCCGTCTCCCAGCAACAGAGTCCGCGGATCCACCAGCGCCAGCGCCATCGGGTCCTCGCCTTTCTGCCTTTGTTCGAGGATCTCGATGGAATGGTACGTCGCCGATCCCGTCATCTTGTCCGCCGCCAGTTTCCGGATTTCGTCCAGGTTGAAAGCGCCCTGGACCGCGATCACCGCCGGTGGCTGGTCCTGGGAGGCGCCCGCCGGGTTTCCCGGCGAAGAGATGAACACGCGGTCGATCTGGTCGATCAGGTCCATCCCCTTTAGTCCACTCATCCCGCTCTGGGTGAGCTTCTGCCGGATTTCCTGCCCGATCGGAGAGTTCACAATGCGACGCCACTCAATGCCGATCAGCGCTTTTGCGTCCGGGTGAGCGTACCTCCACAACGCCGGCATGGAAACGCTGGTCGTAGCCGCCCAACTGATGGGCGCCAACAGACACCAGACCAGGTACGCAGCCGCTAGTTGTCTCATATAGTTAGCCTCTCATCTATTGTTTCGTCACTTTCCTCAGGACCGCGCATCAGCCAAACACCTTAGGAAGGGCTGAGGAACAGTCCCAGTGCGTTCCGTGCGTGAGCGGGCGCCGGGGGAGCGGAGGCTGCGCTTGCCGGCAGCTCCGAAGTACACTTACAAAGGTCAGATGAGACGCACAACCGCTGCTGTATTTTTCACCGCCCTCGCCGGAGTGGGCATGTTCGCGGCGGCGGCGCAGCCGCCGAACATCCTCCTGATCGTCTCCGACGACCAGGGCTATCGCGACCTCGGCTGCGCCGGCAGCCCGGACATTCGGACCCCGCACCTGGACCGGCTCGCCAGCCAGGGCGTACGGCTCACGAGTTTTTACGTTGCCTGTCCGGTTTGCACCCCTTCCCGGGGCGCGCTGCTTACCGGACGCTATCCCCAGCGCAACGGCACGTATGAAAATTTCCGCAACGACCGAGTCAACGACGACTACCTCTACCCGCCGTGGGAATACGCGCTGTCGCCGGAACGCATCCTGGGGATGGATACCCGCGAAGTGCTGATCTCCGCCGTGCTGAAGAAGGCCGGCTATGCGACCGGCGTGTTCGGCAAGTGGGACCTCGGCTCCTTGCGCCGGTTCCTTCCCCTCCAGCGCGGTTTCGATGATTTCTATGGCTTTGTCAATACCGGGATTGACTACTGGACCCACGAGCGGTACGGCATTCCGTCCATGTACCGCGGCAACCGTCCCACCACCGAGGACAAGGGGACCTATACTACCTGGTTGTTCGAGCGCGAAACCTTGCGCTTTATCGATGAGCACCGAACCGGTCCGTTCTTTATCTATGTCGCTTTCAACGCCCCGCACGGGGCCTCGAACCTGGACCGGGCCATCCGCGGCGCTCCTCAGGCGCCGGGTAAGTATCTGGATCTTTATCCCTCCGGCGATGACAAGAAGGCCGAGATCCGCCGCAAATATATGGCTGCGGTGACCGCGATGGATGACGCGATTGGCCGTATTCTCGACCGCATCGACCGTTATGGGCTTACCGGGAACACCATCGTCATCTTTCTATCCGACAACGGGGGAGGAAGCGGTTCGGAGAACCTGCCCCTCCGGGGCCGCAAGAGCTGGATGTTCGAGGGAGGAGTCCGCGTGCCCTTTATCATCCGCTGGCCAGGACACATCCCCGCCGGCGTGGTGAGCGATGAGTTCCTCACTTCCCTGGAAGTGTTTCCGACGCTGCTCGCCGCCGCCGGCGCGGATCCCCCGGCCGGCGTCGTTCTCGACGGCTTCGACATGCTTCCGGTGCTCACCGGCCGGGTGGCCTCTCCCCGGAAGGAGATGTTCTGGGAGCGGCAGGCAGAGTACGCCGCCCGCGTCGGCCGCTGGAAACTCGTCCACTCCCGCCGCGGCGGCGGGCTGTTCGATCTGTCCGAGGATGTCGGTGAGCAGCACGATCTGGCCCGCCAGATGCCCGATGTGCTCGCCCGCCTCCAGGCGCGGTTTGCGGCCTGGCGGGAGAGCATGCGGAAGGCGGAGCCGCGCGGCCCGTACCGGGACTATTAGCCGAGATGAAGGCACCCATGAAACACTCTGCTCTTCTACTGCCGGCGCTCTGCTTCGCCGGCTGGCCTTCCTTTCCCGGATACGGCGCCGCCGGGCAGGGCGCCGTCACCATCGAGGTCAGCGCCGGCGCTTACGAGCGCCGCTCCACGCCCGTCGTTTGCCAACTCCCGGAATCGCTTGGTACTGCAAAGTACTTCAGCGGGACAAGATTGGACACCGGCGAAGCCGTACTTCTGCTTCGCGCCGATGGCCGCCGGCCCGTTCCGGATCGAGCCCGGGCAACGGTACCGCTCGCGCTACCGCGTTATCGTTCACGACGGGCCGCCCGATGCCGCCCGGAACAACCGCATCTGGAACGACTACGCTTATCCGCCCGCCGTGCGGGTGATTGAGTGACCCGCCGCCGCGGCGGTCAAACGTTGACGATTTCCAGGAACGCGCGCGCGGCGTGGCTGAGCGCTCGCCGGGCCGGGTAGACCAGGCGGATCTTGCGCTCGACGTTGAGTTCTTCCACCTGGACTTCGCGCAGCGTCTTCTGTTCCAACTCCTGCTCGACACACATGCGCGGGACGAACGCCACGCCCTCGTTGCGCTGCACCATTTTCTTAATCGTCTCCACCGTCGGCATTTCCAGGTCCATGTTCAACTCCACCTGGTGCCGCCGGAACTCCCGGAGCACGATCTCCCGGTACGGGCTGACCACGTTGTGCGCCACGAACGTCTCCATGGCCAGCTCCGTGATCGGGACCGATTTCCGCCGGGCGAACCGGTGCTCGGGCGAGACGACGAAGGCCAGGTGATCGGTGAAGATGACGCGACTCACCAGGTTCTGATCCTGCGGATCATAGCTGATGACGCCGAGCTCCAGATCGCCGTCCAGCAACTGCGCCGGGATTTTGCTCGACAGGCTCCGCCGCACCTGGACCTTCACCTTGGGGTACAGCCGGCGGTACTTTTCGATGTGGCGCAGCAGGTACAGCGACGTCGACTCGTTGGCTCCGATCACCAGGCGGCCGGCGGAGTTGTCCCGCAGCTCGGCCAGGGCGTTGTCGAGATCCCGCCGCAGGTTCTCAAAGCGCCGCGCGTAATCAACAACGATTCGGCCGGCGTCGGTGAGCAGCAGTTCCTTCGCCGAGCGGTCGATCAGCCGCTCGCCCAGTTGTTTTTCCAGCCGCTGAATCGCCAGGCTCACGGCCGGCTGGGTACGGTGGAGCCTTTCCGCGGCGCGCGAAAAGCTCCCTTCGTTTGCCACCGTGAGCAGGACTCGTAACAGGAAAAACTCCATGGTCTTCCGTCCCCGGCGGCCGCGGCAAGCCGGCTGCCCAACCGGCCGGCGTCATGCCACCGCCCCCAACCGGTCCTTCCCTGAATATAAGGCATTCGCGGCGGCGCCGGGCGGAAAGCGCTTGCGCTGTTGCCGTCCGCGTCCAAGAGCCCGCCCGCCGGCAAGGGACCGTGCGCACTTAGCAGGGAGCGCGCCGGTCCCCGGCGGCATCCTGGCTTAGCGTTACCGGTAGGTAATCCACATGGGACTGACCCAGACGATTTCGCCGTCGGCCTGTTCGCCCCGGACATAATAGTAGCTGGTCTTGCCCCGCGTGGCGGCCGGATCCTTCCAGACGAAGTCCACCGTCCGCGCGCCCGGCTCGGCGGTGTAGACGTACTGGTTGTCCTTGATGATGTGGACCTTGGCGAAATTCGCCGTCCCCCATAGCTTCACCGAGATCTCCGGGGGCTCAGAGACGGAAAACTCCTCGCCCATGAAATGCTCGCCGCAGCGGACGTCGGCCAGGATATTATCGGTGGCGCCGTAGACGTGGCGCTTGCGCAAGCCGTCCATGATAGCCTCCCGCGCCGGCTCCCTCACCCAGACGTTGCAATAGGACATGTGGGTCGAAATGTGGTCGCTGGAGGCCTGGAACCCGAGGCGGTAGCCTTTCATGAGGGCCCGGGAGACAAAGCCCTTGGGCCGCCAGCCGCCGATCGAATCCTTTTCGCTGTTCGAGCGGGGCGCGCCCGGCATCTCATAGTTCTGGCGGTCACCCTGGTAGATTTCCACCACCGGCTCCAGTTTCGGATCGTTGTCGCGCCAGTCGGTCCCCATGTTCGTGCCGGAGGTATGCGAGGCCACGATCCCGTGGAACTGGCGCAGGTAAGCGTAAAGCATCTGCGTATCCGGCGCGGGCGCCTCCGGAGCGTCGTCCGGCACCTTCGGGTAGCGGGGCAAGGGCCGGACGCCGCGCTGGGCGAACAGGACGTTGCGGTGGCCCTCCGGGTAGCGGACGCTGCGCTCGTAGCTGAACATCGGGGTGTAACGGCCCGGAATCCGGTAGGCGTCGGTGAACTTCTGCTCGATCCACCACGAGTATTCCCTGCCGCCGCCGTTGTCGTGGTCGCAGCAGCCCGCCCAATCCATGTAGGCGGCGTCGATCAAGTAACGATAGGCGTCCACCAGCGGGCCGTCGCCGCCGCCGTCGCCGGAGATTTCGGTGTGACGGTGGAACTCGCCCCGCAGCAGGCGAAGCTGTTGTCCGCGAAGGTTGACGCGGTAATTCCGCATGAAAGCCACCTGGTCGAGTTCGGACTTCACCTCCGGCTCCGGTGGGGCCACCTTGACCGGCGGGAGCGGCTTGAGTGTGGCCGCCTGCGCTTCGACCGCGGGCTGGAACTCGGCGGCGTATAGATCCGAATTGATCGCCGGGTTGCCGCGCCCGCTGCCGGTGGCCCCCCAACGGTGGTCCGAGACGGCGACCATCACCAGCCGCCCCGGCGCGGGCGTCGCTAGACCAACCCGGTTATCCAGCAGCCCGTCGCTGTGGGGAACCAGCACCGGGCCGTGCCACTGCCGGCCGTCGAAGTAGGCGATATTTTCGAACCAGGCTGTACCCACCGCCGTGCGGACCTCGCTCGAGGAACGGTAGGCCAGGTACACCACGCCATCCGGACCGGCGATCACGCGGGGAAAGCTGTTCCGCGGCACGGGAGGCACCATGCGCTGCGGCACGCTGCTAGGGGCGCGGTTCTTTGCCAGGTTCGGGTCTGGCTGGTGGAATTCTCCCGCCAACCGCTGGCGCGCCGCCGGCTGCTGGCGCGCCGCCCGCTGCGGCCGGCTCCTGATGGTGAGGTGAGAGACGGCCAGCACCTTCTTCAGATTGCCGCCGGGCGCATATGGATCGTCGCCCCGGAAGCACTTCAGGTGAACATCGTGACCCTGGTACAGCGCGATGCCGGTGGTCTCGTATGCGCCGAAGTCCTTGCCCCATTTCGTGTCGGAGCCTTCATAGGCCACCCAGAGCCGGTTCTGAGCGTCGTAGGCGATCGAGCTACGGGCCTCGAAGTTCGGCGTAGCCGCCACCGGCACCGGCTTCTCCATCCGGATTCCGCCGGCGTACCGCATGCGGCGGAAGTAGACGTCGTAATCCCCCTTATCATAGGTATCCCAGGACACGGCCACTTCGCCGTTGCTGGCGGCGGCGATCGCCGCGTCCCAGTCGCTCATCGAAGAAAACGAAACGCGCTGCTCGGCCGAGAACCGGTCTCCTTCCTGCACCGCCGTCAAGATCTCCAGGTTGCCGTTGCGGGCCGCCTGCCAGGCGATCCACACCCGGCCCGCCGAATCGGTGACAGCCACCGGATCCAGGTCATTGCCGGGATCGGAGGTGACGCGAATCTCCGGCCCCCATTTCTCCCCGCTCAGAGATCTGGCGTACAGGTCGAAATTGCCGCCTTGATTAGCCGACCAGACGACCCAGACGCGCCCCGTTCCGTCGACGGCCACCGCCGTGCGCATGCAGTCCTGCTTCGGCGCCGAGACATTCTCCGGGCCCGTCCAGATGCGCTTGGACTTGGAGTAGCGCAGCAGGCGCACCTGATCGCCGCCCACCGGGCGGGCCAGGAAATCAAAGTTTTTCGGAACTTCTTCAAATTCACCGCGGATGACCTTGGAACGGTCGCCGTGGACGAAGTTCACGTAGGCCACGTAGATGGCGTCAGGCGTTTCGGCGACGGCGGGCAGATCCTGCTCCTCAATGGAGCGCGTGAGCTGGAGCGTGGCCGGGACGCGGTCAATCCGCACCCGACCGTTCAGCGCGGTTGTGCTCTTGCCGTACGGCGCCTCCGCCAGCGTGAAGGAGAACTTCCCCTGGGCTGTCTCGATGCGGATGGCCGCGTTCGGGCTCTTGGCGCTGGTGGTAATGATGACGCCGTTCGGCCGGACCGGGCCTCTCGCCTGGCGCTGGCGCCGCAGGCGGACCCGCTGCGTGGACGCTTTCCATCCCGTCCGGCCGTCAGTGGAATCGCCACGGCCGAACTGCCATCCCTCGATTCTGAGGATTTTGCCTTCCGAAACCGAGACCTTGCCGTCCCAGACGGTCGGCTCCTTGTCCCCCACACCCAGCAGAATGCGGAACGCCACTGCTTCGGGCATGTTCAGCGATTGCGTCGTTCGTGACCCTTGTGGATAGAGGAGCGCGCCGGCCGCCAGTACACAGATCGCCGCGGCGGCGAGGCTCAACAAAAGCCGTTTCATCGTTTGCCTCCCATGACGAGTTGCCCGCTCCGGCCATCTTGCCCGCTCTCGGGCGAAGATCACCGGCCGAGTCTGCCTGATTTCAGACCGGCAGATCGCCTATTGGGATATCACAGATCCCGGGAAAACACAAATGTTTGGGCGCGTCTTACCGGGGTGTGGCTTCGGGGCCGTGAGTAAGTGAGGGTAGGCGAGGGCCGGGCCTGGAAGCCGGGCAGGCCTGGTCCCTGGTTCTGAGTCGCTGGTCCGCGGCCGGTGGCCGGGGGGGTGAAGTCGAACAGGAACAGTCCGCCAGTGTCCCCTCCGCTGCGCTTGCCACGCTCGGGACTCGAACCCGAGTTTGAGCTGACTCCCATGAAATCAATCAGTCGCCGGGAGCCGCTGTTCCCCTTTCTTCGTCATTCTGCTTGATCCCAGCCTCACCGTGGGCGGATTCCCAGTCCGCGCGGAAGCGTTGCTCCCGTCGAGACACCCGGCGTCGGCGAACCCCAACCGATCCTGACCGGGGACCACCGACCAGCGACATGATCCGCGGGCTGGGAAACGGGCCATGCGGACGATATGACGATATAATTTGTGGCGCGGCGCCAGCCGCACATTCTTTTCCACCTGAAGGAGGACGCCGTCGTGCATCGCATCGCGCGCTTAACCGGGATCGTCATTCTCTCGTTCGTTTCCCTCGCCTGGGGTCAGCTTCCTCCAACCGCCCGGCCCGAGGATGTCGGACTCTCATCCCAGCGGCTCGCCCGCGCCACCAGGGCCATGGAGCAAGACGTGGCCGCCGGCCGCATTCCGGGGGCCGTGGCCCTGCTGATCCGCAATGGGAAGGTAGCATACCTGGAAGCCCGGGGCATGGCGGACCGGGAAGCGCGGAAGCCAATGAAGAAGGACACCATCTTCCGCATCTACTCCATGTCCAAGCCGATCACCAGCGTGGCGCTGATGACCTTGTATGAGGAAGGACGTTTCCGTATCACCGACCCGGTGGCCCGCTACATGCCGGAGTTCGCCAACCTGAAAGTCCTGGTCGAGGAGCCCGGCGCCGAGGGCTACCGCCTGGTGAAACCGAAGCGGCCGGTCACCATCCAGGATCTGATGCGCCATACCGCGGGACTTACTTACGGCTTCTTCGCTAAGTCCGCCGTGGACCAGATGTACCTGGACGCCGGAATTCTCACCCGCGACCGCGACCTGGCCGAGATGGTCCAGAAGCTGTGCCTGATCCCGCTGAAGCACCAGCCCGGCAGTACGTGGGAATACAGCGTGGCCGTCGATGTCCAGGGAAGGCTCATCGAGGTCCTCTCCGGCATGAGCTTCGACCAGTTCCTGCGGAAGCGGATTTTCGAGCCGTTGAAGATGCC
>CAZXVW010000022.1:0-34758 GCA_964644025.1 uncultured Solibacteraceae bacterium | reverse complement strand
CAAGTGGAGCCTCGGTACGGCCGGCTACTGGGGGATCCCGCTCTATCAAGGATTCGATGAGTACTTTGGGCAGTTGAACCAGGATCAGGCGCACCAGTACTATCCGGATTTCCTATGGGACAACGAACATGTGATGCTGCTGATGAAGAACCGGGCGGATCAGCATAACCAGTACGCGCCGGACCTGTTCGCCGAGCGGGCGCTGGAATTCATTGACCGGAACCGGGAGCGTCCCTTCTTCCTGTACTTTCCGACGACGCTGCCCCATTATTCGGACTTCCCGACGGGGCCGGAATCGCAGATTGTGCCCAGCGACGAGCCATACTCGGGCGAGCCGTGGCCGCAGGTGGAGAAGAACTACGCGGCGATGGTCACGCGGTTCGACGGCCATGTGGGAGCCGTGCTGGAGCGGCTCCGCCGCCACGGCCTGGAAGAGAACACGGTGGTTTTCTTCACCAGCGACAACGGTCCGTGCGGGGCGCGCCCGCACGAACCGGCCTTCTTTCGCAGCGGCGGACCGCTGCGCGGGCTGAAGCGCGATGTGTACGAGGGCGGAATTCGGATTCCGATGATCGTCCGCTGGCCGGGGAAGGTGGCGGCGGGCAGCGTAAACCGGCATGTGTGGGCGTTTTGGGATTTTCTGCCGACCGCGGCGGAGCTGGCGGGCGTGCCGGCGCCCCGGCATACCGACGGAATCTCGATTGTTCCCACGCTGACCGGCAAGCCCCAGCCGCAGCACGAGTACCTGTACTGGGATTACGGACACGTGCGGGAGGTGTTCAAGCAGGCCGCGCGCGTGGGTCCGTGGAAAGGCGTGCGGAACGGGGTGGGCAGTCCCATCGAAATTTATAACCTGGAGGAGGACATCGGCGAGACGCGGAATCTGGCTGCCGAACGGCCGGACATAGTAAAACGAATGGAGGCGATCTTCGCCGACGCGCTCGTGCCGTCGCCCGATTACCCGGTTCCGGGTTTGACCGCGAAGGGGAGCGCGGGGAGGGAAGGCACATGAGCGTACATGGGATGCGATTCCGGCTGGCCGTGACACTGACGTTGGCTGCCGCTGCCATGGCGGCGGAACCGCCGGCGCCGCGCCTGGATCACGTCGTCGTCTACAAGGAAGCCGGACGTTTCTGCGGCTGGCCGGCCAACCATGGAATCTGGTCCTGGGGCAATGAAATCGTAGTGGGCTTCGAGCTCGGCTACTTCAAAGACAACCCCCGGGGTCACGACATCGATTACAGCCGTCCGGCCGAGCACGTCCTGGCGCGGACGATCGACGGCGGCCGGAGCTGGACCCTGGAGCGTCCGGCGGGATTGCAGCCTCCGCCGGATGTGAAAATCGCGGGCGTTCCGGCCACCGGCGGAGGCAAGCCGCTGGCCGATTGCCCTGGCGGGATCGACTTCACGCACCCGGATTTTGCGATGACCTTCCGGATGACCAGCATCCATGCCGGCGCCTCCCGCTTCTACTATTCCTATGACCGTGGCCACACGTGGAAGGGACCCTACCGGTTGCCGAATTTCGGCCAGCCGGGGATCGCCGCCCGCACCGATTACCTGGTCAATGGCAAGCACGACCTGACGGCGTTTCTCACCGCGGCCAAGAGCAACCGCCGCGAGGGGCGGGTGATTTGCGTACGCACCCGGGACGGCGGCAAGACGTGGAACCTGGTCTCCTTCATCGGGCCCGAACCGGACGATTACGCGATCATGCCGTCGTCGGTGCGGCTGGGTCCGGTGGAGATCCTCACGGCCATCCGGCGGCGCCGCTGGATCGACCTCTGGCGCTCCGATGATAACGGCGAATCCTGGCGATTCGTCAACCAGGCCGTGATCGAGACCGGCGGCAATCCGCCGTGCCTGGTAAAGCTTGACGATGGGAAGATCGTTGTTACTTATGGTTACCGGTTGGAGCCGTACGGCATCCGCGCCCGGATCAGCGCGGACCACGGGTTGCACTGGGGCAAGGAGATCATCCTCAGAGACGACGGGGGCGGCTTCGACCTCGGCTACACGCGCACGGTGAAACGCGCTGACGGCAAGCTGGTGACGGTTTATTACTTCAATGACGACCCGCACCAGGAACGTTACATCGCCGCGACGATTTGGGATCCGGAAGACTTTTATTGATTGCGCCTGGGGGAGTCCGATGAACAGTACCACAGCCGGTCTGGCCGTTGCGATCGCCGCCCTGGCTGCGCCCGTGTGCCCCGCGCAAGCGGCGGGAGACAAGCCCAACATTGTGCTGCTGCTCGCCGATGACCTCGGCTACGGGGACGTTGGCTGCTACGGCAACACGCGCGTCCGGACACCCAATATCGACGCGCTGGCAGCCGCCGGCCTGCGGTTCCTCGATTTTCATTCCAACGGCGCGATGTGCAGCCCGACGCGCGCGGCCCTGTTGACCGGCCGTTACCAGCAGCGCGCTGGAATTCAAAGCGTGCTTTCCGGCGTGGAGAACTACACGACCGGCATGGCGCTCAGCGAAGTCACCTTCGCGGAAATGCTGCGGCCGGCCGGTTACATCACCGCTATCTTCGGCAAGTGGCATCTGGGCTACAAGCCGCCGTTCGATCCGATCCGCCAGGGATTCGACACCTACCGCGGGTACATGGGGGGAGGGTTGGATTACGTCTCGCACATCGACCGCTCGGGCCGGCCGGACTGGTGGAAGGATGAAGAACTCTGTCCGGACAAAGGCTACAGCACCGAATTGCTCGCCGATTACGCCATCCGTTTTCTGGAGCGTGAAAAGGGCCGGCCGTTCTGTCTGTACGTCCCGTTCCAGGCAGTTCACTTCCCGTGGCAGGGTCCGCATGACAAGGCCGACCGGCGGCTTGGCGGCAACTATCACGAGTTTGGCCGGAAGTACGGCAGCCGCTACGACCGCGGCGCCGCTTACCAGGAGATGATTGAATCACTGGACACCGCCGTCGGCCGTATCGTTGAGGCCGTAGGACGGCTGGGGCTGGCAAGCAATACGCTGATCTTTTTCACCTCTGACAACGGCGGACACGACATGGTGGCTTCCAACCAGCCCCTCCGCGGCTGGAAGGGACAGCTTTGGGAAGGCGGACACCGGGTTCCCGCCATTGCCTGCTGGCCGGGAAAAATCAAGCCCGGCCGGGTGACGCGGGCGACGGCGCTCACCATGGACCTGCTGCCCACGATGCTCGCCGCCGCTGGTGTTGCGCTCCCCCGGGATCGGAAGCTCGACGGCGTGAGTCTGCTGCCGCTGCTGCTCGATGGCGCGCCCTTGCCCGAGCGGACCGTGTTCTGGCAAACCAGAACCGCCAGGGCGGCGCGCCGCGGGCCATGGAAGCTGTTGATTCGAGGCCGCCGGCGTTATCTTTTCAACCTCGAGGCGGACTTGAGCGAGCAACGGAACCGGATCGCCGAGCGGCCCGAGATCGCCAACGAATTGCTGGTGGCGCTGGCCGCCTGGGAAAGTGACGTTACCGCGGGTGTACATTGGGTTCGAAAATGAAAATTTCTCACCGGATACGTTTCTGCACACTGGCCGCCTGTTTTCTCGGGATTTGGGCCGCTGGCTGCGGGCCGCGGGAGCCGGCGCCGGACCATTCGAAGGTTCCGGGTGTAGTGATCGACCACAGCCCCGCTTCCACGCGCCGTTATCTCGGTGGTCCCGGCATTGCCGTGCTGCCAAACGGCGAGTACATCGCCACGCACTCCTTCTTCGGGCCGGGCTCCACGCAAAACCGCATGCACGTTCACCGCAGCCGGGACCGGGGGAAGAGCTGGGAACTGGTAACTGAGATTGAGGGGCAGTGGTGGTCTTCGCTATTTCTCCACCGCGGGGCGCTGTACCTGATGGGCACCAGCGGAAGGTACGGTTCGGCGGTGATCCGGCGCTCGACCGATGGCGGACGCACGTGGACAACACCAAAGGACGCCAAGACCGGCTTGTTGCACGGCGACGCGAAGTATCACTCCGCACCTGTCCCGGTCGTGGTTCACAACGGGCGCATCTGGAGAGGGATGGAGGATGCGATGGGTCCCGACGGCTGGGGGCCTCATTTCCGGGCCTTTATGATGTCGGCGCCGGCTGATGCGGACCTGCTCGAGGCGGACAACTGGACCTCATCGAACCGGCTGGGCTGGAACCCGGAGTGGCTCGGCGGGGAGTTTCACGGATGGCTGGAGGGCAACGCGGTGGTGACGCCGGACGGGGAGGTCGTGGACTTCCTGCGGGTGGATACCAAGGAAGGCGGCAAGGCGGCGATGATCCATATCAGCCCGGACGGGAAGCGGGCGAGCTTCGATCCGGAGCGGGACTTCATCGATTTCCCGGGCGGTGCGACGAAGTTTACGATCCGCTTCGATCCGAGAACCAAGCTGTACTGGTCGTTGGCCAATATCGTAGAAGATCGGGACCGCAACACCGGGCTGAAGGTATCGCTGATCCGCAACACGCTGGCGCTGGTCTGCTCGCCCGATTTGCGGAAATGGGAAGTGCGGTCGATCATTCTCCATCATCCGGATCCCGTCAACCACGCCTTCCAGTATGTTGACTGGCTCTTTGACGGGGAGGACCTGATCGCGGTGTCCCGGACCGCTTACGACGATGGGCTTGGCGGCGCCCACCGGCAGCACGACGCCAACTACATCACCTTCCACCGCATTCCGCGGTTCCGGGACAGGACGATGGCGGATCCGCCGTTGAACCAGCCGGGTCTCTGAAGACGGGGCGGGGCCGGGGTGCAGGCGCCGCGGTAGGATGGGAAAGGCCCTGCAATGATTAGGAAACGCACCTTTGCAGTTTTCCTCCTGGCTGTCGGCTGCGTCTACGGCCAGGCCACCATCACCGGGATCAAGCTGCATACCGACCCCGCCGATGCCCGGGTCCGCCCGTTTGAGAATGTGGTGATCCAGGTGCGGGTGTACGGGGAGGCGGGCGAGGCCAGCGGCCGTATCCGCCGCGACGGCGCCCGGGTAGAGGTAGTGGAGTCTGGCGGTGGCTGGCTATCCAAGCCGTTCCATTTTCAGGGAACCGACGATGAGCCGTTCATCGACCAGTACCAGACCCGGGCGGGCCGCATCTTCGGGAGCCTGTCGGGGACGTACGTAATGCAGGACGCGGTGCTCTACACGGCTCCGGAAAAACCTGGCGATTACCACGTGCGGGCGACGCTCGGCGGGCAATCGGCCACGGCGACGATCCATGTCGACGCGCGGGCGCCCTCGCTCCGCAAGCCTGAGACGATCTCGTTTCCGCCGGAGCCGTTCTCGCTGGACCCGTACCGCGATCTCGCCGAGCACTACGCTCCGTTTCTCGCGCAGGAGACCTGGTTCCAGCCCAAGGCCGATTACCCCACGCGGTTTGACTTCGATGGCGACTGGAACGGGGCTGACAACTGGGAAGACATGGAGGTGGGAACTTCCCAAGCCTATGTCTACTACGCGGCGATGGAGACGCTCACTCATTGGTTTCTCATCTACAACGTTTTTCACCCGCGGGATTATTCGGACAAGTGCGTGGCCGGTTCCTGTCATGAGAACGACAACGAGGGTTTGATTCTCACCGTGGCCAAGGACGGTGGCCCCTTCGGCCGGCTCCAGGCGATGGAAACGCTGGCCCACAACAACGTCTATTCGTTTACCGCGGACAGACGGGTGCGTAACGGCGTTCACGACATTGATGGGCGGGTGGATTTTTACCAGGACTCGCATCCGGTGGTGTTTGTCGAATCCGGCGGCCATGGCATCTACGGCGTTGCTTCCAGCCACGCCCGCTATGAGGCGGCGCGGGACCGCTTCACCGCCGGCACCGGTGTAACCTTCGTGTACAAGGGAAAGGCGGAGCGGCCGCGGCACGCCAATGACCGGCTGGTGGGCTATGACTTGCTGCCGATCTATTATCAGTGGTGGCGGAAGGCGGCGGCCGGAAGCTGGTCCGAAGCAACGTTTGACGATTACTTCACCTATGAACCGCTCGGCGGGCGGCCGCTGGCGCGTTACCCCTCCATCGGCGGGGCGTTCCTGGGGCGGACGAACGCCTCGAACAAAGCGAAGCCCTTCTGGGGTTGGCATGACAACCGGACCCAAAAGAAGCACGTTCTGGCCACCGGGCAATGGGGACTGGATCCGGCCTATGCGGCCTCGCGCGATCTTCGCTTTCCCGCGCCGTATTCCACCGACTACGTATTCAATCCATACCTCGAATTGCCGGTCAACAGGGCAGTTGCTTCCGGGCTGCCATTTCCCCGGGCGCCAGAGCCCCGCACTCCGGAGGGGCGCACAAAGGCGCCTGCCCCGGCCAGCCCCTCGCACGGGCAGGTGGAATTCCGCTTGTGGGTTGATGGTTCGGTGGAAGCGCTGATCCGCGGTGACCGGGTTCAGTATTACGTAATCAGCGGGGCGCCGTATCGCGATGCGGAGTCCCGGTTCACCGCGCCGGTGCCGCTCGCGCCGCTCCGCTCCTTGCGGCTGCGGAAGCTCCGGGGAAGAGGACGGGTGGAGATCGTGGAACGGCCGGGGCCCGGCAATGGTTACTCGACCCGCATTCGCATCGACGATCCCAAACGCAGCGGCGGTCTCTACAACCTGGTTCTGGAGTGGGAGAAATAGGCGGCCGATCCGGATCGAGGGATTTTCGCTCAGGAGCCAGGGCCCGGTCGACGAACGCTAAGTAGCGACACAGCTACAACATATAGCGGTGCACTTCAGGTGGCCCCACCAGGCGGTGGTGAATGTGCTTTACTTTTGGCCGAAACCGGGCTAACATGGATTCAACATCCCCCGAGATGAGGGCACGATACCCTCGGAGCGCGAAAGCGTACCGAATGATAATAGAAAAAGAGGTTGACGCCACTTGCTGAAACTGAAGCGGGTCGAAATCCAGGGGTTCAAGTCCTTCTGTGACCGGACCGAGCTACGGTTCAACGGCGCTGGGATTACCGCCGTGGTGGGTCCCAACGGGTGCGGGAAATCAAACCTGAGCGACGCGATTAGCTGGGTTCTCGGGGAGCAGTCTGCCAAGACGCTGCGCGGCACGCGGATGCAGGACGTGATCTTCGCCGGCACGAATACCCGGAAGCCGTTGGGCATGGCCTCGGTGACGATGACGCTGGTGGATCCGGCTTATCAGATTGTTCCGACCGCCCCCCAGAAAGTGAATGGCAACGGGGCCGGCGCCCCTGGAACGGGGAACGGGAGCGGGATCAAGGGGCACGGCGCGGACAAGCCACAGGAGATCACGATCACTCGCCGGCTGTTTCGCTCTGGGGAGAGTGAATACCTGATCAACGGCCGCCCGGCCCGCCTGCGCGACATCCAGGAGCTGTTCATGGGCACCGGTCTCGGGCCGGAGTCTTACGCCATCATCGAGCAAGGGCGCATCGGGCAGATCCTGAGCACGCGCCCGCAGGACCGGCGGGCGGTGATCGAGGAGGCGGCGGGCGTCAGCAAGTTCAAATCGAGGCGCCGGCTGGCTGAGGCGAAGCTCGAGGGCGCCCGGCAGAACCTCTCCCGCGTATTCGACATTCTCGAAGAGGTGGGCCGGCAGGTCAACTCGCTGAAGCGGCAGGCCAGAAAAGCTGAGCGTTACCAGAAGCTCCGGGCCGAGATGCTGGTGGAATTGCGCCGGACCCTCACGGGCCGTTTCCGCATGCTGGAACGGGAAGCGGGCAAGACGGCGCTGGAGCTTAACCTCGCTGCCGCCGAGTACCAAAAGCTGACCGACCAGGTGCGCGAAAAGGAGAACGAGCAGCGTGGAACTCAACAGCAGGCGTACGCGACCGAGTCGGGGCTGACCAAAGCACGCGGCCGGCTCGGCGAACTGCGCGTCGAGACCGAACGAACGCGCGGCAAAATGGAGGCACAAGCCGCCCAGATCGCCGACATCGAGGCGAGGCTCACGCAGGGCGAGACGGAGACGCAGTCGCTGGAGGGCCGCGCCCATGCGCTCAGTGAGCAGTTGGTAGCCCAGGGCAGGGCGCTGGCTCAATTGGAAGCAGAGGCGGAGGCGGCCCGCCGGAAATTGACGGAGAAGCTCGCTGAGCGGCAGTCGGCTGAAGGGGAGCTGCAGCGCCAGGAACAGGTGATCGAAACGGCGCGCCAGTCCGTGCTGCGGCTGCTCGGCGAGGCGGCGCAACTGAAGAATGAACTCGCGCAGATCGACGAATACCTGGCCTCGCTCAACCGCGACGCGGCCCGGGCGGAAAAGGAACGGGAGATGGCAACAGCCGAGACGGTACGGCTGGAGAAGGTCCGCGGCGGCTTGTCGGAAAAACTGGCCGCGCGGCGAGCCGAACTCGAAGCCGTGACCAGGCGCCGGCGGACGGTGGAACAGGAACTCACCGGGCGGAAGACGCGGCTGACCGAGGCCCGGGGGCGTCTGGAGGAACTCCGGTCGCAGACTTCGACGCTGAGAGCCCGCAAGGAATCGCTGGAGGAGATCCTTTCCCACCGCGCCTATACCACCGAAGCGGTGAAACGCCTGTTCACCGCCATCGAACAAGGCCAGGGGCGGGAACTGGAGCCGCTCGGGGTCCTGGCGGATTTCGTGGACGTGGACCCGAAGTACGAAAAGGCCGCGGAGGCGTTTCTTCATGAAGAACTCGAGTACGTGGTGGTGAAGGATTGGAGCCACGCCCGGGCCGGCATCGAGCTGATGCGGCGGGAACTGGACGGACGGGTGACCTTCCTGGTTCATCCCGCCCCGGACGCCGCTATTGGAGGGGTCAGCGGCGAACCTCCGTTGGGTCCGGAGACGGGAATCGTGGCCCGGCTGAGCAGTGTGCTTCGGATGACCAACGGCTTGACACACGCGCCAGCGGAGCTGGTGCCGCGGATCGCGCGCTGCTTGATCGCCGCTGACCACACCGCGGCCCGAAGGCTCGCCGAGCGGTATCCGGACTTCTACTTCCTGCTGGCGGACGGCGTTTGCTACCACGGCTACGCCGTGAGCGGCGGCAAGAAAGCCAGCGCCGGCCCACTGGCCCTCAAGAGGGAACTGCGTGAGCTGAAATCGCTGGTTCGGTCCCGCCAGAAGGAACTCGAAGAGGTCGCCGCAGTGGTGTCCACGCTGGAGGAGGAGATCGCGCGCTTCAGCGACGAACTGGAGGGACTGCGCAGCCAACAGCAGGGGCGCGAGAAGGAAGTGGTGGCCATCGAGCACGAGGTGCGCAAGCTCGACGAAGAACACGCCCGTGCTTCCCAACGGCGCTCGGTGGCCGAGACGGAACTGGAACGGCTGCGACGAGAGAAGGAGCGTGCCCGCCAGCAACGCTCCGCGCACCTGGAGGCCATCGAGGAAAGGGAGCAGGCCCGGCAGGCGCAAGAGAAGGAACTCGCCGAGCGGCGGCTCCGGCGCCAGGAGTTGCGGGAGCGGGTGGCGAAGCTCTCCGAGGAACATTCCGCCTTGCGGGTGGAACTGGCCGAGCGCGAGGAACGCCGGCGCTCGGAACGGGAGACCCGGCAGCGGCTGGAGAGTGAGCGGCGCGAAGTGATCAGCCGCCGCGACGAGGTGGCCGCCGAGATGGAGCGCCTGGGAGTGGAACGGGCCCGTCTGCTCGCCGATAACATCGAACTGGACTCCCGGGCCGGGGAACTGGCCAGGGAAATCGCCGCCGCCGAGCAGTCGGTCCACTCGCTCGAGGAACAAGAGGGCAAGCTGCGAGAAACGCTGGCGGCGCTCGAAGAAGCGCTCAAGCAGTTACGCGCTGAAAGCCAGGCCGTGCAGGAAAAGCGCTCGCAGATTGAAGTGGCCCTGGCCGAACGGCGGGCGGAGCTTCGCTACCTGGACGAGACCGCCGGGAAAGAGTTGAACGCTTCCCTCCAGCAGCTTGCCGACTCTGACGAGGAGGTGCTGGATGAAGAGGCCCTGGCTCATGCGGAGGAGAATTACGACCGGCTGAAAGCCCGCATCGAGGCCCTCGGTCCGGTAAATCCCCAGGCGCTGGAAGAATACGAGGAAGCAAAGCAGCGCTATGATTTTCTCAACGCACAACGCCAGGACCTGCTGGACTCGATTCGCGACACCGAGAAGGCAATTCACGACATTGACGTGGAAACGCGCAAGCGCTTTTCTCGCGCTTTTGAAGCTATTAATGAGAATTTTCGACATAGCTTCCGGATTTTGTTCGGCGGGGGCACCGGCGAGATGCGGCTCAGTGACCCGTCGAACCTCGCCGACTCGGGAGTTGACATTGTGGCGTCGCCTCCCGGCAAGCGTCTGCAGAATGTGCTGCTGCTTTCCGGCGGCGAGAAGGCCCTGACAGCGCTGGCGCTGTTGATGGCGACCTTCCAGTACCAGCCGAGTCCGTTTTGTGTTCTTGACGAAGTGGACGCCCCGCTCGATGAGACCAACATCGAACGCCTGGTGTTGCTGCTCAAGGACATGGCCCGGCAAACACAATTCATCGTCATTACCCACGCTAAAAGGACAATGCAGGCATCCGAGTCGCTTTACGGGGTCACGATGCAGGAGCCAGGCGTCTCGAAGCTGGTTTCTGTGAAATTTGAGGAGCCGCGGGAAGAGCGGCAAACCGTGGAGAGCAGGGCGGCACTGGCGAGGTAAGCATCGGGAGCCAGGCCGCGCCGGAGTTGTCCGATCAGGCTACCGTTTTTTGCTCCTGCGGCAAGCGGCGGGCCTGCATTCGCTTCACCATGCCTTCCACGGCCCACTTGTCATCGGCGGGGATGCTTTCCAGGTAGTGGTTCAAGGCGGCCTCGATGATGCGCCAGGCCGGCTGCCGGGTCAGCGTCGAATAAGCCTCCAGGCGGGCCTTGGTGGCCGGTTTCATGGATACGGTCAGCTTGGGGTACTTGCTGACTCGTTCCGGCTTGCCGTTCTCACCTACTCCGGCTGGCGGGCGTCCGGGGCGGGACGGCCGGTCCTTGTCAAAACTCGGCATACATCTAGTCTATGCGCATGTAAAGAAAAAGTAAATGCCTTTGCCCGCCGGCGGCAACGAAAACTAGTCAATGTTTACGACCCGGCGGCTGGTGAACAAGGAAGAAGATTTTCGGCGCATCATCTGCTGCGGGAGAGAGACAAGGCGTGATCCGGGCGGGCCCGACAGGATCGCCGCGGGTGCAGTGGCCGGCCAATGCGGCGGCCAGGAGGGCGGATATGCCCTTCTCGGGACTTACAGCGCTTGACGCGTCGAAGGCCGGAAGCAGTAGTGCTGCCCATCTAAGGAAGCGGAAGTGAGACCCTCCGGCTGGGGCTCCATGTTGCCCGGTGGGGCTGGTTCTTACTCAGCGGAGGACTCTTGGGTGCGGCCCACTTGATGGGAGTGAGACTCCCGCGGTCTGAGGTCACCGTCACCCAGCCTCAGCCGCGCCGGGTTGATTTGGCCGTAGGCGCAGGCTTGGAGCGGCCGCGGGCCGCGGCGGCGGCTTTGATGCAGGGGACGCTACTGCTTTCGGCAAGCTCGGCCAGACGCTGGAACTCCAGGCCCTGGACTTCCTTGAAAAAGGTCAAGCCGTCCGCGCCGCCGTCACAGTCCACCCGGATCAGATCTCCGCCTTCGACCTGTCCGGTGGCGATCAGGTTGGAGAGGGGTTGCACCAAGAGCCTCTCGATGGCCCGTTTCAAGTGGCGGGCGCCGTACTTCATATCGGTGCCGGCGGCCAGCAAGCGCTCCTTGGCCGGTTCCGAGAGTTTGAAAACGAACGAGTGGGCCGGGTCGCCGGCCAGGAAAATGCGCTCCTGGACCCGGTTCAGTTCGATGTCCAGGATCTGGCGTAGTTCCGCCTCTCCGAGAGGGTTGAAGACGACGATCTTGTCCAGGCGGTTGACGAATTCCGGCGTGAACTTGCGGCGGGCGGCCTCGGTGCCCGCGCGCCGGATCTTGGCGGTGAGCTTTTCGTCCTGGCTCTGGCGCGGCGGTTGGGCCCGGACGGCGAATCCCATTTTGGGATTCAATATGGAACTCATCTCACCGGCGCCCAGGTTGCTGGTCATGAAGACCATGGCCCGGGAGAAGTCCACCTTCCGGTTGTCGCCGAGCGTCAGGGTGGCTTTGTCGAGGATGCCGAGCAGCAAGTTCCAGAGCGCGTCACTGGCCTTTTCGATCTCGTCGAACAGGACGAAGCTGATCTTGATTTCGTCGCTGTGATACTGGTTAAGAACTTCCTGGCTTAGCAGCGGATGGGTCTCCCGGTGTCCCAGGTATCCCGGCGGCGATCCGATCAGCTTCGCAATTTCATGACTGTGTTGGAATTCCCCGCAGTCAATTTTGATTACGGCCCGGGCGTTGCCCACGAGGCTTTCCGCCGTGGCTTCGACGATGCGCGTCTTACCGGAGCCCGTGGGGCCGAGGAAAAGGAGGTTTCCAATGGGCCGGCCGGGGGGATTCAGCCGGGTCAGATGCATCTGGTAGATATTGACGATTTCGTGGATGGCTTCCTGCTGCCCGACGATCAGCCTCGTCAGATCCTGTTCCAGCTTCCGGGCCTGGCGGCCGGTCTGCGTCGGATCCAGTGGTCGGTTCAAGCGGGGCATCGGTCGACTCCCAGCAGTCGGTGTAGCAACTCCCGTGCCAACCGCGGCGCCGCGCCTTTCCGGAGCTAGCTGGGCGGCCGGGCCGGACGGACCTCGACCCGGCTGATCAGGGTCCGCTGCGGCATCCGCAGCACGGTCAGCACAATCTCGGCGACGTCGTCGGCGGCGATCTTCCAGCCGGTCGGCCGCCCGCTGGTGCGGGGCGTGAACTCAGTATCCACGCTGCCGGGCATGACGTAACTCACCCGAACGTTGTCATGGCGATGATCCAGCATCATCGCCTCGGAAAACCCGTTCAAGCCGAATTTCGACGCATTGTAGGCGGCGCCGGTCGAGAACGGATTTCTCCCAGCCAGGCTGCTTATGTTGACGATGAAACCACCGCCGCGGTTGCGGAATCTTGCCAGCGCCTCCCGGCTGCACAGGAAGGCCCCGGTGAGATTGGTGTCGATAGTTTGCCGCCATTGCTCGACGCTCAGCTCGGCGACGGGCCGGAAAATGCCGATTCCGGCGTTGTTAATCAAGATGTCGAGGCCGCCGAACTGCTCATCAACGAACCGGAAAAACGCACTGACCTGTCCGGCGTCCCCTACATCGGCGGCCTTTCCGGCCACTTCGCCGCCGGTGGCTTTTTTCAGTTCCGCCACTGCGCGCTCGACTGTCTTCTGGGAGCGGCCGCAGATAGCCACCCCGGCGCCGGCAGCCAGCAGCGCGGCGGCGGTTGCCCGGCCGATGCCCCGCGTGCCGCCGGTGACAACCGCCTGTTTGCCTGTCAAGAATTTGTCTGTTCCCATGATGTTAAGGTTAGCGCGGCGTGGCAATCCCGATGAGTGGCAGCGGGAGGGGGAGAGGGGTCACGCTATACTGGAGAGCGAAGGGCGAGATTGTTGCTGCGGGAGATGAGCACCTTTTGGCTGCGAGTGGCGGTGGCGCTATACGCGGTGGGCTTCGCGCATGCGATCCTGACGGCTTTGCACCGGCAAAGCCGCATTTTCCGGCTCGCGGTGGCCACATTTTGTGTCGGCGTGGTGCTCCATGGCGTCTCGCTGGTTGAACTGGCGGCTTTGCGCGGGCGCTTGCCGCTGGGGAATTTCTTCGAATCGGCGTCGGCTTGCGCGCTGCTGATCGCGGTTCTGTTCCTGTTCGTCTACTGGCGGTTCCAATTCACTGACCTGACGGTGGTTTTGTTTCCACTGGTTTTCGTGATGGCGTTCATCGGAGCGATGCAGGAGCCGGTAGCGTCCTGGAGCAGCCCGCGGCTGCGGGACTTGTGGCTGATGGTTCACGTGCTGCTCGTACTGATCGGCTACGCGGCGCTGCTGCTGGCGGCGGTGGCGTCGCTGTTTTACCTGCTTGAAGAAAGGCGGTTGAAACGGAAACAGCGGCGGGTCCTGTTCGGCAAGCTTCCGCCGTTGGCCACGCTGGATCGGATCGTCACCCAGGCGATGGGCTACGCCTTCGCCTTCATTACGCTATCGGTGGTTGTCGGCAGCAGTTGGGCCTTTATTGAAACCGGCACGCGGTGGATCGGCGAACCCAAGATCGTGATTTCGCTGATCACCTGGGGGTTTTACCTGGTGATGATTTTCCTGCGCACCTCGGCCGGGTGGCGGGGCAGGAAGGCCGCGGTGCTGGTGCTCACCGTGGTTTGCTGCTCTGCACTCACCTGGGCCGCGCATGTCGGACTGCAGCCCTTATTGTCCCAATGAAGTTTTCGATCACAGGTGTCAACCACCGCACCGCGCCCGTGGAGGTGCGCGAGCGCCTGTCTTTCGATCCAGGGACGTTGCCGGCGGCGCTGAGGAAATTGACTGGCCGCTCCGGCATTCAGGAAGGCATGATTCTGTCCACCTGCAACCGGGTCGAAATCATCGTCGCCGCTGATGACGGCACCGACGTGGCCCGCCTGGCCGAAGAGTTTCTGGCTTCAACGCGCGGCGTGGAGCCGGTCTGGATCGCTCCTCACCTGTACCGGTACGAGGGAGAGGAAGCGATCCGGCACCTGTTCCGGGTAGCCGCCAGCCTGGACTCGATGGTGGTCGGCGAGCCGCAAATCCTGGGCCAATTGAAATCGGCCTATGCCGTGGCGAAGGCCCACGGGGCGGTGGCCGGCTTGCTGGATAGCATGCTCACGCGGGCCTTCCGCGTGGCGAAACGCGTGCGCTCGGAGACGGCGATCGGCGAGAACGCCGTTTCCATCAGTTACGTGGCGGTGGAACTGGCCCGGCAAATCTTCGGCCGGCTCGAGGACAAGACGGTCCTGATCGTCGGCGCGGGCAAGATGTCGGAGCTGGCGGCCCGGCACCTGCGGCGGGCGGGCGCCTCGCAGATCTTCGTCACCAACCGCAGCCGTGACCGGGCCGAGCAACTGGCCCGCCTGTTCCGGGGCAGCGTCGTCGCCTACGACCGCTATCGCGACTCGCTGCCCCGCGTCGACATTGTGATCACTTCCAGCGGCTCGCCGCACTACATTCTGCGCCGGGACGAGATGCGCCGGATCGTCGAGGCCCGCCGCAACCGGCCGGTGTTCCTGATCGATATCGCCGTGCCCCGCAACATCGAACCGGCGGTAAACGAGCTCGATAACGTCTTCCTCTACGATATCGATGACCTCCAGGCGGTGGCCGAGGAGAATCTGCGGGGCCGCTTGAAAGAGGCGCGGGAGGCCGAGGACATCGTCGAGGAGGAAGTCGAACGGATGATTTCGCGGCTGAAGGCGCGCGAGGTGACCCCCACAATCGTTAGTCTTCAGCAGCAGCTCGAACGGCTGCGCCGGGCGGAGCTGGAGCGGGTGCAAGGGAAGCTGGCGTCGCTGAGCCCGGAGCAGCGCGAGGCGGTGGAAGCGGTGACGCGCGGTCTGATCAACAAGATTGCCCACGGGCCGATTTCGGAACTGCGCCGGGGGGCGGCGCGGCCGGACGGGATGGAGTCCGTCGAAATCATCCGGCGCATCTTTCGGCTGGATTCATAATGCTGGTCATTGGTTCACGGGGTTCGAAGCTCGCATTGTGGCAGGCTCGCTGGGTGGCGGCGCGGCTGGAGGAGACCGGTTGGCGCTGCCGCATCCAGACCATCCGCACCACCGGCGACACCGTCAAGGACCTGGCTCTTTCCAAAGTGGGCGCCAAGGGTCTGTTCACCAAGCAAATCGAGGAGGCGCTGCTCGAGGAACGCATTGATCTGGCGGTCCACAGTTTAAAGGACCTGCCGACGGAGACTCCGCGGGGCCTGGTGATCGGTGCCGTCCCCGCGCGCGAAGACGCGCGCGACGCGATGGTGGGGCGAAAGCTGGCCGAGCTGCCCGCCGGCGCCAGGGTGGGTACCAGTTCGCTGAGGCGCGCGGCGCAGGTCCGGCTTCTCCGCCGCGACTTGGTCGTCGAATCGATTCGCGGCAACCTGGACACCCGTCTCCGGAAGCTGGATGACGGGCTGTACGATGCCATCGTGGTGGCCGCCGCAGGCCTAAAAAGGCTTGGCTGGGAACACCGGATCGCGGAATTGCTACCGGTGGAACAGGTATGTCCGGCTGCAGGTCAGGGAGCGCTGGCTGTCGAGATCCGGGACGAGGAGGGCGAAGCAAGGCAAGCCTGCGGCGAACTCGACGACACGGCGACCCGGGCGGCGGTCACCGCCGAACGCGCCGTGCTCGCGGCTCTCGGCGGCGGCTGCCAGGTTCCTGTTGGTGCCCATGCCGCGCCGGCGGACGGCGCTCTCGAGCTGCAGGCCGTGGTCCTTTCTCCTGACGGTGCCCGGGTAGTGCGTGCGCGCCGGCGCGGGCCGATGATGGCGGCCGAGGAGCTGGGCCGGGCGCTGGGCGAGGAATTGCTTTCCTCCGGCGCGGGCGAAATTCTGGAGACGGTGTACGGAGCGTGATGGGCAAGGTGTACCTGGTAGGAGCGGGACCCGGCGACCCGGAGCTGATTACCTGGAAGGGCCGCCGTCTGCTCACGGAGGCCGAAGCCGTCTTCTACGACGACCTGGCGAACCGCGCCTTGCTGGAGCTGGCGCCACCGGGGGCGGAGCTGGTTTACGTCGGCAAGAAAAAGGCCGTTCACGCCCACACCCAGGAGGAGATCAGCGGGATGCTGATCGATCGCGCCCGGCAGGGCAAGACCGTGGTCCGCCTCAAGGGCGGCGATCCGTTCCTGTTCGGGCGGGGCGGGGAAGAGGCCGAGGCCCTGGCTGCGGCGGGCGTCGAGTTTGAGGTGGTTCCCGGTGTTTCCAGCGCCCAGGGAGTGGCTGCGTATTGCGGCGTGCCACTTACTCATGCCCGCCACGCGGCGGCGGTTTCGCTGGTCACCGGACACGATGCGGACCGGATTGACTGGGCTGCGGCGGCCGCTGCCGAAACCCTGGTGCTGTTCATGGCGCTCACCCGGTTCGGAGAGATTGCTGCGCGGCTGATCCGGGAAGGGAAGTCGCCGGAGACGCCCGCGCTGGCGGTTCGCTGGGCCACCCGTCCGGACCAGGAGACCGTTAGCGGAACCCTGGGTGAGCTTCCGGGGAAGATCGCCGCCCGGGGACTGAAGCCGCCGGCTACGGTAGTGGTTGGCGAAGTCGTGCGGTTGCGCGAGAAGCTGAACTGGTTTGAAAGGCTCCCGCTGTTCGGGCGGCGCGTGGTGGTGACACGGGCGCGGGCGCAGGCGAGCACGCTGGCCGGCAGGCTGCGTTCGCTCGGAGCCGACGTCGCGGAATTCCCCGCCATCGAGATCCGCCCGCCCGCCGACCACGGCCCGCTGGATGGCGCCATCGGCAGGCTGGCGAGCTATGACTGGGTGGTGTTCACCAGCGCCAACGGGGTCCGCTGGTTTGTTGACCGGCTGGACGCTTCCGAATTCGACCTCCGTTCGCTGCGCGCCAGAATTTGCGCGATTGGCCCGGCGACCCGGCAGGCGGTGGAGAAGCTTCACCTGAAGGTGGACTTGATGCCGGAGGAATATGTGGCCGAGGGTGTGGTGAAGGCATTTGCAGCATTGGATCTGGAAGGGAAACGGGTGCTGCTGCCGCGGGCGGCGGTGGCCCGTGAACTGCTGCCCGAAGAGCTGCGCCGGCGGGGCGCCATCGTGGACGTCGTCGCCTCCTACCAGTCCGTGATGCCAGCCGATGCCAGTCGGCGGGCGGCGGAGATCTTTGGCCGGAAACCGGACTGGGTGTTGTTTACCAGCTCCTCGACCGTGAAGAACTGTGTCGCCGCCGCCGGCCGCGAGGCGCTGGCCGGTGTGCGGGTGGCCTCGATCGGCCCAGTGACCTCGGAGACAGCCCGCTCGCTGGGCCTGGAAGTAAGCGCAGAAGCGAGGCCTTACACCATCGACGGGCTGGTCAGCGCGCTGCTGGCGGCGGCGCGGGACTGAATTGATCTCTCGCTCTGGCCTGCGGGCGGCTGGTTCCTGGATGGAGGCTCTCATCCGGTGGACAATCTCCGGTGGGTGCGTTCTTAATAAAAAGGGAGGTGGATCCGTGAGAATTGCGGCCATTTTGTTTGCCCTGCTGTTGGCCGTTGCCTGCCGCAAGGCGGAGCAGAAGCCGGACTACCCGTATCAGCCGGTGCCGTTCACCCAGGTGAAGATCGCTGATGAATTCTGGGCGCCGCGGATCGAAGTGAACCGGACGGTGACCATTCCGGCGGGTTTCCAGCGGTGCGAGGAGACCGGACGGATTGATAATTTCCTGATCGCCGCCGGCAACAAGCAAGGCGAGTTCGTGCCGCCGCGCTACAACGATTCCGATGTCTACAAGATGATCGAGGGGGCGTCGTACTCGCTGGCGGTCCATCCGGACCCGGCGCTTGAGCGCTACCTGGATGAGCTGATCGGCAAGATTGGCGCCGCGCAGGAACCCGACGGGTATCTGTTCACGGCCCGGAGCATTCATCCGAACGAGGACATCGATCGCATTGGCAAGACCCGCTGGTCGAACCTGATCGAAAGTCACGAACTTTACAACGCCGGCCATCTGTACGAAGCGGCAGCGGCGCATTACCAGGCAACGGGCAAGCGATCCCTGCTGGAGGTGGCACTGAAGAATGCAGACCTGGTTTGCCGGACCTTCGGCGCCGGCAAGCTGGTGGACGTTCCGGGCCACGAGGAGATCGAGATCGGCTTGGTGAAGCTATACCGAGTGACGGGCGATCCGAAGTACCTGGCCACGGCGAAGTTTTTTGTCGATGAGCGGGGCGACGCCCAAGGGCACAAACTGCAGGCGCGTCCCGGGATGCCGGGCTACTCACAGGATCATCTGCCAGTCGTTCAGCAGCGAGAGGCTGTCGGCCACGCGGTGCGCGCTGGTTACTTCTATACGGCGGTAGCCGACATTGCGGCGCTGACGGGCCAGCAAGAGTATGTCGAGGCGATCGACCGGATTTGGAACAACGTGGTTTCGAAGAAGACATATCTCACTGGCGGCGTCGGCGCCCGGCGCAAGGGTGAAGCTTTCGGCGACAATTACGAGCTGCCAAACGCCACTGCTTATAACGAGACCTGCGCGGCCATTGCCAACGCGCTGTGGAACGAACGCCTATTCTTGCTGCACGGCGACGCGAAGTACATCGATACACTGGAGCGTGTCCTCTACAACGGCATCCTTTCCGGTGTCTCGCTGAGCGGCGACCGGTTCTTCTACCCCAATCCGCTGGCCGCCGATGGCAAATACAAGTTCAACCAGGGCTCGGGAACGCGCCAGCCCTGGTTCCGCACATCCTGCTGCCCCACCAACATCGCGCGGTTCATGCCGTCGATACCGGGCTATATTTACGCGACGCGCGGCCGCGACCTGTACGTGAACCTTTTCATCGGCAGTGAAGCCCGCATCCGGCTCGGGGAAGATGAGGTGCGGCTGCGGCAGCAGACGCAATACCCCTGGGACGGGGCCGTGAAGATCACCGTGGAATCGGAAGCCGCGCGCCCGTTCGCAATCAACGTCCGGATTCCAGGCTGGGCGCGGAATCAGCCCATCCCCAGCGATCTGTACCGGTTTGCGACCACTCTTGACACGCCTGTTTCTCTCCAAGTGAACGGCGAGGCGGTCCCGGTGAAGCCAGCCGCTGGTTACGTGCGCCTGGAGCGTGCTTGGGAAAGCGGCGACTCAATCGAACTGAGGCTCCCGATGCCGGTGCGCCGCGTGCTGGCCAATGAACAGGTGAAAGATGACGCCGGGCGCGTGGCGCTCGAGCGCGGGCCGCTGGTCTACTGCGTGGAGGGCATTGACAACGGCGGCACCGTCAGCAAGGTCGCGCTGGCCGACACCGCGGCGCTCGAGACCGAACCCCGGCCGGACCTGCTCGGCGGCGTCACCGTTGTCAAGGGTCCGGGGCTGGTGGCGATCCCCTACTACGCCTGGTCGAACCGAGGCGAGGGCGACATGCAGGTGTGGCTGCCGCGGAAGCCCGCCGGCTGAGCGGCGTCCCTGGCCGTGCGAAGCGGCCTAGCATTTGGACCGCGGCCCACCGATGCGCCATTGGTGGTATGATGAAACTCTGAAGGGGCTCCCAACAAGTCTCGCCAAGTAAAGTAATGAAAGTCCATCCAAAGGGCACTTCCGCCCGTGTATTGTTAAGTTCCGTTTTTGGCCCTTACGCCCAGAATGATCAGTATGGAAGCCGGCTGATCAACCCCATGGAGTTGTATCACAACCAGGTCACCCGCGCCCAAGGAGTATTTTCGTTGCGGATGTTCCACCGTTCCTGGGGCATCATGATGATCCAGGAGAACATTTCGGCGCCGTGCACCGTGCTGGACTTCCCCACGCGGGAGGCGTTTGAGAACGAGCTGACCGCGCACCGCTACGACGTGGTCGGGATCTCGTCGATCATCGTCAATGTGGGTAAGGTCCGGGAAATGTGCCGGATCACCCGGAAGCTGTCGCCGCACTCGGTGATCGTGGTCGGCGGGCACGTGGCCGCGATTCCCGGCATTGAACGCCTGATCGACGCCGACCACATTGTCAAGGGCGACGGCATCTCCTGGATGCGGCGTTACCTGGGCGAGGATGAGAAGGCGCCGATTCGCCACCCGGAAATCGTCTCCGGTTTCGGGCACCGGGTGATGGGCCTGCGCCTGCCCCGCAAGGCCGGCTCGACGGCCGCGACCATCATTCCCTCGGTCGGTTGTCCGATGGGTTGCAACTTCTGCACGACTTCGTCGTTTTTCGGCGGGAAGGGGAAGTTTCTCAATTTCTATGAATCCGGCGAGGAACTGTTCGAGGTGATGTGCCGGATGGAGGAGCATTTGAAAGTCGGCTCCTTTTTCATCATGGACGAGAACTTTCTGCTTCATCGCAAGCGGGCGCTGGAGCTGCTGGAGCGGATGAAAGAGGCGGGCAAATCATGGGAGCTGTACGTATTCTCCTCGGCCAACGCGATCAAGCAGTACCGGATGGAAGAGCTGGTGGAGCTGGGAATTTCCTGGGTCTGGCTGGGCCTGGAGTCGCCGCACTCCCGGTATTCCAAGCTCAATGGGACTGACACGGTAGCGCTGGCGCGCCGGTTGCGCCGTCATGGAATCAAGCTGCTGGGCTCGACCATCGTGGGCCTGGAGCACCATACCCCGCAAAATATCCGGCAGGAGATCGAGTACGCGATATCGCACGAGACGGACTTTCACCAGTTCATGCTCTATACGCCGGTGCCCGGGACGCCGCTCTACCAGGAAATGAAGCAGGAAGGCCGGCTGCTGCAGGTGGATCTGGCTGACATCCACGGCCAGTACAAGTTCAATTTCCGCCACGCGGCCATTTCCCGCGATGATTCCAAAAGGTTTCTCGATTGGGCGTTCCAGCGCGATTTCGAGCGCAACGGCCCTAGCCTTTTCCGGATCTGCCGGACGACGCTCGAGGGCTGGAAACGGTACAAGAATTGCCCGGACCGCCGGATCCGGGAGCGTTTCGCGCGCGAGGTTTCCACGTTGAAAAGCGCCTATGGTGGAATGCTCTGGGCGATGGAGCGCCGCCTCCGGCGGACCAACGCGGCCGTGAGCCAGCAGATCCGGAATCTGCGGCTGGAACTGCAGCTTCAGTTTGGGGTGGCCGCGCGGCTTTCCGCGGCTTTCCTCGGGCCGCTGCTGTGGTGGACCGCCCGCCGGGAAGAGAAGCGCCTGGCCCGCGGCAAAACCTACGAGCCCAAGACCATCATCGAGCGCCGCCACTGGGCATAAACCCGAAAACAGCCTGCTGTTTCCCCGGTTACCAGATGTAGCTGTGGGCCTCGGCGCGGCGGGCGTGGCTGTCCAGCACGTGGACCACGCGGATCTTCTTGAGCTTGGCCGGGGAAAGCTGCCCGATCGGGATGTAGAGAATCGAGCGCCCCAGGTGGGCGGCGATCGACCGGAAGATGGAGCGGGGCGGCCTGGCGGCGACGTAGACCACGTGCCGGTGAATCGAGTAATCCAGGCCGGCCAGCAGCAGGCGCTCGGACTTCGTGCGGGCGAAGTCGTAGTCCGGATCCCCCCACACATCCACCATCCGGCGCGGCGGCAGCGTCATCAGAAAGCCGCCATACTCGGCGCGGCCGATTCCCGGCCCCACCAGGTGCTCGAACGGGTGGGTTGAATAGAACGCCATGTCGGATTCGTTCTGGTTCTCCCCGAGCCAGGTGGTCTGGTACGAGTAGCGGTTCTCCGGATCCTCGTCGAAGATGACGATTACCGCCCCCACTTCGCCGGCCAGCTTCTGGCACTGGCGCACGTAGATCTTCCTCTGATGCCAGTTGCGGATGGTCTCGCGAACGTCGATGCCATCCAGCAAGGAAGTGGTGAACGGTTCCACGCGGGCCCGCTCCTCGCTGACGATGCTCTTGGCTTTCTGCTTGAGGAACCGCCCGTAGTCCTCGATGACCAGGTCCTCGGGAGGATAGGAGCAGATGGCATTGCCATCGATCTGCCGGGCCCACTCCCCGGGGTGCTTTTCTTTCCGGCGCATCTTCAAGCTGGCCGGCCGGAGACGCCGTTTGGGACGGGGCAGACGGCGGCGCAGGCGGAGCCGCCGGGTGTTCAGCCAGACTTCTTCGCCGGAGAGATTCTCCGTCCGCAGATCGCTGGTTTCCTTTTGGGCAAAGTACCGGTTGGCCGTGTTCCAGACTTCCCAGGCGTAGTTGTCATCCACCACCGAGCGGGCCGCCACGGTGAGGTCGAACAGGCTGGCCACCAGGTCGCGGTTCATCATGGCCAGGTTGCGCGTGTAGCGGGCGATCATTCGCCGCTGCCAGTGGGAGAGCTTCTCGCCCGTGCTCTTCTGGTAATCGGCTTCGGCCTGCTTGAGCAGAGCGAACTGGACGCGCCGGCGGTCGATCTGCTCTTCATCGGCCAGCGTGGTGCGGAACTTTTCGTACCGCTCCTGAAGAAACGGGTACTCGACGGTGATTTCGGCCAGGCAGTCCGGATGGGGGTTGATGAGTTCCACCGGCAGCCAGGAGCGGCGCCGCGGCGGCGGCTCCTGCGGCACTTCCATGGCGTCAAGCACCGGGTCCAGCAGGTTGAAAGAAATCACCACCAGCACGGTGGCCAGCGGGTCGGTGCCCTGGAGCTTCCAGGCAATCCCGCCGGCGTGGATTTCGATTTCGTCGGTTCGCTCGAGCGGATGAAGCCGGTAAGCTTCGATGTATTTCTCCAGGCCGACGAAGCGCAGCGAATACGGGTCCGGATATATATCGGGCAGATGGGGCCGGTCGCCGACGTCGGGTTCGGCGAACACGATTTCGGCGCCGGTTTCCCGGGCGGTGCGCACGGCCTCGGTGAACGGGTCGGCGGGCTCCACCGGGATATAGACGCCCCGGTCCTCGTCCTTTTCATCCGGGTAGACGAGAACGGTGATGGCCGGCAGCCGGTCGATGGCCTGGAGGTAGGCCCGCTGCAGCCACCCGGGCAGTTCCACCGCCACGACGCCGGGGCGCATTTCCAGGATCTTCCGGCGGACCGCGACGGCGAACTCCAGCCGGCCGGGCGCGACCGGGAAGTAAGTGAAGCGCCCCCGCTCGAGGCTGCTGAAATCCGGGAGCGGGAGATCAAGTTCGCGGGACATAGCGCAGAGCCTCTTGTCCCAGGGTTTCCATGATGGCCATCTCAAGCGCCCGACGGGGCCGCGGGTGCGGCGCCCCTTCCGGCAGGCCGAGCAGCTTCATGGCGAACCGGCTGATGTTGATGCCGTCGCGCACGGTATAGCGTTCATCGGCGGCGTGTGCCTGCTGCAGAAAATCGGTGACGTACTGCAGAATTTCCTCTTCGCCGAATGGGAGGTTCTCGCGGAGAATGGCGTATTCTTCCTCCCGCTCGGGAAAGTCGATCAGAATTTGCGGCTGAAGACGGGAGTGGATGTATTCGGGCAAATCGAAGGTGGAGGCGTCGTCATTCATCGTGGCGACCATCCGGAACAGCGGGTGCGCGTGGATCTTGACGCCGGCCACGATGGATTCGACGTAGCGGCGGTTGTCCAGCAACGGCGCCAGGCTGGCCCAGCTCTTCTCGCTCATCCGGTTGCCCTCGTCGAGAATGCAGACGCCGCCGCGGAGCATGGCCGTTACCAGCGGAGAGGCCACGTAGCGCAGGTGCCCCTCACCTTCAATGACCGGCGTGACCAGCAGATCCTCGGGGCGGGTGTCCACCGTGGCTTGCAGGATGTAGACCTCGCGGCCGAGCCGCCGGGCGGCGGCGTAGGCCAGGGTGGTTTTCCCAACGCCGGGCTTGCCCAGCAACCGCGGCGTCATCGGCAGATCCTGTTCATCCACTACCAGCCAGGCGGCCAGCAACTGACGCATCACTTCTTCCTGGCCCACCCATTGGATGGGTATCTCGTCCGGATGCGCCAGGTGCAGCGGCACGCCTTCAACTTCGACGACCATATATTCTATTTTCCCAGAAATTGGACCGCTCCCTTTGCCGCGGAGCGTCTGGCCGCCGCCCCGGCTGAACGGCCGGGCGCAGGCGGTTCGGGGCGGCTGCCGGTCACTGTCCGCGCCGCTGGAAGTGCTTATCGGCGAAATCGAGGTAGCACTTCCAATCGAAATCCGTCACGTCGTGTTTGCCTGTGCGCATGTGGAAGCCGATAGTTCCCATGACGGCGTGGTTGACCGGCGGCATCTTCTTGACCGGAAGACCGTCCGTGCCCAGAAGACGGTAAACCGGGTCCGCCGCCTTGGCTGCCAGAAACATCCCGCGGGGATCGGCCCAGAGATCGTCCTGCGCCGTGCCGATGTAGACCGGCCGGGGGGCGCTGAGGGCGATCAGCTCGTGCTGGTCCACCGGGAGGGCATCTTCGCGGTCATTGTATTTCTTGAAGTTGGCGCAGAACCAGTGGGGGAAATTGGTGTTGATGCGCTTGACTGTTTCGCCGAACCGCCGGCGGCTGAGCGCGGCCCCGCCGCAGCCCGAGTCATTCGAGATGACAATGGCGAACCGCTCGTCCTGCGCGCCGGCCCACAGCGCCGTTTTGCCCAGCCGGGAATGGCCCATCACGGCGACATGGCGGCTGTCAATGTCCCGGTCGGTTTCCAGGTAGTCCATGATGCGGCTCAGTCCCCAGGCCCAGGCGCTGATGGCGCCCCACTCATCCGGAGCGAGCGGACGATCCGGCCGGGCAAATAGCGAGTGGACTCCCTTCCGGAACTCGTGGGCGTCGTCGGGGGCGATGTCGCCGTAGTAGGCGGTGACCAGCGCGTAGCCGCGGTTCAGGATCATCTCCACGGGCCAGCGCGACGATGCCACCCCCCGCGCCTTTTCCGTGGCGCGGTTGTTCACTACGGTCTCGCTGTTGCGGCGCGAGCGCATCCAACTGGTTGACAGCGGGACGCCGGGATCAGACGTGATGGAGTGGTTGCCCTGGAAGTTCAATCCCAGGAAAGCCGGAACCGGTTTCGACGCGGCCGGCGGCAGGTAGATGAGAACATGAACCTGCGGCCCGTCTTGCTTTCCATTGAACAGCACCGTGACGCGCTTGCGGATGGCTCGGCCGCCGAGGGCGTGCCGGTCAACCGAAACGAGCTGGAACCGCATGCTGTTGAGCGGTCCGGGCGCCTTGCCGTAAACCTGGGTCTCGAACAGCCGGAGGATCTCCGGCCGGCGCTGGTTCCGCCAGGTAGCGGCATCGGTGACGCGCTTGCCGTTCGACATCACCAGTGGGTCGGGCAAGGTGTATTTTGGAACCTTGGATTCGTCGTAGTTGGCACTGCTGTGTTGCGCCGAGATCCAGGCGGCCGGCGCCAGCATGGCAATAGCGATGGCGGCGATCGTCTTCATGGAAGTATCATACTCCCCGCGGGAGGCCGGTGGCGAAGGCTGATCCTACGATAGCGCCAGGCGCTCGATGGAGAGAGCCTTGCCTGTCGCCTGGTCGGCGGAGATGACCACGGCGTGCAACTGTGGGTTCCGCTTGGCGGCCTCCAGGCGCGAGGGCAGGGCCGTCAGGAACCGGTGCAACACCCGGTCCTTCCGGACACCAATGATGGATTCATAAGGACCTGTCATGCCCACGTCAGTCTGATAGGCGGTGCCGCCGTCCAGGATCCTGGTGTCCGCCGTCGGCACGTGTGTGTGAGTACCCAACACCGCCGTGACCCGCCCGTTCAAGTACCAGCCCATGGCAAGCTTTTCGCTGGTGACCTCGGCGTGGAAATCCACCAGGCGGACCTTCACGTCCCGGTCCAGCTCCTTCAGGATGAGGTCGGCTTTGCGGAACGGGCAGTCGATATTCGGCATGTAAGTGCGGCCCTGGAGATTGATGACGGCGCAACGGGCGCCATTGCGCCCCTCGGCGATATAGACGCCGTGCCCGGGCACCTCGTCCGGGTAGTTGGCGGGCCGCAGCAGCGGCGGTTTCTGGGGCAGGTAGTCGTAGATTTCCCGCTTGTCCCAGATGTGATTGCCGGAGGTGATGACGTTCAGGCCCCTGGCGAACAGCTCCTCGGCGATCACCGGGGTGATCCCGAAACCGCCCGCGGCGTTTTCACCATTGGCAATGGCGATGTCGATGTGGTGCTCGGAGATGATCCGCTGCAGGTGCTCGGCCACCATTCGCCGGCCGGCGGAGGCGAAAATATCTCCGATGAAAAGCAGATTCATGGGTTCGGGCCATGGCCTTTCACAAGAAGGGAAGCGGAGCGTACCACACAAGCCGTGTCGACCTCCGGGATTGACCCCCTTTTGTAAACGGGGTCGGCCCACAGAGCGTTTTTAGGCTTCTCCTGCTAGCCTGAAAGGCCGGAGCTTGCTCACCAACGCCGACTGCTTAGCGGGCCTACGTAATGTGAGTGTTGGATCAATTACTTGAGAGGTCCAACACTTGCTTCGCAGACACGCTCCTGGTTGATGATAACCTAATTCGGACCTCCATTTCCACTCAAATTCGAGCGGTCCCTTCGGCCTCCAGCGCCGGGCAGCGGCGGCGGTCAGTGGCCTTTGAGGGCTTCGGTGATCTCCTTCTTCGAAATCGAGCCTTCCTTGATGAGACGCCACCAGGGTTCGGTGACATCCACCGTGGTAGGGCCGCTGCCGACACACAGGCCGCCGTCCAAGACCAGGTCCACGCGCCCGTCCATTGTCCCGAAGACGTTGATCCCGCTGGGGCAAGTGGGCTGGCCCGAAATGTTGGCGCTGGTGCCAATCAGCGGCTGCTCCAGGATTTCCAGGAGCCGGGTCACGACCCTGGACCTGGACTGCCGCAAGGCCAGGCGCCCCGTATTGCCGGTTACTTTCAGCGGCACCTTCGCTGAGGCAGGAACGATGAGCGTGAGCGGGCCGGGCCAGAAGCGCCGGGCCAGCAAGTAGAAGCGGGCGGAGAGTTCCGCCGCCAGCTCCTCGGCCATCAGCAGATCGGAGACCAGCAGCGGGAGTGATCTTTGCGGCTCCCGGCCCTTGGCCGCGAAAACCTTGGTCACCGCGTTCAGGTTCAACGGGTCCGCTACCAGGGCGTACAGCGCGTCGGTCGGCACGGCCACCAGCCTCCCCCGGCGGAGCATGTCCGCCGTCCGCTGGATCACCTCCTCGGAAGGGTGCTCCGGATCGATTTGGATCAGGTCAGTCGCCAAAACTCATCAGCCGCAGTCATTCTATCGATTTCCAATCGCTTCGGCTACCTCGATCGCCATTTGATAACGGCCGAAAGGAGCACTGATCTGCACTCCTTGCACGACCGGGCGCACTGCTTCCACCATGTCGCGGGCGATGGCCACGCCCTCCTGGCGAGCCTTCTCGGCGCTGGCGGCTTCCCGCATCCGTTCGAGAGATTGCCGGGGAACCGGAACACGAAGTTCATTCACCATGAATTCGGCGTTCCGGTAACTCGTCAGCGGCCAGATACCGGCAATCAATGGTATCCGGAAACCTTCGATTCGCTTCAGAAACTTCTCGAGTAAAGCCAGGTCAAACACAGGTTGCGTAACAACATACTCAGCGCCGGCCTTCACCTTCAACTCGAGCCGCCGCACCTCTTCATCCAGGTTCACCGCACCCGGGTTGGCGCCCACGCCGATCACGAACGAAGTCTGGGATCCGGTGGGGTTCCCGCCGATGTCAAGCCCCTGGTTCAGGTTGCTGACGATATTCACCAGCCCGATGGAATCCACATCGAAGACCGCCGTGGCTCCGGGATAAGTTCCCATCCGGGGAGGATCACCGGTAATGCACAGCAGGTTGCGAATGCCGAGAGCGTGGGCGCCGAGGAGTTCGGACTGGATGCCAAGGATATTGCGATCCCGGCAGCAGAAGTGCAGAACCGCTTCGATGTTCGCCCTCTCCTGGATCAAATAGGCGGTCACCTGAGCGCTCATCCGTGCGCTGGCACGCGGTCCGTCCGGCACATTGATACAGTCGATGCCTTGCTCGGCGCACAACTTCGCCCCGGCGATTTCCCGGGATGCGTCTACGCCGCGCGGGGGCAGGATCTCGACGAAGGCGACAAAGTGGCCGGAGGCGATCTTGGCGCCGAGTGCGGACTTTTCCGATAGAGGTATCTTCTTTAATACCTTGGGCTTAATCTCTGGTTCTTCAGTCTCCGCCGCAGCCGTGACATGGACCGGGTGCAGGGAGCGGGCCTCGGCTCGCATCTGCCGGATGTGCTCCGGCGTTGTCCCGCAGCAGCCCCCGATGATCCTTACCCCGGCCCAGAGAAAACGCCGCGCGTACTGGGCCATGTACTCGGGCGAGCAAAGGTAAAGGTTACGGCCTTCGACCCGGACGGGCAAGCCTGCATTCGGCATGGCGCTGAGGGGCTTGCGGGCAAACTTCATCATCTTCTCGACAGTTTCGAGCATAGCCTTCGGACCCACCGAGCAGTTACACCCGATGACGTCGCAAGGCAACTCGTTCAGCACCCCGGTGAAAGCCTCCGGAGTGGTGCCATCGGAAAGATTGCCATCATCGTCAAAGGTGACTTGGGAAACAATAACAATGTCTGGGCCGGCAGCCTCCCTGGCGGCGAAGGTCGCTTCGCGCAACTCGTTGAGATCGCTGAAAGTTTCCAGAATCAGCAAATCCACGCCGGCGTCGACGAGCGCCTGGGCTTGTTCCTTGAAAATTGCCCGGGCTTCGGCGAGGGGAACCTTGCCCATCGGTTCCACGCGGGCGCCCAGCGGGCCGATCGAGCCAGCCACGAACACACTGTCGCCGGCCGTCTCGCGCGCCAGGCGGACGGCAGCCTGGTTAATATCACGGACCTTCTCGGCCAGTCCGAATCCGGTCAGCCGCATGCGATTGGCCCCGAAGGTGTTCGTTTCCAGGATTTCGGCCCCCGCCTTCACGTACTCGTCGTGAACCTGTTTGACCAGGTTCGGCTGGGAAAGGCTGAGTTCGTCGTAGCAGCGGTTGAAAAAGACCCCCTTGGAGTACAGCATCGTGCCCATGGCGCCGTCGGCGACCAGGGCCCGCGTAGCCAGAGCTTCGCGGAACTGCCGCGAGCGGTTTGCCGAAGTGAATTGCTGCATCGTTTAGCGCTGGCAGCCAGGGCAATAATAGGTCGCGCGTCCCGCCTGTAGAATGCGCCGCACCAGCCTGCCGCACACCGGGCAAGGACGTCCCTCTCTGCCGTATACGGCTACCGGGAAGATTTCCAGCGAGTTATATCTGCCCGCTCCAGCGTAGGCGTTACAGGCTGATTTTACCGCATCCCGGAGAACCCTTACAACGGCGGCGTGGAGCGCTTCGAGTTTCGGCCGGCGCAGCCGATTCATGGGCTTAGCAGGATGGATGCGGGCCCGGTGGAGCGCTTCGGCCGAGTAAATGTTACCCAGGCCCGCCAGGTGGCTCTGGTTGAGAAGAAAACATTTGGCCGGCTGCCGGGACCTGGCCGCGGCCGCGGCCA
The DNA here is from genome assembly GCA_964644025.1 of uncultured Solibacteraceae bacterium. Classification (GTDB taxonomy): domain Bacteria; phylum Acidobacteriota; class Terriglobia; order Bryobacterales; family Bryobacteraceae; genus CAZXVW01. The sequence continues at coordinate 5,009 of CAZXVW010000022.1, read as the reverse complement.
GCCACTCCACGGTGAATTCCTCCGACAGCGGCTCCATGCCCAAAGACGCGGCCGCGGCTTCCCACTCAGCCGGGGTGAGCAACTCGATGATGCCCAATGCCCGCGGGTTGTCAAAAACCAACGTCCTGGCGTCATTCAGTTCAAAGTATGCCCGGGTGGTGGCTGGTCGGGCCTGACCCGCGGCGAGGACGTAGAGGTTCCCGCTCATGCGGAGGTGAACCCGCAGCACCAGCTCACCGCTGAGATGCAACAGTAGGTTCTTGCCACGCCGTTTGACGGCTGTGATTTCCCGGCTCCGCAGCCGGTCTTCCAGCCGCCGGTTCCGCCGCCGCAACATCCTCGCGTTGACGATGGTTGAGCCTACGGCGTCAGCACGGAGCTTGCGGCACACCGCTTCGACTTCGGGCAGCTCTGGCATTACAGCAGCACTAACTCCACCGGTGAGCCGGCGGCGCAGCCGAGCTTGCTGGCAGCCGAAGCCTGGTTGCAGGCCACCTCGAAGTAGCCAGAACTGCCTGGAATTACAATCAGTTCGTCCGGTTGACCTTCGGCATAACTTGAAGCCAGACGCTCCACCGAAAGCAGGCCCACGTTGACTGCGAAGGGCCGCCGGAGTATTTCCGGGAACTCCTCGACGCGGAAGTTCGTGATGAGGTTGCCGAAGTGGTCAACCTTGAGGACGCTGCCCGCCCAGAATCTCTTCCCGGTCCGGACCGGCTTTTCGAACGAGGAGCGGAGATAGTCGCGGATCAGCCTGCCAAACTTCGAGGGCGGAACGCCTTTGCGAAGGTGCGCCGCCACCGGAGCGAAGATGTCCCGGGCGTGGAAGGTGTTGCTTACCCTCGGCAGGAAATACTTCTGGGCGGTGATGTGCCGCACTTTGTGTGTTTCTCGGGTGTAGATGAGCGAGAAGATGCCGTTGTCCGGGCCGACGAAGAACTGGCGCGCCGCTTCGACCAGGATCGGGCGGCGCGTGCTTCCCACGCCGGGGTCGACGACGGCCACATGAACGGTGCGACGGGGAAAGTAAGCGTAAGTCTGGGAGAGGAGAAACGCCGCCTCGGAGATCGCAAATGGGGTGACATCGTGGCTGATATCAATAACTTCCGCGGTTGGCAGGATCGAGAGGATGACGCCTTTCATCGTACCGGCGAAGTGGTCCGAGGTGCCGAAGTCAGTGGTCAAGGTAATGATGGGACGTGGCATAGGCTGCTAGAATCGAAACAAGCAAGAGTGGTGAATCACTACTACTTCGACTATAATGCCACGACTCCTGCCGTTTGGGATGCTGGCCGGGGCCGTCGCCGTGGGGAGCGGATGCTTCCGGATCCCGTCGCCAACCGCGGCTAAGTTCGATGCCTCATCCGATTATTGCCGTGGCCATGTCCGGTGGAGTGGATAGCTCGACCGTCGCCGCTTTGCTGTTGGCTGAAGGCAGGCGCCTCATCGGCTTCACGATGCAGGTCTGGGACCCGCGCCGGCTGCCGGAGCTGGCGGCGGGAACCAGGGCAAGCCGCGTGCGGTCTGGGGACAACATTGAACAGGCCCGCCAGGTGGCGCGGCGCCTTGGCATCGCGCACCACGTGGTCAAGCTCCAGGACAGTTTTGAGCGCCTGGTGGTTGGGCCGTTCATCACCGAATACCTCAAGGGCCGCACGCCCATTCCCTGTGCGGTGTGCAACCGTGTAATCAAGTTTGGCGAACTGTTCCGGCTGGCCTCAGAGGCCGGTGCCGAACGCATCGCCACCGGGCACTACGCCCGCATCCGGCGCGACCCGGCCACGGGCCGATACCAGTTGCTCAGAGGAGTTGACCCGGCCAAGGACCAGAGCTACTTTCTGTTTGGAATGAGCCAGCAGCAACTGGCGCGGGTGTTATTCCCTCTGGGAAGCTACACCAAAGAGCAGGTGCGGGAGAAGGCGCGGGAACTGGGCCTGCCGGTGGCCGGCAAGGGCGAAAGCCAGGAGATCTGCTTCATACCGAATGGTGATTACGTGGCTTTCATCGATGCCTACTTCCGCGAACAGGGACGCGCCAAGCCTGATCGCCGGGGTCAGATCGTCAACCGCGAAGGAAAGGTGCTGGGCGAGCACGCCGGCGTCCACCGGTTCACCGTCGGCCAGCGCCGCGGGCTTGGCATCGCTACCGGGGAGCCGCTTTACGTAATTGCGACCGAGCCGGCCACGCAGCGCGTCGTGGTTGGCAGAGGGGAGGACTTGCTGGGCAACCGTCTGCAGGCGGCCGGCGTGAACTGGGTCTCGGTGGCTGCTCCCAGCAAGCCGCTCCGGGCCCGCGTCCGGATCCGGAACCAGCATCAACCCGCCCCGGCCACGCTGTACCCGGGTTCGGAAGCCAGCCGGGTGGAAGTCCGGTTCGATGAGCCGCAACGCGCGATTACCCCAGGCCAGGCGGCCGTCTTCTATGACGGCGACGTGGTGCTCGGCGGCGGCTGGATCGAGTGAGCCGGGCGCGACGTCTCGCGCCGCGGCCCCGGTTGAACAGTCCGAGACGGGATACGTGCTAGCTGAATTATGTTGCTCCTGAGACCGCAACCGAGTTGGCGGCGGGGCGCCTCGCAACATATAATCGAGCCGTGTGCAGTTGACAGCCGCGGATTCGCGGTGACGGAGGCCGGCGCCGGGGATGTTACGATTTGCCAGCCTTGCTCCGAGGCAAACACGAAGCAGAATTCTCGTAACTGCAAAGAAACGGAAAACCGACTATGCCTACACCCTATTGGGAAGGAACTCGCCGAGCCCACCTCACACGTTCCCAGATCACTGCTGAGTGGGGCAGACCCGGGGTGGCTCACAGCGGAACCAGCATTGCCTTCGTGAACCGGGCTTTTGAGATCTACTACACGGCTCACGAGAGGATCGGCCAATGCCCAGACGCCGATCACCGGCGGTTGATGATGGATTCGCTCCATGATGCCGCGCGGACCGGTTGGGGTTTCGGCGTCGACGATCTGGAGGAGGCGTTCCAGCACCTCCATAGTAACGGCGGCCGGTGGACGGACAATGCAACCAAATCTTACTTCGGTGGCCGCCAGAAAGTCTTTCACGCCACGCTGGTCCGGGCGCCGGTTTCAACCGTGAACTTCATGAACGCCGTGGATTCCCGGGTCGCGGAACTGCGCGAAATCATGCAGCGGTACCACCAGCAAGCGCGCGAGTTGAGCCGGGCTGCGGATGGCAGCCAATGGTCGCAGGTGGGAAGCGCGCTCGGAGACATCAAGAGTTGGGGGGAACGCGCCAAGCCTTTCTTGTGGATGGCGCCGAGGGTGCAGGACCGCCTCGGGCAGGTGGTTTCCTTCACCGGCGTGCTTTCCAATATCCAGAGCGGCCTGAATACTTACGGGCTTTCAATCCGGGCCGGTTTCGATTCCGACGCCGCGGCCGCGATCGGCGCGCTGCGCGCCGCGATGGGCTGGGTTCCCGTGCTCGGGGACTTCTACGGGCGCGCGGTGGATTTGATCCCCGGTCTGCGGGTCTGGTTCCGGGACCTGGTGCGCGATTACTGCCGGAGAATCGACCGGGCCGCCAGTGGGCGGTAGCGGCGCCGAATTCGCTGGTGCGTCCGCCGTCGCTAACGCTGGGCGTTCGATAGAATAGGCGATTGCGAACCCGCTCAGCCCTGCGCAACCTGATCGAGTACCTGGCGGCGCGCATGGCCGTGGCCACGCTCGAGCTGACGCCGCGAGCGGTGGCCGAGACGCTGGGCCGTTTCTATGCCCGCCTGCTGGACGTTACGGTTCCCCGCCTGCGGCGCATCGGGCGCCGAAATCTAGACATGGCGTTCCCCGGGCTGCCGGCGAGAGAAAGGGAACGAATCATCGACGGTGTCTTCCGTTCCATCGGCCGCCTCCTGGTGGCCACCGCCCGTTTCCCGCGCATCAACCGGGACAACGTGAGTGAGTGGATCCGCTACGAGGGTTTCGAGCATTTCCAGGAAGCTCGCCGGCGGGGCCGCGGTGTGTTGTTCGCCACCGCGCACCTGGGCAACTGGGAACTCAGCGCCTTCGCCCACGGGCTGATGACGGAGCCGATGCACATCGTGGTGCGGCCGCTCGATAACCCGCTCCTCGACACCCTGGTCGAGCGGCGGCGGCGGCTTTCCGGCAACCGCATCATCGGCAAGAAGAACCTGGTCCGGGGCATCCTGCGGGCGCTGGCGGACAACGAGGCTGTAGGCGTTCTCATCGATCAGAACAGCAGCCGGGAAGAAGGCGTGTTCGTCGATTTTTTCGGTATTCCGGCTTGCGCCAATACCGGCTTTGCGAAGATCGCCGCCCGGAGCGGGGCGGCGGTAATCCCCGGCTTTGCGCTTTGGTCTGAGGAGGAGCGCCGTTACGTACTGCGCTTCTATCCGCCGGTCCAGATGAGCGGCGATGCGGCCGAGGACACCCGACGCCTGCAGCGGAAGCTCGAAGAGGTCATCCGCGAATACCCGGATCAGTGGCTGTGGATCCATCGCCGCTGGAAGACGCGCCCTCCCGGTGAAGCCCCGCTGTACTGAGTCGCGCCGGCCGCACCGGTGGGGTCAAGAACCGTGCCGGCGATGGTGCCGCCCGCCCCCAACGACTGAGCGGAGGCGGGCGAGGCGAGAATCAACAGGCAACTGAGATAACCGAAAAGCTTAACCTTTTGCTCCTGCATCGTTTTGCCTCCTTAACAAGCTGTTGCGCAGTGCAGCTTGAGCTTTGCGGGCGAAGCGCCGGAGTGGTCAGGTAGTGGTGACGAAAGCGGCGCTCGCCGCGCAAGAAAGCCCGGGAGGATTATGCAGGGGGTGCGCGGGACGACCACGCGAACAGCGCCGGTTCCCGGGGCTCAGCCAGGTATTGCGGGCGCCAGGGCACCCGGAATGATGCGATGGGAACGAACAGCGTCAGCGCGCTGGAGGCCGTAACGATGGGCAAATGCCCGGCTTGGCACAGGGTGCAGTGGTGCGCCGGGTGCAACAGGGGATTGTGGCTGGGTGACAGCGCGGCGCCTTGCGAGATCAGCAGG